>JAYWAO010000518.1:0-24554 GCA_043782365.1 Deltaproteobacteria bacterium
CGCACCGGCCGCAGTACAGGCTGCGCCCGAAGCCAAAGCGGTGGAAGGGGCTGCGCCCGAATCGACCGAAGCTGGAGCCGTCACCGCAGGAGAAACCGCGCAGGAACCTGCGGCCCAAGAGGCGGCCGCCCAGGAAGGCCCGGCGCCCTCCGCGCCAGCCCCGGAACTGATCGCCGCGGCCACCGACGAAAACCTCGAAGCCTCCGTGCCCGCGAGCGACACGGCCGAGTTCGCCGCAGTCTCCTCCGAGATCGAGGCCCCGCCGGCGGCAGAGGCGACGGGTGCCACCGACGCGCCAACTGCGGAGGCCCCAGTCGACGAAGCTCCTGCCGCGCAGCCCGAGGACCCCTGGGCTGCGGCCGAGGGCGCTCACGCAGAGGCACCCGAATCATGGGGTGCCACCGCGGACCCGCTCGCCGGAGAAGCGACCGATGCTTGGGGGGCCGCGCCCGCGCTTCCCGAAGCGACCGACCCCGACCTGCCCTCGTTCGCCGAGGAGCACCAGGCCACCGAAGGGCCGGCCGTGGCGTTCGAGGAGCAGATCGCTGTCGAAGAGTTCGCGGCGGTTGACGGACAGGCGTTCGGCACCGAGCCAGTCGCGGCGAGGGAGGCGGCGCCCGCTGCGGAAGAGCCCACCGCGGTAGCAGCGACTGTCGCCGCGGAAGAGCCCGTCGCCGCGGAAGAGCCCGTCGCCGCGGAAGAGCCCGCTGCTGCGGCAGAGCCCGTCGCTGCGGAAGAGCCTGCTGCTGAAGAAGAGCCCGCTGCCGCCCACGAGCTCGCTGCTGCTGCAGAGGCAGCTGCGTTGGAAGAGCCCGTCGCTGCGGAGGCGATCTTCGCTGCGGAGGAGCCCGCGCCCGCGCAAGAGGCTGAGGTCGTCGAAGCGCCCAGCGCTGTGGTCGAGCCGGAGTTCGTCGCGGCCGCCGCGCCCGCTGCCGAGCACACCGCGGTCGAGGAGAGGGCTGCTGCGCAGGAGCCTGCGGAGGAGCCTGCGCCCGCCGACGAGTCCGCCGACGATGTTCCGGTCACCTGGGAGAGCGACCCCATCGAAGTGGCCGACGCAGCAGCCTTCATCAGCGGACCCGTTACAGCGCAGGCCCCGGCTGAGGCTGGCGAAGAGCCAGCGGTGTTCACCGAGTTCGAGGGCGAGCCCGCGGGCGTCGACGCAGCCGAACCCGAAGGCCTCGGCCTCCCGGGCTGGGTCGCGCCGCCGTCGGAGCCGCCGCCCGAAGGCGCTGGCTGGCTCGGGCAGGCGCTGGCCGAGACCACCGCGCTCTCCCACGGCGATGTCGAGGTGCTGGGCGCCGCCGGGATCGATCCGCACGACGGCGTCGGGGCGCTCCGCCTCCTGGCGGGCTTGCTCCGCGTGCTGGAGCGGCGGCAGGTGCTCTCGGTCGGCGAGCTCGCCGAGGATCTTCGCGCGCAGCGGGAGTCGGCCGCAGCGCCGTTCAGCACCGAGGCGCACGACGGCGCGGCAGAGGTCGCCGCGGAGGCCCAGCAGGTCGACGAGGCGCCGGCCCCGGAAGAGCCGCACCCGGGCGGCGAGCCCGCTGAGGATCCCCAGGCGGGCTGACAGCCGCCCACCTTGCCCCCGCTCGAGGCACCTGCGACGCCTTGCTGCGCACCCGGAGCGCCCGGCTACAACCTCCGGTGGCGTGCAGAGGCGCGCCGTGGAGGCAAGGTGGACACAGCGCTGGCAGGCACCATCCTCACCCGCGACCTGGTCGCCGCGGACGGGCGGATCGTCGCTTCGCGCGGCGAGGTGGTCGACCTCAACTACCTCCGCGAGGTCGCCTCCCGGGCCCCTCCGGCGCTCCGCCAGCGGCCGCTCGCCGAGACCTCGCTCGCCGACGACCTGCTCGACGCCTTCGAGGCCCCGCCGCTGCAACACCTGATCGGCTCAAGCCAGGCCCGCGCCCACGCGGCCGACGTGCTGGCCGACATCCGCTTCCCCCAAGAGGTCTGGGACGAGCTCGAGCAGCTGCGCAGCGAGGACACCGCGCGGCTGCAGCACGCGCTGTGGACCGCGGTGGTGGCGGCCCGGCTGTTCCGCGCGGCGCTCGGCAACTCGCCTGCCCTCGGCCGCACGCTCTCCGGCGCGCTGGTGCACGATCTCGGCATGCGCCACGCCGCGCCCCGGCTGCGGCAGAAGCGCGACCACCTCACGCGGGCAGAGGCGCTGGCCCTGGAGGACCATCCGCTGCTCGGCGCGCTGCTGCTCGCGTCGGTGCTGGGGGACGCGCCCGCGGTGCACCTCGCCCTGCTGCACCACGTGCGGGCCGGACACGGCTACCCGCGGGTGGCGGCCAGGGCCCCGCTGCGCGGGCTCGACGTGCTGTCGGTGGCGTCGGCCTTCGCGGCGATGATCGCCAGCCGCACCTGGCGGCCGCAGCCCTACAGCGCGCGCGGCGCCATCGACCAGCTGCTCGACGAGGCGGAGGCCGGGCACTTCGACGAGCGCGCGGTCCGCCTGCTGATCTTCTGCATGCGGGGCGGGCAGGGCGGCTTGAACGAGCTCCGGCTGCCGCGCAGCCAGACCGGCTTCCGGCCCACCGTGAACCACCACGGGATGCAGGTCGCGGGCTAGCAGCTCCTGCGAGCCCGTCGATTCGGAGCAAAGCGAGCCGGCTACCGAATCAGTAACCAACCGCTCACCGGTCAGCCGCGCCCTCGCGGCCGCCTCACTTCGCGGTCTTGGGCGGCCGCTCCTCCTGGCGCCTGTGGTACTCCTGAAACGGCGCCCGGGAGGGGCGCGGTAGATCCCCGAGAGCCCCCGCGCGTTCATGCCTCCAGAACAGACCGACGAGGAGCTGCTGGCCTCCTACCAGCAGGGTGACGCGGGCGCATTCGAGCGCCTGCTGCGCCGCCATCGGGGCCCCCTCTTCACCTTCCTGGTGCGGATGCTGGGAGACCGGGAGAGAGCGGAGGACCTCGCCCAGGAGACCTTCCTGCGCCTCGTGCGCGGGGCAGCCGGCTGGCAGGAGAAGGCGCGCTTCAAGACGTGGCTGTACACGATCGCGCGCAACCTCTGCGTCGACCAGTCGCGCCGGGACAAGTTCCGCCGCACCGAGAGCCTCGACGCCAAGGCCCCGGGCGACGGCGAGAGCGATGGGCCTGCGCTGATCGAGCAGGTGGCTGGCTTCGAGGCCGGTCCGGAGCGGGGCGCCGAGAGCGCGCTCCTGCGGCCCGTGCTGGCCCGCGCGCTGGCGGCGCTGCCCGAGGAGCAGCGCGAGGTGTTCATCCTACGGGAGCAGGCGGGCGTGCCGTTCAAGGAGATCGCGGTGATGGTCGGAGTGAACGAGAACACGGTGAAGAGCCGGATGCGCTACGCGCTCGAGGGCCTGAAGAAGCACCTCGAGGCGGCGGGCATCGACGCAGGGCACGCCGCTTCGGTGGATTCGGGCGGCGCAAGCAACGCAGAAGATCGGGGTCTGAGGGAGCGATGAACTGCACCGACTGCCAGGACCTGCTGCTCGACCTCGCGTACGGCGAGCTCGCGCCCGATCAGGCGGCGGCCGTGCTTGCGCACGCGCAGGGCTGCGCTGCGTGCGGTCCGGAGCTCGCGAAGCTGCAGGGCGCCCTGCGGGCCGTCTCGCCGCTGGTGACCGCGCTGCAAGTGGAAGAGCAGCCCCGCCCGGGGTTCGACGACAAGCTGCTGGCGGCCGCGCGCGAGGCGGCGCAGCAGCGGGCCGCGGCGTCCGCGCCGGTGGAGCCCGCGAGCGCACAGGTGATCTCGCTGGATGCGGCCCGCCTCAAGCGGCGGGGCTGGCTGCGGGCGACGGTGGGCGTGTCCGTCGCTGTCGCCGCGGGGCTCGCGCTGGTGGTGAGCAGCACGCAGACGGGCCCGCCGTTGAAGCTGGCCGAGGAGCCCGCGCCCGCCGCAGCCAAGGCTTCGCCTGCTCCCGCGCTGGCGGTGATCGCGCAGCAGGCCCAGGAATCGAAGGAGGAGCGCTCGCAGCAGGAGGCGGAGCGGGACGTCGCCGAGAAGCAGGCCTCCGCCGTGCGGAAGAAGGCGGCGCCGGAGCAGGCGCCGCGCGAAAAGGCCAAGAGGGCCGCGCCCGCTGGGGTGGCGGACGCCCTCGACGACTCCGGGCCCCCGGGCGGCGGCGGGCTCGGTGCGCTCTCTGGCGCTGGCGGGGCCGCGGCTGGTCTGGGCGCTGCGTCGAATGCCGGCGGAGCGCGCGGGGCGGTGTCCAGCGCGCCCAACGCCGACGTCGCTGGGTCCGCGGACAAGGATGTGCAGCCTTCAAAGAAGCGGCCTGTGCGCGCTGCAGAGCCGCCGCCGCCTCCTCCGGCGCAGCAGCGGCAGGAAGAGGGCGGAGGCGACCTCGGGCTCGCCCTCTCGCCGCCCAGGCCGGACGATGCCGGGGAGCGCAAGGTCAAGCGCGAGCAGGCCGCTCCGCCGGCCGAGGCGAAGCCCGCCGCACCCGCGGTGGTGGCGGTCGCGCGGTCGCCGGGGCCCGTCTCGCCGCAACCGGCGAAGGCTGGTGATTCGGCGAGCGCGGCGCTGGAGTCCTTCGGGCCGGCGCCCAAGGCGGAGAGCCGCGCGCACACGCCCACGCCGCCTCCGTCCGCCGCGCCCCGGTCCGTCCCGGCTGCGGCTGCTCCGGCCAAGGCGGCAGTCGCGCGAAAGGAGGCCGCTCCGGCCGAGGGTCGGGCCTCTCCGCTGGCGATCGCCGAGATCCACGAGCAGCAGGCCGCCTCCACGTCCGACCCCGCTGCCGCCGCGCGCCTCTGGCTGCGGGCCGGGCGTCTCCGGTCCCAGGCCGGAGACACCGAGGGCGCCGCCAGGGACTACTCGCGGGCGGTCGAGGGGTTCGCTGCCGCGCGCCTGCCCGACGAGGCCCGGCAGGCCTACGACCTGCTCGCTGCCCTCGCTCCGGCGCAGCCCGCCGCGCTGGCGAAGGCCCGCGCCGCGCTCGAGGGCGCCGTCAACACCGAGCGCGCCAGGAAGGCCGCCAAGCCGGCCGCCCCCGCCGCTGCGGACGCTGACAAGGCCACCGGCCAGGGGTACTGAGCCCGGCAAGCGAACCGCGGCCACCGCCGTTGCGGGTGGGCGGTGCCCGGGTACCCGTCGTCCGGAGGCGCATCAGAGTTCTCGCGGGCCCGCGTCGGGCGATTGTCCGGTTTGCGCCCCGCGCCTCGCGCCGCGTACCATCCGCAGTCCTCGCGTGTTATTCGCGAGGGAGCCGTCTTTTGCTCTTCGCAGCCTTTCGGGAGGTGTCGTGCTCTCCGGCAAGAATCCCCTCTTCATCGCCCTCGCCCTAGGTCTGCTCGCGGGACTCATCGCCTACTCCGCGATCAAGGCGCAGCAGCGCAAGGTCAAGGCCGGCTGGGAGACCGTCAAGATCCTCTGCGCCGAGGTGGACATCCCCGAGGGCACCGAGCTCGACCAGGAGATGGTCTCGGTCCGGGACATGCCCGAGAAGTTCGTCACCGAGAGCTTCATCAAGATCGAGGAGGACAACACCTCCAAGCGCGAGCTCCCCATCGGGCAGCGCGTCCTCGTCCCGCTCAAGAAGGGCGACCCGATCCTGGTCTCCCACTTCGAGAGCGCCCGCGAGGCCGAGTTCTCGACGATGATCAACCAGAAGGGCCGCGCGGTGACCATCGACGTCGGCGAGCGCAGCGCGGTGGGCCTCTGGGTGCGCCCGAACGACCACGTCGACGTCATCGGCACCTTCCGCGAGGTCGGCGGCGGCGGCGGCAACAAGGAGGGCGGCGAGGGCGGCGGCGGCGGCAACAAGGACACCATGAAGGCGGTGACCCTGCTGCAAAATCTGGTGGTGCTCGCGACGGGCCACGTCAACGCCAACACGACTTATGTGCCCGAGGAGGAGAAGCGCTACCAGACGGTGACGCTGCTCGCGCTCCCCGAGGAGGCCGAGATCCTCACGCTGGCGCAGGAGACTGGCTCGCTGACCCTCTTGCTGCGCAACCCGGACGACCTCGACTACCAGGAGAACCGCAAGGTCCTCGACCAGAAGCAGCTGCTCTCGCCCAACCAGGCCAACGAGCTGCAGGCCAAGCGGTACAAGACCATCCAGATCATCCGCGGCAGCAAGGCCTCGAGCGAGGGCTCCGCGGCCCCGGCCAAGGGCGAGTAGGCCCGGGACCAGCGTCCATGCTCCCCGCGATTACATTTTTGCTCACCGCGGCGTCGGTGTTCTTCTTCGCCCTGCTGGTGCTCGGCGTGCTCCAGCGCGCCTTCGAGCAGTACAAGGAGCGCTACGTCACCAAGTCGATGAACGACTTGAGCGACATGTTCCTCTTCGTCGACCCCGGGCAGATCATGCTGCTCGACGTCGCCGCCTTCGTGGTGCTGGCCGGGCTGGGCTTCCTGGTGGGCGGCTGGTTCCTCTGCGTCATCCTCGGCACGCTCGGCTTCTTCCTCCCGATGGGGCTGGTCCGCTACTACCGCGCGCGCCGGATCGCCCGCTTCAACACGCAGCTCACCGACGCGCTCCAGCAGATGTCGAACGCGCTGCGGGCCGGGCTCACCTTCCAGCAGGCGATGGAGCAGGTGGGCCGCGAGTCGCCGGCGCCGCTGCGGCAGGAGTTCGGGCTCTTCGTGAAAGAGGTCAAGCTGGGCGTGCCCGTCGAGCTGGGGCTCACCAACATGGCCACCCGCGTGGGCTCCGAGGACCTCGAGCTGGTGGCGACCTCCACCAACATCGCCCGGCAGCTCGGCGGCAACATGGCCGAGATCTTCGAGACCATCGCCGCGACCATCCGCGAGCGGTTCCGCCTCGAGGGCAAGATCAACTCGCTGACCAGCCAGGGCAAGATGCAGGGCTGGGTGGTCTCGAGCCTGCCGGTGGCGATCGGCCTCTTCCTCAACTGGTACCGGCCGGACCTCATGGAGCCGATGTTCGAGGGCCCGCACTGGATGTACGGCTACATCATCCTCCTCTCGATCATGCTGCTCGAGACCATCGGCTTCTTGCTCATCCGCAAGATCGTCAACATCGACGTGTAGAGGCTCAAGACCGTGGAGCAACTGCCGGACATCATGATCCTCGGCGCGACGCTGGCCGCGGTGTTGGCGGTGGTCTCGCTGGTGCTCGCGCTCTTCGAGCTGTGGCAGCGGTTCACGCGCACCTACCTCGCCACCCTGGGCATCGACGAGGAGGCGGCGCTGGCGGCCGGGTTCGGGGCGCCCTCGGCGGCGCTCGGCGGCAGCCTGATGGCGCTGCGCAAGACGGTGATCGCCTTCCTCGCGCTGCTCAACGAGCGCTGGGTGCCGCAGCGCTACCTGACCCGGCTGCTCAAGACCATCAAGAAGGCCGGGCACCCGAACGACTTCAAGCCCGCCGAGATCGTCGCGCTGATGGAGCTGTCGGCGGGCGTCTTCGCCATGTGCGGCGTGGTCCTCGGGCTGGCGCTCGAGGTGAACTTCGTCGCGGCGGCGCTGATCACCGCGCTCTTCGGCGCCTTCTACCCGCTCATCTGGCTCAACGACAAGGTGAACGCCCGCCTGCACGCGATCACGCGCGCGCTGCCCTACAACCTCGACCTGCTCACGCTCTCGGTCGAGGCCGGCCTCGACTTCGGCGCGGCCATCGGCAAGGTGGTCGAGAAGGGGCGCAAGGGCGCGCTCGCCGACGAGTTCTCGCTGATGCTCAGCGAGCTCAAGCTGGGCAAGACGCGCGAGGAGGCCCTGCGCAACCTCGGCGAGCGGATCGACCTGCCCTCGTTAACGACTTTTGTCAACGCGCTGATCCAGGCCTCGAAGATGGGCACGCCGCTGGGGAAGATCCTCCGCATCCTCTCGACGCAGATGCGGGTCGAGCGCACGCAGCGCGCCGAGAAGCTCGCCAACGAGGCGCCGGTGAAGCTGCTCTTGCCGCTGATCGGCTTCATCTTCCCGACCATCTTCATCATGCTCTTCGGGCCGATCTTCTTCGCGGTCATCTACGGCAGCGAATAGGACGGGATACCTGATCATGCCGTTCGAGCTCACCATCGCCGAGGGCAAGGGCCGCGGGCAGCGCTTCGAGTTCGAGGCCATCGACGTCACCATCGGGCGCGGCGTCGAGAACGACGTGGTGCTCAACGACGCCGGCGTCTCTCGCAACCACGCGCGCATCAAGGCGGAGGGCCAGCAGTGGATCCTCTCCGACAACGGCTCGTCCAACGGCACCGAGCTGAACGGCGCGATCATCGCGCGGGCCACCCAGCTGCGCACGGGCGACCGGATCGGGGTGGGGCCGATCACCTTCCGCTTCGAGTCGCGAAACGAGCCCGCGCCGGTGCTGCGCGCGGCGGCGTCGCAGGCCGCGGCGCCCGCGGGCGAGCAGGAGACCCGCATCACCTCGCTGCCCAAGCAGGCTCCGGCGGCGCCTAGAAGCGAAGAGACGCGCGTCTCTTCGCTGCCCGCCCAGGGCGAGGCCAAGGCGGTCGCGCCGCAGGCGGGCAGGCCGCTCACCGCGCCCGGCCTGGGGGAGAAGTTCGCGCAGCTCCCGGCGCAGGTCCGCTACGGCATCATCGGCGGCGCCGCGGTGCTCTTCCTGGTGGTGAGCTGGGCCTGGGCGCGCGGCCAGAAGCAGCCGGGGCAGCAGTGTCCCGAGGTGGTGGCGGTGGACGACGACACCGCGGGCTTCACCTTCGGCCACGGCGTGGTGGACGTCGACTGCGGAGACGCGGTGGCCTTCGGCTTCAACGCGCCCCCGAAGACCAAGGTGCTCTTCCACTCGCTCGCCACCAAGGTGGGCTCGGCGAGCGAGGTCGAGCTCAAGCTCAACGGCAAGCACCTCTCCTGGGCGCCGGTGGCGGCGGGCCGGGGCGAAGTGCAGGTCACGCCGGTCACGCCCGAGCAGCTCTCCGAGACCGGGCGCAACGTCCTCACCTTCGTCCAGTCGCAGAAGGGCAAGGAGTGGGGCGTCGGCCGGGTGCGCGTCGAGTTCCTCGCGGTGACGCCGGGCGATCTCAAGGCCGCGCAGGCCGCCTACGAGCGCGGCCGGCGCAAGCTGGAGGAGCGCCGCGTGGCCCCGCGCAACCTCTTCGACGCCTGGAAGTACTTCACCACCGCGCGCCGCTCGCTCGAGGGGCTCAGCCCGCGGCCGCCGCTCTACGACGAGGTCGCGCAGCTGATCAAGGACGCCGAGCGGGACCTCGACAAGGAGTGCCAGCGGCTGATGTTTGCCGCGGCGAAGGAGGAGCGCTACGGCCGCGATGAGAAGGCGCAGCAGGTCTACCGCGAGGTGCTGAACCACTTCCCGGCGGAGGACCCGGGCGGCTGCCGCAAGAAGGCGCAGGGGAACATCGTCTCCGCGCCGATCGGCGGCGCCGCCGAGTAGTCCGCAGGCCACTCGGGAATGGCGCGCGAGCGCCGGGCGTGTAAGGTTGAGAGGCCAATGACCACGAGCGGAAAGCCCAGGGGAGCGCCCTCTCGCGCGCAGGAGCCGGACGACCGGACCAATCCGGGCGGGCCGGCTCCCGAGGTGCTCGCCGAGGCTCGCCGTGAAGCTCCGGAGGGCGATGGCCCCCCCGCTGCGCCTGCTCCGGGCGACGCGACGCTCATCTACGACAAGAACCGCAAGACCCCCGCGAGCGAGGCGCCGCGCCTGCTGGTCGTCGCGGGCCCGCGCAACGGGAGCGAGTTCCTCCTCACCGAGGTGGAGACCAGCATCGGCCGCGGCTCCGACAGCGTCGTCGTCATCCCGGACATCTCGGTGTCGCGCAAGCACGTGGTGATCGCCCGCGAGGCCGACAAGTACGTGCTGATCGACCAGGGCTCGGGCAACGGCACGCGGCTCAACGGACGCAGCGTCGACCGCTCGGTGCTCCAGAGCGGCGACGAGATCGCCATGGGCGACACGGTGGTGAAGTTCCTCGAGCCCGGCGGGGTGGTGGTCAAGGCCAAGTCGGGCCGGGTGGCGAGCTCCGCGAACGCGCCGCGGCCCTCGCTGGGCGAAGTCCCCGACGACACGCTGGGCTCCGGCAAGGGCCCCAAGAAGCCCGCCAAGGCCGCGCCGGCAGCCGCCCCGGGGCTCAAGGGCCGCGGGCCGCTCTACGCGGGCCTGGCGCTGGTGCTGCTGGTGGTCTTCTTCGTCGGCGCCGCGCGCAAGAAGCGGCTGGAGGCGCAGCAGGCGGCCGCTGCGCGCGAACAGGGCGAGGGCCGGGCGCTGGCGCAGCAGCGGTTCGAAGAGGGCGTGCGGCAGCTGAAGGACGGGCGCTGGGCAGAGGCGCGCGACAAGCTGCGCGTGGCCGCCGAGCTCGCGCCGCAGGACACCGACATCCGGCGCTACCTGGAGCGCGCCGAGGCCGAGGCGCCGCGCGCGCAGGCCATCGCGCAGGCCCGCACGGCCCTCGGGAAGCGCGACTTCGCGCAGGCCAGGGGACAGCTCGCCGGCGTGCCCGATGACTCGGCCCTCGCCGAGGCGGCGCACGAGCTCTCGCAGCAGCTCAAGGGCGCGCTCGATGCGGCGGTGCGCGAGGCCCGCGTGCTGGTTGAGTCGGGCGAGGGCGCGGGCGCCCTGGCGCTGCTCGATGCGGTGCTCGCCGCGGAGCCCGGCCGGGCCGACGCGCAGGCGATCCGCGACGCCGCCGCTGGTGCGCGCCGCGGCGCCGCGCGCGAGGCCGAGCACGAGCGGCCGGCGCCCAAGAAGGAGAAGCCCGAGCCCGGTCCGGCGCCGATCTCTCCCGCTGCCTCCGAGATCCTCGAGGCGTACCTGACCGGCGACATCGGCGCGGCGATGGACAAGGCCGAGAACGGCACCGACGCCCGCTCCCAGCGGCTCTCGAACGAGCTGAAGGCCTTCGACGCCGCCTGGCGCGACGGGCTCGCCAAGACCCAGGCCAAGCGGCTCGCCGACGCCATCCGCGCGCTCGAGCAGGCCGACAAGATCGACAAGGGCCTCGCGCCGGGGAAAGACAGCAAGCTGGGGAAGGAGGTGCGCCGCGCGCTCGGCAACCTCCACTACAACCTGGGCGTGCAGGGCATGGTCCAGGAGGACACGCTGGGACAGGCAGCCAGCCACCTGCGGGCGGCGCTCGCGGCGGACCCCGAGAACGGGCAGGCGAAGAGGTCGCTCTCCGAGATCACCGACCGCGCCAAGGAGCTCTACCAGCGCGCGTACTTCGAGAAGGAGAGCGAGCCCGACCAGGCCAAGAAGCTGTTCCGGCTGGTGGCCGAGGCGCTGCCGCCGGGCGATGAGCTGGGCGCGAAGGCGAAGAAGTGGGCGGACAAGCTCGACGGCATCGCCCAGCCCTCCAAGGCGAGCGAGTAGCAGGTGCCCGAGCGCCTGCCGCCAGGAGGGAGGGGGTCTGCGGGCCCTGCGCCCAAGCCCGTGACCGGGGCGGGGCAGTTCGACCTCTTCGGCAAGAGCGCGCCCGGTCCCAAGCCGCTGCGGGTGATCGAGCTGACCCGGATGATCAAGGGGCTGCTCGAGGGGAAGTTTCCCCAGGTGCTGGTCGAGGGCGAGATCTCCAACGCCCGCGTGCCGTCGAGCGGGCACCTCTACTTCACCCTCAAGGACGACGAGGCCACCATCGACGCGGTGGTCTTCCGCAAGGAGCTCCTGCGGCTGCGCTTCACGCCGCAGAGCGGGCTCAAGGTGCTGGTGCGCGGCCGGCTCTCGCTCTACGAGGCGAGCGGACGTTATCAAATCCTCTGTGATTCGGTGGAGCCGCTCGGCGCGGGCGCGCTGCAGATCGCCTTCGAGCAGCTCAAGGAGAAGCTGCAGCGCGAGGGCCTCTTCGACCGGGCCCGCAAGCGCGCGTTACCAACTTTACCAAAGCGCATCGCGGTGGTGACCAGCCCCTCGGGGGCGGCGGTGCACGACTTCCTGCGCGTGCTCCACCGGCGCTTCCCCAACCTGCCGGTGCTGATCGTCCCCGCCAAGGTGCAGGGCGAGGGGGCGGCGCAGGAGATCGCGCGCGGCATCGCGCGGGCGGCGGCGCAGCCCGGGGTCGAGGTGGTGGTGGTCACCCGCGGCGGCGGCTCGCTGGAGGACCTCTGGGCCTTCAACGAAGAGGTGGTCGCGCGCGCGCTCGCCGCCTGCCCGGTGCCCACGGTCAGCGCGGTGGGGCACGAGGTGGACGTCTCGATCGCCGATTGGGTGGCCGACCTGCGCGCGCCCACGCCCACCGCGGCCGCCGAGCTGCTCGCGCCGGTGAAGGACGACCTGGTGCAGGAGCTCTTCGAGAAGCGGGCGCGGCTGGGGCGGGCGCTGCGGGCGCGGCTCGACCAGCGGCGCGCCCAGCTCGAGCAACGGCGGGCGCGGCTGCTCGATCCCCGCAGGCTCCTGGGCGACCGGCGGCTGGCGCTCGACCGCCTGGCGCAGCGACTGGAGGCGGCGGCGAAGCGCGGCCTCGCCGCGCGCGAGGGGCAGCTGGAGAAGCTCCGCGAGAAGCTCGCCCGGCAGCACCCGGCGGAGCGGCTGCACCGGCTGCGGCGCGAGGTGACCCGGCTCGAGCAGGCGATGGCGCAGGTCGTCCGCAGGAAGCTCGGGCAGGCGCGGCAGCGCTTCGAGGGCCAGGTCGGCCGGCTCGACGCGATGAGCCCGCTGCGGGTGCTCGCCCGCGGCTATTCGGTCACGTTCGATGGTCTGGGAAGGGCCCTGCAGGACGCGGCGCAGGTGGCGCCGGGCGAGAAGATCCGCGTACGGCTCTCGCGGGGCGCGCTGGAGGCCGAGGTGACGGCCGCGCTGCCCGAACGGCCCGCGGCCGCGCCCCAGGAAGACGACTCCTAGAGGCGCGGCGCGCAGGGGTTTCGCTAGAACACGTACCGGGCGCCCAGCTGCATGCGCCAACGGGACGCGGTGGCGCTGTAGACGGTAGAGGTCAGCGTGCTCGGGGCCGCGAACGTGTAGAACGGCCGGTCGTTGGTGGTGTCATAGCCAGGCGCAGCGCGGAGGAACTGCGAGTTGGCGGTCTCGAAGTTCGCCACCTGGTTGAGGTGGCCCCACCGCGAGTTGACCAGGTTGAGGACGTTGAAGATGTCCCACTGCACCTCGATCCGCTGCTCGCCCGAGAGCTTCGGCGAGGTCCACGACAACCGCAGGTCGAGGTAGTCCTGCCACGGGTTGCGGCAGGCGCCGCGCTTGACGAAGCCGCCGCGGGCGTCGTTGAGGCAGCCCTGGCTGGAGATGAACGTGTCGAGCGCGGCCCACTGCGTGGGGTCGGCGAGCGAGATGTCGGCCGACGTCTTCGGCACGTAGACGAGGTCGTTGCCGTTGATGCCGTCGCCATTGACGTCGCCGTTCACCGTCCAGGTGTAGGGCAGGCCCGACTGGCCCGAGTACGAGAGCGCCACGCCGAGGTCGTAGGGCAGCTGCGCGGTGGCGGTGACCACCAGGCGGTGCGGGCGGTCGAAGGCCGAGGGCGCGAGGTTGCGGCTGGCGATGCTGCCGTCGATGGGCGCGAACTGGAAGTTCGACAGCGCCTGCGACGAGGTGAGCGACATGGTGTCGCGCGACTGCGAATAAGTGTAACCAACCGACACACCGTAGCCCGCCTGGAACTGCTTGGCGGCCTGGAAGGTGAGGTTGGTGACGTACCCGTCGCTCTCGTTGGAGACCTTCACCGCCTGGTTGAGGTTGGTGGTGTCGAGGCGGGTGGGGGTGGCGCGGAAGGCCGGGCCCGTGGCGGCGAAGGTGCCGTAGAGGGCGCGGCCCTCACCCCGGCTGCTGCCCACGTTCTTGAGGTTCTCCTCGGTGACGTACCAGCCGTTGACGTCCTTGGTGAAGAGGAAGTCCGCCGAAGCGATGATCCCGAAGGGCAGCCGCCGGTCGGCGCCGAGGGCAGCGCGGAAGTTCTGCGGGTACTTGGTGCCGGGGTCGAAGTAGTCGATCTCGCCCTGGTTGGTGGGGGCCGCCGGCGTCGAGCCGCCGCTGCAGCTGTAGGGCTGCGCGTTGGGGTCGGCGGTGAACTTCGGGACGCCGGTCGCCCCGGAGCAGGTCACCTGGACCTGCGAGAGGCCGTTGATGCTGTAGGCGTTCGAGAGCCACACGTAGGGAGGGCGCCCGGCGAAGAGACCGACGCCGCCGCGGACCACGGTGTTGGAGGCGCCGTCCACGTCCCAGTTGAAGCCGACGCGCGGCGACCAGAGCGGGTTGTACTGAGGGATCTTGCCGGTGTCGATCGGGAGGGCCGGGTTGTTCACCAGCGCCGGGTTGGTCTTGCCGACCTGCGGGATCGGCAGGTCGACGCGGAAGCCGGGCGTGATGGTGACGTTGGCGAGCGGCTGCCAGTCGTCCTGCACGTACGCGCCCAGCTGGGTGACGCCGAACTTCGCCGTGCCGCCGTCCTGCAGCGCGCTGGCGTTGAAGCGGCGCTCGAAGGCGATGGCGGTGCCGGCCTCGAAGTCGTCGAGGTTGTTGAAGGCCCAGACGCCGGTCGCTGCCTGGAGGAAGAGGTTGCGGAAGATGAAGTACTCATTGCTGGTGCCGAAGGTGAGGCGGTGGTTGCCGACGCTCCAGGTGAGGTTGTCCTGCAGCTGGTAGACGTCCTGGTCGAGGACGTTCGCCTGGGAGAACCGCTCGCCGCCGGCCGCGAGCCAGGAGTCGGAGGCGCCGATCTTGCCGGAGCCCGCGGGGCAGACGGTGGTGTCGGAGCAGGTCGCCTTGACGAGGATGAGCGGCAGGTTCTGCGAGAGGTTGCGCGCGTCGCGGATGATCGAGACGCCCGCGAGGAGCTCGTTGGAGAGCCGGCCGCCGTCCCAGTTGGTGGTCAGCTTCACGCGCCCGGTGTTGGTGGTGTTGGCCTGCCCGTAGCCAGCGCCGGAGAGCTGGTAGCCGTCGCGGAGGCGGCCGGGCGAGCTGGGCGAGGTCGGGGCGCGGCCGAGGATGTCGCTGTTGGCGCTGACCAGGTTGTAGGAGAGCTCCAGCTGGCTGTTGTCGATGACGCTGGTGGTGATCTTGGCGAAGAAGTTGCGGTCCGGCGTCGAGAGGCTCGGCGCGAGCGCGTCGCCTTGGCTGATCCCGTACTTGTTCAAGAGGATGCTCTGGAACTTCTGCGCCACCGAGGCGGTGAAGCCGGCCTTGGCGAGGTCGGAGACCGGGTCGCTGCCGCCGATCTGGAAGGAGTTGCCGAACGACTGGCTCTTCGTCTGCAGGTCGAGCGCCATGAAGAACTGGGCCTTGTCCTTGAGGATGGGCCCGCCGACCGAGGCGCCGTACTGGAGGGTGGTGTAGTCCAGGAACGAGGTGTCGGCGCAGTTGTCGAAGATGGCGTTGCCCGACGCGTCCTTGCCGCAGCCCTGCCAGGCGTTCTGGTTGGCGAGCGACCGGCCCTGGTAGTAGCCGAAGACGGACCCGTGGAACTCGTTGGTGCCGCTCTTGGTGATGGCGTTGACGAGGCCGCCGGCGAAGTTGCCCTGGCGCACGTCGAACGGCGCGACCTGGATGACGAACTCCTTCACCGCCTCGAGCGAGAGCGCCTTGGCGCCGGACTGTCCGCCCGGCGTACCATTGCTGGCGAGGCCGAACATGTCGTTGTTGGCGCCGCCGTCGATCTGGATGTTGTTGAACTTGGAGTTCTGGCCGGCGAACGAGCCGCCGCTGACGCGCGGGTCGATGTTCTGCAGGTCGGTGAAGTTGCGGCCCTGGAGAGGGATCTTGTTGATGGTGGTTTCGGTGACCCGGGTCGAGGGGCCGGTGCGGTGCTTGTCGTCGAGGGCGTCGTTGTTGACGGTGATCTCGACGGCCTCGGCCATCACGGTCTGGAGCTTGACGTCGGCGGTGAGCCGCACGCCGAGCCGCAGGAGGAGCCCCTCGCGGCTGACCGGGACGTAGATGCCGCCCTGCACCGTCAAGGTGTAGGGGCCTCCGGCGGGGACGTTGTCGAGGGTGTACTTGCCCGCTGCATTGGTGACGGCGTCGAAGATCGCGCCGTTGGTGGTGTTGCGGAGCTGGACCGAGGCTTCAGGCACCGGCCCGCCGGCCGGGTCTGTGACCGTGCCCGTGACCGCCGAGCCCGTGACGCCTTGGGCGAAGGCTCCGGGCGCACCAGCGCAGACGGCAGCGAAGACGACCAGCCAAGACCAACGACGATTCGGGTGACTCATGGTTCGACCGTCCTATCCGGGCCGCAGTCCTGCTCGGCTCGAGTTGGGTACAGCATGGACCAGCTCAGCGACCTGCCAGGGCAACCTCTCCGAGGGTGGGCCTTTGTCGGCAAACGATTTCGTGACATTCGCAATTGCCGGGCGTGTTGTCGAGCCTCCTCTGGCCTGCTAGGTTCCGCGCCCGTTCGGAGACCACGTGGCCGATTCGCCGTCCCAAAGCTCCCCTGCTGCAGCACCGCTCGAAGGCCGCTACGAGGAGCTCGTCGCACGCCTCTCGAAGGTGGTCGAGCGCCTCGAGGGCGGCGGATTGTCGCTGGAGGAGTCGATCGCGGCCTTCGAGGACGGCGTGCGGCTCGCCCGGGCGGGCGCGCAGCGGCTCGACGAGGCGGAGAAGAAGGTCGAGCTCCTCCTCGAGAACGATCGCACCCAGCCCTTCGCCAGCGCCGGCGAAGGCGAGTCGAAGCGGCGCTAGCAGGCACGGCGAGGCGAGGCAATGGTCACCGCAGGCAAGCCCAAGATCATCATCGTCGACGACGACCGCGAGGTCCGCGAGATGCTCAAGATGGCCCTCGAGCTCGAGGGCTACGAGGTCTCGCAGGCGGCCAACGGGCTGCGGCTGATCTCCACGCTCCACGTCGACCGCCCAGACGCCATCCTGCTCGACGTGGTGATGAGCTGGATCAACGGCTTCGAGCTCTGCCGCGCGGTGAAGAAGAACGAGGAGTTCAAGGACATCCCGGTCATCTTCGTCTCCGCCCGCAAGACGGCCCGCGACATCGAGGCGGGGCTGGCGGCGGGCGCGGTCGACTACTTCTCCAAGCCGATCGACATGGAGCGCCTGCTCGCGCGCCTCGCCGAGCTGGTGGCCGCGCACCGTCCGGCCGCTCCCGCAGGCGCGCGCTAGCGATGGGCAGGCCGAGCCAGAGAGGGCCGCTCCTCCCCGAGAAGAAGCCTCTGCCGCCTCCTCGCGAGCCGAAGGTGCGGGCCGATCTCCTGGTGCACCAGCGCGGCCTGTGCGAGTCGCGCAGCAAGGCGCAGGCGCTGATCCTCGCGGGCGAGGTGGTGGCTGGCGAGCACCGCGTCGAGAAGCCGGGCGAGCTGCTGGCCGCCGACATCCCGCTGCGGCTCAAGTCGGGGGCACCGGGCAGTCCGGAGGCCGCCGAGCTCCGCTACGTGTCGCGCGGCGGGCTCAAGCTCGAGAAGGCGCTCGACCACTTCGGCCTCTCGCCGCGCGGGCTCACCGCCTGCGACCTCGGCGCCTCCACCGGCGGCTTCACCGACGTGCTCCTGCAGCGCGGGGCGGTGAAGGTCTTTGCCGTGGACGTGGGCTACGGCCAGCTCCACCCCAAGCTGCGCTCCGACCCGCGCGTCGTCGTCCACGAGCGGGTCAACGCCCGCGGCCTCTCCCCGGCCCTGCTCGGCGAGCGGGTGGACTGCGCGGTGGCCGACCTCAGCTTCATCTCGCTGCGGCTGGTGTTGCCCGCGCTCGTTTCGGTGCTGGCGCCGCGGGCCTTCTGCGCCGTGCTGGTGAAGCCGCAGTTCGAGGCGGGCCGGGCCGAGGTTCGGAAAGGGGGCGTGGTCCGCGACCCCGCTGTCCACGCGAGGGTGGTGACCGAGGTGCAGGAGGCGCTGCGCGGTCTCGGGATGGAGCCGCTGGGCTGGACCGAGTCGCCGCTGGTGGGGCCCGCCGGAAACCACGAGTTCCTGGTCGCCGCCCGCCGCGGGTAGGGTAAGTGAATACCCGGGGGGCTTGACGAATCCGGGTACTCTGTATTTTTGTGGTGAACGAAAACTGTGAAATGCGCCTCCGGGTCCGTCCGTTCGTCGAAACAAGGCTCTGGGCAAGCAGTCGATTGGGCAGAAGTCAGCGCCAGCCCGGGGGGGCAGGCATCGGAGCAGGCGGTGGCCAGCGTGGCGAACAGGGCACGAGTGGGGATCGCAGGACCGGCCTCGGAGGCGCGCAGGCTTGCGCTGCGCCTGTCGCGGGCGGGGATCCCGGCCATCCCCGACGACGGCGCCGTCCGGATCGAGCTGATGGTCGCGCTCAGCGCCCAGGACCTCGGCCCGCTGCGGGCCCGGTCGCTGAGGCTGATCGCGGTGGGGCTCCCGGCGACGCCGCTCTACCAAGCGGGGGCCGACGACGTGGTCCCTCCCGGCGAGCCGCAGGTGCTCTTCCGGCGGGTGCGCGCGCTGATCGAGCGGGCCGACCTCGAGGCCCGCGAGCAGCGCCTGGCCCAGCGCCTTCACGCGATGGAGGAGGCCCTCGCCGAGGTGGCGCACGACCTGCGCTCGCCGCTGCACGCCGCCATCGGCCATGCCGAGCTCCTGGCTTCGGACGCCTCCCTCGACGCCTCGCAGCGCGGCTCTGCCGAGGCCTCCGCGCGCCAGGGCAACCGGGCGCTCGCGCTCGCCGAGCGGATCCTCGAAGGCGCGGGACGCCCCGATCAGAACACGCCGCAGCTGCGCACCGTTCACCTCGGCGCGCTGCTCGAGGCCGCTGCCGCAGGGGCCCAGGCCGCGGCGGCTGCGCGCGGGGTGACGGTGACCGCGCTCGCACCGGCCCGCACCGCCTCGCTGCGCGCCGACGGTGAGCTGCTCGCGCGGCTGCTCGACAACCTCGTCGCCAACGCCATCCGCCACACGCCCAAGGGCGGTGAGGTGGAGCTGTCGGCCGAGCGCACCAGCCCGCGGGCAGTGCAGCTGCACGTGCGCGACACGGGCGAGGGCATCGCTCCGGCGCAGCTCGCGCGGCTCGTCGCCGGAGTGGGCGGCGGGCGGGGCCTGCGCATCTGCCGGCAGATCGTCGAGCGGCACGGCGGCGATCTGTGGGCGGAGTCGAGCGCGGGGCAGGGTGCGCGCTTCACCGTCGAGCTGCCGCTGCAGATCCCCAGCCTCCGCCCGCACGTGCTGCTCGTCTCGGACGACAGCCACTGGATCAAGGACGTCAGCCGCGTGCTCAAGGCCGCCTGCGACATCACCCACCAGGGCACCGCCAACGCGCACCTGAACGGCCGCCACACCGACCTGGTGCTGGTGGAGGTGCCGCCGAAGGGTCGCGCCCGCAGCCTCACCAACCTGCGCGCGCAGGCGAAGGACGCCAAGGTGCCCGTGATCGACCTGCCGCCCAACCTGGGGGCCGATCAGCTCGCGCGCACGCTGGTGAAGCTCACCGGGTAATACACTTGATGCGGCCGCTCCCGGAGAGGCGGGGGGGTGGCCCTTGATGAAGCGGGCACGCTTCGGGGCGGCGGCCAATGCCCATGCAGCCCAGGCCCTGCGCAGACACCTCGAGGCCACCGGCTCCCAGCTTGCGGCGCGCTTGCACCGTCATCGTCCGCTCCTCGTGTGGCGGGTCGTCGCGGCGCCTCCGGGCGGCAGACGTAGCCAATGAGCGGGCCGCGTGCTCGTGCCGATTGCAGGGCCGGGTGCGCCGCGGCCGACCTGTTACACTCGCCTCCATGCGCTCCTCTCCGTCAGCCCGCGCGGCGCCCGGCGGGCTCGTCCTCACTGCGGTCTTCCTCGCGGCCCTCGCGCTCGCCCCGAGAGACGCGCGCGCCGCCGGCGACGCCGACCTGCCCGACTTCGACGGCTACGTCGTCGACACCGCCGGCGTCATCGACGACCAGAGCCGCAAGCAGATCATCGCCGTGGCCAGCAAGCTCGACCACGCGGGCGTCGCGCAGCTCGCGGTCTGCACGGTGGTCTCGCTGGGCGACCGCGACCTCCGGCAGTTCGCCAGCGACCTGTTCACCAAGTGGAAGCTCGGCCACGACAAGAAGCGCAGCGACGGCGCGCTCCTGGTGCTGGTCCCGGGCGGGCCGGGGCACCGGAAGATCCGGCTGGAGGTGGGCTACGGACTCGAGGGCGTGCTGCCCGACGGCAAGGTCGGCGCGCTGATCGACCGGGAGGCCGTGCCCGCCCTGAAGCGCGACCAGTACGGCCCCGCCGCGCTCGGGATGATCACCGCAGTGGCCGGGATCCTCTCCAGCGATGCCGCGGCGGGCGGCGACACCGCGCCCGGCAAGGACTCCCCGCGCGGCGGCAAGGGCTACGGCGGCAAGGGCGGCCGGGCGCGCGTCGAGGCCAACCCGCTGGGCCTCGGGCTGGCGGTGCTGGCCTTCGGGGCGCTGCTCGTCTCGCTGATGGTCGCCGCCACCCGCAAGCAGCTTCCGGGGCAGGGCCACGGCATCGGGTTGGCGGGCGCGACGGCGGTGGGCCTCGCCGGCGCCACCGTGCTGGGCGGCGGCGTGGCGGCGGTGGTGGCGCTGGTGATCGGGCTGGCGGTCAACGCCATCGCCTTCTTCTCGATCCGCGCCCACAAGTGCCCGCAGTGCGGGCAGTGGATGAGCATCGACGAGCAGGTGCTCGACGCGCCCACCTACTGGAGCAGCGGCGAGGCAGAGGTGAGGCAGCGCTGCTCCTCTTGTCGTTACCGAAACAGCTACCGGAAGACCCTGCCCCGGCTGCAGCGCGCGGTGGTCATCGGCGGCTGGGGCGGCGGTGGCGGCGGCGGTGGGGGCGGCGACGACAGCGGCGGCTTCTCTGGCGGCGGCGGCGGCGAGTCGGGCGGCGGCGGGGCGGACCGGGAAGTGTAAGACAGTTCGCAGCAGTCCTGGGCACGCCCAGCCGCGGAGACCTCGCTGTCGTCGCGCAGTGCGCCTTTTTCGCGGAGCCAGCAGTGGAGCCAGCAGCCCAGCCAGCAGCGGCGACGCACCCGGGCCCCGCCGAGGTCGCGGCCGCGTTCTACCGCGCGCTCGCCAGCGACGAATTCGACGCCATGACGGCGCTCTACGCACCCGACGTCGAGTTCCGCGACATGGTGTTCGCCTACCAGGACCGCGCGGGCACGATGCGGATGTGGCGCAGGCTGCGCGCGATGGCGCCGCGGCCGGCGCGGATCGTCTACACGCCCGGCCGCGCCCTTGGCGAGGTGGCCCACGGCAGCTGGACCGCGGACTACAAGGTCGGGCTGCGGGCGGTACACAACGAGCTGACGTGTGCGCTCACCGTGCGCGGCGGGAGGATCGTCGTGCACCACGATTCGTCCGATTGGAAGACCTGGGTGGCTCAGGCGTTCCCTCTCGGCACGCTCCTCGGCGGCGAGAGGGCGCGAGCGGTGATCAGCCGGGCGATCCGCGCGGTGGTCGATCGGTAGAGCTTGGTAACCGAAGAGGCCCGCGACTACTCGCCGCCCGAAGGCGTGTACTCGCGCGCGAGGTTTTCGAACCGCGTGAACTCGTGGAGGAAGGCCACGTTCGCGGTGCCGATCGGGCCGGAGCGCTGCTTGCCGATGATCACCTCGGCGACGCCCTTCACCTCATCCTTGTCCTTCTCGTAGACCTCCTCGCGGTAGAGGAAGCAGATGGTGTCTGCGTCCTGCTCGATCGCGCCCGAGTTGTGGCTGACGATGCCGTCGGCGAGCCACGAGGCCGGGCCGGGCACGGTGAGGTCGTAGACCTCCTCCACGCCCGCGGGCGTGATCGACTCGATGCGGTCCCAGAAGAGACCGCTTGGGGCGACCTCGCGCAGGCGGGAGTCGCCGAGGAGCTTCGCGTAGCCCGCGAGCACCGCGCGCGAGGGGGCGAACTTGAAGTGTGCGGTGCCACCGGAGGACGTCCCTCGCAGCGCAGCCATCTGCCGCTGCGAGACGCCGCTCGCGGCCATCTTCGCCTTCACTTCCTCGAAGACTTCGATCGGCAACGTATCGACGTTGGTATTGGCCGCCTCCTCCGAGAGCACCGCGGCGAGCTTCTCGGCCTGCGCTCCCCTGGGGCCGAAGGCGCCGACGCGGTCGAGGAAGTGCCGCTGCTGCTCCGCGCCCGAGACGTCGACCGTGAAGAGGGGCCGGAAGGTCCCCTGCTGCACCTTGCGCAGCCGGGAGACGATGCCCAGCCGGAGCAGCAGCGCGGCGATGTCGAGCGCGAGCCGCCGGCTGCTCGTGGCGAAGAACACCCACGACGAGCCCCCGCGCTCACGCGGGTGGATGCACCCGTCGGTCGCCCAGAGGTGGCGCAGGAGCAGGGCGATCTGGTCGTTGCCGAGCCGGAAGACATCGGAGGGCAAGTGCTTCTCATGCGAGCGCTGGCCAAACAGGCCCAGGTCGCGCAGCCAGAGGTTCACACCCGCGGGGTGCCAGCGGTTGCCGTTGCCGCTGAGCACCAGCTGGTGCCAGTTCCCGCGGCCTGCGTGCCGGTGCACCGTGCAGCCGAGGGAGTGGGCCGCCTCGGCGACGGCGCGGCTGTTCTCCTCGGAGGCGGTCGTGTAGCGGAGGGGCTGGCCCTTGAGATAGCTGCCGTCGCCGACGAGGTGTCCGAGCAGGACGAGGTGCTGCTCGGGCCACACCAGCGTCCGCTTGGGCTGCGGCAGGCTGCGCGCGATCGCCAGCCGATCTCCTTCGCGTAGGTCTTCCAGCCGCTTCCAGCCGGCTGCGCCGTAGAGCCGGTGCTTCGCCGTGCAGCGCAGCGTGCGCCCGCTCGCGAGCGCGATCTCGAACACGGGCTTCTTCCCCACGCGCCAGACCTTGTCGGAGCGGGCAGGAGCGAGCTTGCCATCGGGGAGCATCGCGACCACGCGCGGCGTCTCGCCGACGAGCGACTGGATCGGCGCCCGCCGGCCATCTGCCAGCACCACCAGCGTGTCGCCCGTGACGCACTCGCGAAGGTCGCTCATCATCGGCCGCTTGTCGGGCCGCTTCTCCAGCGAGCGGTTGAGCTGGCTGAGCGCCATTACCGGCAGCCGCAGCTCCTTGGCGAGGCCCTTCAAGCTGCGCGAGATCTCGCTGATCTGCTGCTCGCGCGAGTCGATGCGCTCGTTGCCCTTCATCAACTGCAAGTAGTCGATGATGACGAGGCCCAGCGGCGCCTCGCTGTCGGCGAAGCGGCCCGCCAGCCGGCGGCACTTCGCGCGCAGGTCGAGCGCGCCCAGCACCGACGAGTCGTCGATGTGGATGTTCGCCTCGGCCAATTGCCCGGCGGCGTGGGCGAGCTTGCTCCAGTCGCTCTCGACGAGGCGGCCCGTGCGCAGCCGCTGCGAGTCCACCCGCGCTTCGCTGGCGAGCATGCGCATGACGAGCTGCACCGAGGGCATCTCCAGCGAGAAGATGGCGACGCCGATCTTCTTGCCGTTGAACTTCGCGCGGATCCCCACGTGGGCGGCGATGTTCAAGCAGAAGGCGGTCTTTCCCATCGAGGGCCGGGCGGCGACGATGACGAGGTCGCCGGGCTGGAACCCGCTGGTGAGCCTGTCGAGGTCGGCGAAGCCCGAGGCGACGCCGGTGATGTCCTCCTGGCGGCCGTAGAGCGACTCGACCAGCTTGAAGGCCTCCTTGACCACGTCCTGCACGGGCCGGAAGCCCTGCTGCGCCTTGGTCTCGGTGATCCCGAAGATGCGGCTCTCGGCGGAGTCGAGGAAGTCGGCGATGTCGCCGGTCTGCTCGTAGCCCTCGGCGGCGATCGCCTGGGCCGCCTCGATCAGCCTGCGCGCGGTGGCCCGCTCGGCGACGATCTTCGCGTAGTAGGTGAGGTTCGACGCCGCGGGGACGACCTTGTCGAGCAGGTCGATGAAGTCGTCGCCGCCGATGCTGGCGAAGACCCCCTGCTCGGTGAGCGCGTTCTTCACCGTGATGCGGTCGATCGGCTCGGTCTTCGAGGAGAGCGCGCACATCGCCTCGAAGACCTTGCGGTGGGCCTCCCGGTAGAAGTCGTCGGGCTTCAAGAACTCGAGGATGTCGTTGAGGCCCTTGTTGTCGAGCAGCACGCCGCCGAGCACCGAGCGCTCGGCGTCGAGGTTCTGCGGCGGGACGCGGCCCCCGCCAGCCTGCGGCGGGGAGGGGCGGCGGTCCTCGTTGCGGTGCTCGGTGGGGCCCTGGCTCATCGGGATCGGCTCCTCTCCTGCGGCCGCACGAAGCGGGCGAGGAGATCAGCCGAAGGCGGGGTCCCGGTCAACCGGAGAGTGGCAGGGCCCGGCTTCACCTTCCCGCTGGCCACCAGCTCCAGCGCCTCGATCAGATCGCTCTTCTCATCCTGGCTCGACCCCCGCAGCTGCCGCTGCCCCATCATCAGCGTCATCGCGTCGATCGCGATCGGCCCCACCGCCCGCGAGAACTGCAGCGCCAGGTGACCCAACCCTCCGAGGCCGATGATCGCCACCCGCTCGCCCGGCTTCGGGTCCGCGTTCCGCAGCCCGCTCATCACCGTGTAGCCCGCGCAGAAGATCGGCGCGGCCGCCTGATACGAGAGCCCCTCAGGCAAGAGCGCGCAGCCGCTCGCCCACGACAGCATCAGCTCCGAGTTCCCACCCCCGAGCTGCATCCACGACTGCACCTGCGCGCACGCATACTGGTCGCCGCTCTGGCAGGTGCGAACCGGGAGACAACCGCCTCGCGGAGCGCTATGCTCGTACCCTTTGCAATTGTCTCACGAGGCCCCGCCCATGCCCGACGACAAGCCGAAGCGCACCCGCACCTGGAGCGAGATCGACAAGGCCAAGAACCGCGGCGGCAGCACCACGCGCAAGAAGGACGACCGCGAGCGCGACAACTTCGAGAAGT
>JAYWAO010000519.1:0-9229 GCA_043782365.1 Deltaproteobacteria bacterium
TGCACCAGCTCCCGCATCGCGCTCTCGGCCAGCTCGGTGGCCTCCTGCAGCGCGCCCTTCTGCTCGGCGTTCGCCTTGGCCCACTCGCTCTTGGGGCCGAAGCGGTCGACCAGCACCTTCATCTCCGCGACCACCCGGTCGCGCTTGTTGAGCTTGTCATAGGCGAGCAGGATCTTCTGCTGCCACGCCGGGGCGCGGAGGTGAGTGGGGTTCTCGCTCTCGAGCAGCTTGTAGACGCGGATCGCCTGGTCGTACTTGCCGGTCTCGAAGTAGGTGGCGGCCAGCTTGTTGATGTAATCGAGGCTCCTCGCGCCGCCCTTCTCCTTCAAGTAGGAGACGGCGCTGTCGATGGCGTCGATCTGGGCGTAGGCGAGCACCACGTCCTTGAGCGCCTCGCCCTTGAGCTGCACGCGGTCGCGCTGCCCGCCCACCGCCGCCTGCTGCTCGGCGTAGGTGATCACCTCTTTGAACTTGTCGATCGACGCCTGGTACTCCTGCGCGTTGTAGTCGCACCACGCCAGCTTGTAGAGCGCGAAGGCGTAGATCTTCGGCTGCTTGTACTGGGTCGCCTTCTCGTAGGCGGCGCGCGCGCGGGTGAGGTCGTTGCCGGCGAAGTAGTGCTCGCCCATCTGCACAAAGGCGTCGGGCACGAACTTCGACTGGGGGTATTGTTTGATGAGCGTGTTGTAGTTCGCTAAAGCCTCTGCCTTCTGGCCCGACTCGTAGAGGTTGTACGAGACGACGAAGAGCACCTCGTCCTTGCGCGGGTAGTTGGGGAAGAGCTTGAGCAGCGCCTGGTACTGCTGCAGCGACTTCTTGCGCTGCTCGTCGCTCCGGGTAGTCACCATCTTCGGCTCCGGACCGGCGGCCTTCTGGCCCTTCTTGTCCACCTCGCCGAGCCACTTCGCGTAGGTGTCGTCGTACTCCTTCGACTCGGTCAGCGCGACGTAGCGCGACTTCTCCCAGTAAAGCTCGGCGAGCTGGAAGATCAGGTCGGCCTTCTGCGGCGCCTCGTCGGGGATGTTGGGGATGATCTGGAGGAGCTGGCTGACCTCCTCGTCACGCTTGGCGTCGGCGGCGGCGTCGCGGGCGACGTCATCCTCGGAGATGGGCGCGCGGACCTTCGACGGTCCGGCCTTGTCCACCTTGACGTCCTCCGGCGCCTTCATCTGCAGCACGCCCTGCTTCTTCTCCTCAGCGGGCTTCTTGGCCGCGGCAGAGACGTCGGCAGGGAGGAGCGTCGAGGACAGCGACAGCGCGGCAGCAATGCCCGCGCCCAGCGCGAGCCGGTTGAACCGCATTGACAACCACAGCGACAAGGTACCCATGGCTACTCGTCCTTCTTCCGCAGCGGGCACGCGTTCTTCAGCGTGTATTTGTAATACCCGATCTCGTCAGGCCAATACTCCCCGTCGAACGGCCAGTACTCGTGGCCGGACGCGGGCATCGGGGGCCGCAGCAGCTTCTGCGCCGCGAGGCGCGCGCCCACGTTCACCTTCGACTCGAGGAAGTCCTTCTCGCCCTTGGTGGTCTCGAAGCCGATGATCAGCCTGTCGCCCTCGAGCACCGTCAGCAGCCGCTGGATGTCGGTGAGGCGGCCCTTGATGAACTTGCCGGCCACCTGGACCACCAGGGCCCGCTGCTTGCCGAGCAGGTCGAGCAGGTCGGCCCCGAGCGCGTCCTTGGAGATGGCCTGATCGTCCTTGATCCGCGCCGCCTCCTTGTCGAGCCGCGCGATGTAGCCGAGCATCGAGCCGATCCGCTCGTTCTTCTGCAGGAAGTGCTTGAGCGCCGCCGGGAGGCCCGCCGCGTCGCCGTTGACCAGCAGCCAGAACTGCTCGAGGGGCGGGTTCGACTCGAGGACGCGCTTGATGTCGTTGCGCGCCGTCAGGTAGTCGCGGTCGAACCGCGCCAGCGTCTCGCGCACCTGCGGCCAGAGGCAGTTCTGGTAGTAGATGATCGCGGCCAGGTTGATCGACTCGGGCGCGAACTCGTCGGAGAGGTGCGGCGAGTGGAGCGAGTGCAGCCGGCCGAGCGCCGAGCCGACGTCGTCGTTGAGCAGGTCGGCGTAGGCGCCCTCGAAGAGCGCCTCGTCCCAGTGGCGCGAGAAGCGCGGCAGCCGGGCGTACGCGTCGGCCGACTCCTGGTAGCGCCGCATACCGTAGAGCGTGCGGCCGAGCGCCAGGTTGGCCAGCTCCTTGGCCTCGGCGAGGCCGTGGTAGCCCTTGCTCTCGCCTCTGCCGTCGTCGAGCGACTCGATCGACTTGAAGAGCTTGATCGCCTTCTCGGGATCGCTCCGCTGCGCCAGCAGACCCGAGAGATAGAGGCCGTTGGCATAGGCAGTGGACTCCGGGGGCACGCCCTGGAGGAACTGCTCGGCCTCGGCATAGCGCCCGCCGCGATATCCCAGCAATGCGATGTAATAGTTGATCTTCGAGAGCGCCTCGGCCGGCAGCCGGGCGAACTGCTCGTTGTAGGCCTTGTTGAGGACGTTGGGCCCGAGGACCTCGTCGTTGTAGGCCTCGGTGACGTTGAGCGCGCCCTCGATGGCCTTGAAGTAGTACGGGTGGCCCGGGCCGGCCTTGATGATCTGGCCATAGTAGAAGAAGGCGCCGAACCCCAGGCCCACCTTGTTGAGCGACTGCGCGAGGTAGTACTCGGCCTTGAACCGGTTGTCCTCGACCGTGGCGGTCTCCTCGACCTTGTAGAACCCGAGGGCGGCCTTGCCGTTCTTGCCGTCGTTGTAGTCCTCGATGGCCCGGTTGAGGGTGTCGAGCTCGGAGTCGGCGCGCACGGCCGGTGCGGCGAGCAGCGCCGCGGCGAGGGAGAGGAGGACGCTGGGCAGCTTGAGCCGATGCATGGAGAGTTCCATCGCTAGAACAGGTAGCTGAGGCCCGCGTAGGCGGCCACGTTGTTGACCACGTCGGCCGACGACTCCTTGATCTGGTCGGCGGCGATCGAGGCGTTGGTCTTGATGTCGGCGGGGGCGTCGCCGAAGGCAGAGGCGCTGCAGCCGCCCTTGACGGTGGCGCCGTCGTTGAGGCCGAGCGCCTTGGTGTCGGCCGCGTCGCAGCCGTTCACCTTGGAGACGAAGGCCGAGTAGACGAGGTCGCGCAGCTCGAGCCGCACGGTGAGCTTCTCGTTGACGAAGACGCGGAAGCCCACGCCGAGCCCGGCCATCGGCCGCACGCCGGTGTCGCCGAACGAGCGGCCCCTGGGGTTGTCGCTCGGGCGCAGCTGCAGCCGCGTCTTGCCCGCGCCGAGGCCCGCGTTCAGGTAGAAGCCGAGCCGGAGGATCTTGCCGTCGAAGAGGTTGATCTTGCCATAGACCGGCATCAGCTCGAGGCCCGCCATCGCGCCGCCCTGGAGGAGGAGCGCGTTGGCCGCCAGCGGCTGCTGGCGCACCTTGGTGACCAGCTCCTCGGTGAAGCTCGACTGCACCGCGAGCGGGAACCAGGTGAACCCGATCTGGGCCGCGAGGTTCTCGCGGAGGTGGTAGGCGACCTCGGCCGAGAGGCCTGCGTGTACGGTGAACTTCGCGTTCACCTGCACGGGCGCGAAGAGGCTGGTCTCCCAGCGGCCGGCCTCGGTAAACGGCCGCTTCTCGATCACGTGGACGAGCTGCACTTCCTGCGTGTCGGCGCCGACCACCGCCGCGGCCGGAGGCATCGCCACCGAGGAGGAGGTGGGCGCAGCGGGCGCAGGAGCCGCCGAGGCCGGGACGATCACCTGCGTGGTCGCCGGAGCAGCAGCCGGCGCATCGGGAGCGGCAACGGCGGCGCCGGCGAGCGCGATCGAGAACAGGGCAGCGGAGAGCGCACGCATGACTAGAAGGTCCTCGCGAGGCCGAGGTTCAGGTTGGTGACGAGGCCCAGGTAGCTGGTCGGCGTGCCAGAGCTCGGGTTGGTGAGGTCGGACGCCTGCTTGATCGACGCGGGGAACATCAACGCGCGGATCTCGAGGTTCATGCTCCAGCGCTCGCCCAGGTAGAAGCGGAACCCGCCGCCCACCTCGCCGAGCGGGACGACCGAGTCGCTCTGCTGGTATTCGCCGGGCGGGGGGAACGGGTTGTTCGGCGTCGAGAGGACGGTGCAGGCGGTCTTGCCGGCCACCGCGCAGAGGTTGACCGACTCGCTGTGCAGGAGCCCCGCGCCAACGCCCAGCAGCAGATAGGCCTGCAGGTGCACCTTGAACTCGCTGGCGAAGTCGAGCTTGCCGTAGACGGGCGCGATGCGCGCCACCGCGAAGCCGCCCGCGCGGAGCTGCCCGGCGTTGGCGAGCTCGTCGCCGGTGTTCGCCTTGCCGCTCTGCGAGTCGGCGCGCGGCGGGAGCTTCTCGCGGATCTGCGTCGCCAGGCTGGAGAGCCCGGTGTAGTTGCCGAAGAGGTCGGCGCCGATGTCGAACCACTCGTTCGGGTGGTAGCTCACCGAGAGCATGCCGCCGTAGTGGTCGACCAGCGCGGTGTTCAGCGAGAGCTGGCCGCGGAAGGCGAGCTCGGTCTTGCCCGTCATGGTGTGGAGCTTGCGCTGCACCACCGTGGGGGCCCCGTCCGGACCGTAGATCACCTCGTCGGCGCGGGCCGGGAGTGCAGCGAACGCTGCGGAGCACAACAGAGCCCAAGCCCAGGCGCGCGCGGCGGCGCTGGAGGTGGTGCGGAGGGTCGTGAGGATTGGCGATCGCATGATGACGGAAGAGCTCCGGGCTTCTCGGAGGACGAGGGCTTGCGCCCCTTGCGGTGGGCTGCTCTCGGAGACGGGGGAGCAGCGAGAATGGATGGCTACGCGGCGGTGGGCTTACGGACAGGCCCCCAAGCCGCGGACGTTGACGTTGTAGCTGACCACCACCTTGGAGCCTGCGGGCGGCGGCGTGCCGAAGCGGACCACGTTGGCCGGCGGGTGCGGCAGCGGGCCTGCGGGCGGCGGCGACTCGCAGCCCACGTACGCCCAGGGGTACGCACCGCCGGTGGGAGGCTGGTTGGCGCCGCCGATCTGCACCACCACGGAGGTGGCGATGGGGGTGCGCGAGAGCGGGAAGTCGGAGCGGAGACCGGCCGCCTGCAGGCCCAGCTTCGCCAGCGCAGGGGTGTAGTCGCTCTGGCAGATGCTGGTGGCGACGCCGCCCGTGGCGAGGGCCACCGCGGTGGTGCGCTGCGCGGACCACGCGGCGAACTCGGGAGCGCCGCCGGCCGCCGGGTACGAGAGGCAGCCGTTGATGAAGCTGCCGATTTGGTAGTAGGGCGCGGTCGCGTGGGTGTTGGCGGCGTCGTTGATGTTCGAGTAGGTGCAGTAGGGGGCTCGCAGCGCGAGGTCGTCCCGGCACTGGCGCAGCGCCACGCAGCAGGGGTGCGCGGCGTTCTGCGAGAGGTTGCAGTTGGGCGCCGCGGCGCCGCCGCACTTGCTGGCGTTGCCGAGGTCATACTTGGTGCAGAGCTGCGAGAACACGCCGGTGGGACCCCCACACTCGTAATGGGTGTTCTCGGTGGCGACGATGGCGGCGACTTTGACCTGGCCGCCCGGGCCCTTCGCCCCAGAGTAGAACCGGGTCCAGTACTCGACCGGACCAAACCCATTGAGTGTAGCAGCCGCGTTGTCGCAGCCCTCGCGGCTGGTGGCGTCGAGGGGCGCGCAGGAGTTGTCCTCGTGGTCGGCGACGATGACCACGTAGAGCGGCGCGTCGGGCCGCAGGAAGCAGGCGGTGCTGGTGCAGTTGGCGGCGCCTGTGCCGGGCGTGCCCGGAGAGAGCGGCGCGGTCAGCCCGAGCATGCCCGCGAAGAGCGGCTTGACGTCGTACGAGCCCGCGGTGCCCACCGTGGCGTTGGTGCGGAAGGCAACCACCGGGTTGGGCGTGTTCGCGTCGATCCAGGGCTGCGGCAGGGCGGCGGCGTTGACCAGCCTGCCGCTCTCCTTGGTGTTGAAGACGTCGGCGGTCACCACGCCGAGGTGGAAGTCGGTCTTCTGCTGCACCAGGAAGTTGATGAACGAGTCGAAGTTGACCTTGAGCCGGTCCTGCTTGGCCTGCATCGCGCCCGAGTCGGAGATGATCCAGAGGATGTCGACCTTCTGCACCTGCTGCTGGTCGAACGAGTCCACCTGGAACGGCGCCGCCGAGCCGAACGAGCCCGAGTCGGGTCCGCCGTCGGCGCGGTCCACACCCGGAAGGCCCTGCCCCACGCCCGGGTTGCCGCTGACCGCCTCGACCTGCTCGCCGGCCTGCCGCAGCCGGTCGTTGCCGCACGCGGCCGAGACGATGGCCATGGCCGCGAGGGCGAGCACGGCGAGGGCTGGAGCGACGCGACGCATGAGACCACTCTCGCGCGCTGCCCGCGATTGCGAAACTCGGATCTTCGTCCGACGCGGTCTCAAGGCCCCACTCCGGGCGGCACGCAGACCGAGAGGGTGCCGCCGCCCACCTGCGCCACGTCGCCGCAGCTCCAGGTGACCGGGCAGTCCGCGGAGCCGGTGCACTTCGCGGTGCAGACGTTGCCCGAGTCCTTCTTGAGGCAGACGTGCGACTTGCACGCCGCCGGCCCGAAGGCGCACGCCGCGCCCACCCCGCCGCCGCCGTTGGGGAAGCAGACGTTGGTGGTCGTCGGCCCGGGCGAGCCGTCGGGGTTCTTCAGCGTGCCGGCCTGGCAGGTGAAGCCGGTCGCGCACGGGTGGGTGGCGTCGCAGCCGCGGGTGCACAGCTGCGCGGTCCCGAGGTCGAGGCAGAGGCCCTCTGCGCAGGGCGGGCTGCCCGGGGCGCAGTCGTCGCCGAAGGAGCCGCCCGTGGGGGCGCAGACGCCGCTTTGGCCCGCGGCGGGCTGCGAGCAGTCGTAGCGGTCGCTCCCGACCGCCTTGCAGCAGCGCCAGCGGGCGCCGCACTGGTCATCAGCAGTGCAGGCCATCGAGCAGCGCTTCTCGGTGCCGAACTGGCCGCAGAGGCCGCTCTGGCAGTCGGCCGAGCCGTGGCGGTCGCAGGAGTCTCCCAGGCGCTGCAGGCCGCCGTTGCAGGAGCCGCGCGCCGGCACGCACTGGTAGGGCCAGACGCCGCCCGTGCCGATGCCCGCGCAGCGGAACCCTGCCTGGCACGCGCCCTGGTTGGCGGTGCAGCCCGCGCCCGGGCAGGTGCCCTGCGAGCAGTCGGTGCCGCAGAACTTCTCGCCGAAGAAGACCGAGCCCTTGTCCTGGTTCTGCACGCAGCGGTTGGTGGCGGAGGCCTTGGTGCAGTCGTCGTCGCTCTGGCAGGCGGCGCAGAGGACGCCGCTGGTGAGCGCTGTGCACTTGCGGTTGGGCAGGTCGCAGGAGGAGCCGAGGCCGCACTCGCGGGCCACCACCACCGGGTCGGTCGAGTCGCAGTAGCCCGCGCAGGTGTTGCTGTTGGGCACGCACTGGAAGGGGCCGTTGCCCTTGCCGGAGAGGTCGGTGCAGTTGAAGTTGCCGGGGCAGTCGGCGTTGGTGGTGCACCGCACGCCGCAGAACATCTCCTCGGAGATGACGTTGCGCACGCAGAGGTCGCCGGGCTTGCCGCACTCGACGTCGCCCGTGCAGGGCGTGCAGAGCGGGCGGCCGCCGCGGCAGGAGCCCGCCGCGGGCGGAGTGGTGCTGGTGGCGGGGAGGCAGCGCTTGCCGCCCTCGGTGACGGCGGCGCAGAGGAAGCCCGCTGCGCAGGTGTCGCTGGCGCCGCAGGCCGGAGCGCAGAAGGTCTCGCCCGAGGACTCGGCGTGGCAGGTGCCGCCGGTGCCGCACTGCAGATCGCTGGTGCAGGCGCCGCAGGCCGTCCGGCTCACCGGGACGTAGCAGCGGGCCGAGGAGGCGTCGCACTTGAGGCCGGCCGGGCAGTCGTCGTCGACGCCGCAGACGCCGCCCGCGCCACGCGACTGGCACACCTTGCTGCCGGTGAGCCCGCCCGGGAGGCAGAGGAAGCCGCCCGGGCAGTCGGAGGCGCCCGCGCACGACTGCGAGCAGTAGGCGGTGTTCGAGTCGAGGACGAGGCAGAGGTTGGATGCGCAGGCGGCGTCGCGGGCGCCCACGCAGTCGGCGCCGAGGAGGCCTTTGGCCGACGAGGTGTCGCCGCCGCAAGCCCAGAGCGCGGCGAGGAGCGTGGCAGCGGCCAGCGCGCGAGAGGGAGGCATCCAGATTCGTCTACCATCGCACGGGGGTGGAACCAACCGGCGAATGACCGAGGAGGCCGCGGAGCAACAGGTAGACGTGATCGTCGACGGCAACGCAGGTCCCCCGCAAACGCAAAGGGCGCCAACCGGCTCTCGCCAGTCGACGCCCTCGCGTGCTGCAGGTCAACCCGTTGCTACTTGATCGCCGGGTAGATCGTCACGAGGCCCTTGCGGTGCCCCGGGATTGCGCCGCGCACCAGGATCAGGTTCTCGGCCACGTGGATGTCGACGATGGTCAGGTTCTGGACGGTGCGCATCTCGGCGCCCTTCTGGCCCGGCATGCGCTTGTTGCGGAAGACGCGGCCCGGCGTCTTGCGCTGTCCGATCGCGCCGATGTGGCGGTGGAGCTCGTGGGCGGTCGAAGAGTCGCGGGCGGCGCCCTTCATGTGGTGGCGCTTGAAGACGCCCGAGAAGCCGAAGCCGCGGGTGACGCCCGAGACGTCGACGTGGTCGCCCTTCTTGAACATCTCCACGGTCAGCGCGCTGCCGACCGCGGCCTTGGCGAGCTCCTCGCCGCCGACGCGGAACTCACGGATGACCTTGTGCGGCTTCTGGCCCCGCTTCTTGAACGCGCCCAGGTACGGCTTGGTGCTGCGGCGCTGGTTCTTCTCGTCCATCTCGCCCGTGGCGAGCTGGAGGGCGGTGTAGCCGTCCTTCTCCTCGGTGCGGTGGCCGAAGACCAGGTTGGGCTGCACTTCGATGATGGTGACCGGGTTGGCGTTGCCGTCCTCGCCGAACACCGTGGTCATGCCGACCTTCTTGCCGATGAGACCCTTCATGTGACGCTCCTGTAGCGCTGCCTCCCGCGGGGTTGCGGCCATCACGGCTCCTCTTGCGAGGCGCCGGCGGATGGGGGCCGCCCGCTTTGCAGGGGGCGGCGCCGGAGGTGTTGCGGTCTCGCCTCTTTCGAGACGGGGCGGGCTAGCTAGCACAGGGGCACGCCGGTGGCAAGCCAGTGGCTGCCGGAGACGCGACCAGACCTAGAGCACCGAACAGGTTACCTCCCGTCGCCAGGGCGGCGATGGGCAGCGCATCTCGTCGTCGCTCCTCCTCGGAAACCGCAACGGGTTGACTCGT
>JAYWAO010000520.1:0-3337 GCA_043782365.1 Deltaproteobacteria bacterium
TGTTTTTCTAGCCCCGGCATTTGCCGGGGCTCCCGGAGTGCGGCCCATAGTAGCGAGGTAGCTGCAGACCGAGCAGATGGGGGAGACTCTTTCGGCGCGAGGTACTAGAGGCGCTGCGGTCCGCGTTGCTGGCCCGGTGCTTGGCCCGGTGCTAGCCCTTGCGCGCGCGCCGCACCCCGAACAGCAGCCGCTGCTCGAGGTGGGCGCGCTGCGCGGCGTAGAACTCGCGGAGGAAGTCGTAGGGCCGCGGCGCTGGGCCATTGGAATCGGGAGTCCAGCCGATCTTCTTCTGGATCCGCGCCGCGACCGTCTCCAGCGTGCTCGCCGAGCCAGGGCCGTCTCCCTGGCGCAGCACCGCCTCCAGCGTCTCCAGCTCGAAGGCGCCGTACAGTCCCAGCTGCTCCTTGGTGAAGAAGAGGCCGATCTGCCGCGGCGCGCCCGTCGCCAGATCGTCCAGCAGCCGCCGCTTCGGCGAGCGCACCACCAGCGTGCCCGCCGCCAGGTCGCCCGCCCGCAGGCAGTCGCGGTTGAAGAGCGGCAGCGAGGCGCAGGCGAGCGCCCAGCCGCCCGCCAGCAGGCCCGCCCACGGGGGCAGCCCGGGCGCGAGCATCGCGGGAGCGAGCAACACTTGCAGCGGCTGGAAGAGCTCGAGCTCACGCAGGAGTCCCCGCGCCAGCACCGCCCGGGCCCTTAGCGGGCCGCCGTCGCGCGCGACCACGCGGATACCGAGCGCGCGCTTCCCCGGCGTCTGCCCGAGCCAGCGCAGCTCGAAGAAGGGGAAGTAGAACGCGCGCAAGAGAAAGAGCGAGACCGCCAGCACCGCCAGCGCGAGGTCGCCCGACTCGCCCTCGGGCGCGCCGAGGAAGATGGCGAGCGCGATCGCGATCGCCGCCGCCCAGAGGATGGCGAGGTCGAGGGAGAGCGCCGCCAGCCGGTCGCCGGGCCGCGCGATGGCGAAGCGCAGCGGCACCCCTTCGGGCGTGGGGAGCTCGCGGATGGGCGCGGCCTCGAGGATCACCGCCTCCTCCCGGCGAGCGTGAGGTAGAGCATCCAGAAGACGAACGTGGACCCGGCCAGCGTCCAGCGCACGAAGGCCGCGGTCACCGTCTGCCGGAAGACCCCCTCGATGGCGCCGGCGATGAGGAACATCATCACCGCGCCCGCGGCCACCACGCCGGCCTCGCTGCCCGCGGCGGCGAGGCTGGCGAGCCGGGTGCGCCGTCCCGGGAAGACCAGCGCCTGCCCCAGCGCCAGCCCGCCGGCGGCGCAGAGCAAGAGCGCGAGGATCTCGGTGACGCCGTGGGGCAGCATCCAGCCCCAGAACACCGAAGACATCCCGCGGCTGTAGTGCAGCCAGCCGAAGGCGCCCACGGTCAGGCCGTTCATCAGCATTAGATAGACGACCGGAAGCCCCCCCGCGAACCCGAGCCCCAGCGAGGCGAGGCCGATGCCCGCGTTGTGGGTGAAGAGGAAGCTGCCGAAGCGCACCAGCGCGGCCCGCGGCTCCTCTTCGTGGGTGAGGACCTCGAGCAGCTCCGCGTCGGTGCTCTCCGGGCCGCGGCCCTGGCCGTAGCCGGACGAGACGAAGTCGTGGAAGCGGGCCGGGTCGCGGGCGCACTCCGCCCAGGCGACGCCGGTGCCGAGGACGAGCAGCGCCGCCGCCACCAGGAGCTGCTTCCAGAGGGCGCGCACCGCGCGGGGAAAGGTCGTGTTGGCGAACCGCCGCGCCGCCGGAACGAACGGCTCGCGGCCGCAGTAGAGCGCGCGGTGGGCGCCGGCGGCGAGCGCTTCGAGATAGTCCCGCAGCGAGGCGTCGAGCGCCACCGCCCGCGCCACCGAGAGCGAGGAGAGCGCCGCCCGGTAGAGCACCGGCAGCCGCTGGAGCTGGCCTGGGGTGAGCCCGCGCAGGCCCTTCTCCTCGAGGGTGTCGAGCAGCGCCTCCAGCTCGCGCCAGCCCTTCTCTCGCTCCTGCCGGAAGCGCACCGATGGCAGCCTGAGCGGCGTCACACCAGCTCCCTCCGCTTGATCTCCAGATACCGCGCCACCAAGAGCGCCGGGCTCCGGCGCGGGTCGGCGTCGAGCGTGTGCACTCCCATCCGCTGCAGCCGGCGCAGCACCAGCTCGCGCTCGCGCCGGAGCTCGCCGGCGATCACCACCCGGTGCACGTCGTGGAGCGACTCGGGCACCTGCGCGGAGAGCTGGTCGAGCCGCGGGTCGCGCAGGGCGACGAAGAGCACCAGGTGGCGCGAGCGCAGCCGGTCGACGTTCTCCAGCATCAGCTCGGCGGTGATGGTGTCGGCGAAGTCGGTAAACAACACTACCAACGACCGGCGCCGCACCCGGGTGGCGAGCTCTGCGAGGCCCAGGGTGAAGTTGGTCTCCGCGTCCGAGTAGGCGAGCGCCGCGCAGGCCTGCTGCACGCGGCCGAACGAGCGCATCCCGCCCTGCGGCTCGGTCCAGCAGCGCACGCCCTCGTCGAAGCCGAAGACGCCCACCCGGTCGCCGGTGCGCAGGCCCACCCAGGAGAGCACCAGCGCCGAGTGGATGGCGTGGTCGAGCCGCGCGAGGCCGCCGAGCGGGGCGCGCATCAGGTGGCCGGTGTCGATGGCGGCGATGATCTGGTGGTTGCGCTCGGCCCGGTGCTCGCGCGCCAGCAGCTTGCGGTGCCGCGCCGAGGCCTTCCAGTCGATGGTCCGCAGGTCCATGCCCTGGGCGAACTCGCGGAGCGCCTCGAACTCGCTCCCCTCGCCGCGGACCCGCTCGACCTTGAGCCCCGCCTGCACCAGCGGCGAGCCCGCGAACCGCAGCGCGATCTCGCGCACGCCCGCGGGATCAAGCGTGATCGGCAGCGGGAGCGCGAGCCGCCTGCGGGCCTCGCGCCAGACCAGCCCGAGCGGACCCTGCCAGCGCACCCAGGCCTCCTCGGCCGAGGCGGGGCCGCGCCGGTGCGCCAAGAGCGCGATCTCCGCGGTGGCCTTGCCCTCCGCGAGCGGCACCTCGAGCAGCGGCGCGGGCTCGAGCAGCGCGCCCAGATCGCAGGCCACCTGCACCGCGCGCGCGCCCGGCAGCGTCAGCCCCAGGCGCAGCGCCGCCGGGCGGCCCACGTGCAAGAGCGCCGGACCCGACGCCGTAAGCCGGAGGAGCGACGGCCGCGGCGAGAGCAGGAGATCGGCGCCCACCGCGAGACACCAGAGTAATACACCCACCACCCAGAGCGGCCAGAGCTGCGGGCGCAGCAGCGCCGGCAAGAGCGAGAGCGGCAGCCCCAAGGCCAGCAGCCAGAGCGCCCTGGGGGTAGGCCGCGTCATCGGGGGGCGGCTACCTGCTCGAGGATCTG
>JAYWAO010000521.1:0-9213 GCA_043782365.1 Deltaproteobacteria bacterium
ACGAGGTGCGGCCGAAGGCCCGCCTCGAGGTGCGGCTGGGGCCCGTGCCGGACGTGCTCGCCGACGAGGGCGGGCTCGCGCAGATCTTCGTCAACCTGATCGTCAACGCCGCGCAGGCCTTCACCGAGCCCGACCCGACGCGCAACCTGATCACCCTGCGCTGCGGGCTCGAGCCGGACGGCCGGGTCGCGGTGGAGGTCGAGGACAACGGTCCGGGCATCGCGCCCGACGTGCTCCCGCGCATCTTCGACCCGTTCTTCAGCACGAAGGACAACCTCAGGAGCCTCGCGCAGGCCCCTGGGCTGGGACTGCCGGTCTGCCACGGGCTGGTGACCTCGATGAAGGGCGAGATCACCTGCCGCACGAGGCCTGGTGAGGGGACGACGTTCAAGGTGCTGCTGCAGCCGGCACCCCGAGCCGCGGCGCTGGCGCCGGTCGAGGAGTGATGGTCCTCGCTCTCTGCGGCTGCCTCCAGGTTCGCTCGAGCTAGTCAGCCGTCCAATACACGTCGTCGAACTCGAGCGACGCAGGCCCGTCGCCCGCCACCATGAAGAGCAGCGAGACCGCCTTGAGGTCGGAGTTGTCCAGGTCGCCCGCGGGGATCGAGAGCTGGTGGTACTGCCCGTCGCGCACGAATCCATAGGGGTCGGCGCCGCGCTTGAACTTCAGCCACGACTCGCGGACGTTGGTGCCGCCCGGGCTCTTCAGGCCGAGCTTGAAGTCGGTGACAGTGGTCGCCGGCACCTTCAGCGCCACGTGCAGGTGGCCCTTGGCGAACGCGGAGAGGTCGTAGAGCTTCTGCGGCGTGATCCCCAGGCCGTACCAGACCTTCGCAGGCGCTGAGAGCGCGAACGACACGGCCCCCTCTGACGGCGTCCCCACGCTGGCAGCGCCGTTGGCCGCGTTCCAGAGCAGCACGTCGCCGCCTTCGCCCGGGGTGAACGCGCCCCCGTCGCAGGTCCGCTCCGAGTAGACGCAGAAGCGCGTCCCCGCGGGCTTGACCAGGTTCTCGGGCGCGTTCTCCGACCAGTAGATCTCGTCGAACTCCCACAGCGTGCCCGGCGAGCTGCTGTCGCCGGCGACCATGAAGTACTGGCGGACGTCGCTGAAGTCGGCGCCGGCGAACCGGGTCATCGGGATCGCCACCTTGTGCCACTGGCCGTCGCGGGCGAAGCCGTAGGGGTCGGCGCCGCGCTTGAAGTCGACCCAGGCGTCGCCGTCGTTCCCGCCGTTGAGGCCGATCTTGAAGGCGTTGTTCGAGGTGGTCTTGATCGCGACGTTCAAGTATCCCGCCGCATAGTTGAGCAGGTTGCGCTTGCGGGTGGCGGCGACGCCGAACCCGAACCAGTTCAGGTTGGTGGTCTTCACCGCGAGGCTGGTGGCGCCGCCGTAAGGCGTGCTGCTGACGGCCACCAGCGTCTTCTCCCAGAGGAAGACGTTGGCGTCGGTCGCGAGGTCGAGCTGCGCGTCGGTGACGGTGCCGTCGGCGACGATGCCGAACTTCCCGTGCGGCTGGGCCGCGGTCTTGTCCTCCACCTTGGAGCCCGGCGCGCCATAGACGCGGACATAGTCGACGTACATCCGCTGTGGCAAGACGCCGTCGGCCTGCGCGGGCGAGGTCATCCCGAAGTTCGGCGACCCCACCGCGAGGTTGAGGACGATGAAGTAGGAGTGGTCGCGCAGCTCGGTCATGCCCGGCCCGGTGATGTCGAGCGACCAGTACTCGTTGCCGTCGATCTTCCCGCGCAGCGTCTGGGCGTCCCAGACCAGCTCGTAGTCGTGGTAGCCGGCCGAGAGCTTGGTGGGGAGCGTGTAGGTCTGGCCATTGAGCGCGTGCTTGCCGGCGGCGTCGTCCCACCAGTGGGCGGTCGCGAACGACGCGTAGTCGCTGGCCGGAGCGGCGCCCGCCTGCGTGCCGGCGAACATCTCGGCGATGTCGATCTCGCCGCACATCGGCCAGTCCTCCATCCGGTCGCCGAGCAGCCAGAAGGCCGGCCACATCCGGTTGCCCTCGGGCATCTTGATGCGGGCGACGAAGCGGCCCTGGTTGAAGGCGTACTTCCCGCGCGTCACCAGGCGCGCCGAGGTGAACGGCTGGCCGCCCCAGTCCTGGCGGCGGGCGGTGATGACCAGCTTGCCGTCCTCGATGGCGGCGTTGTCAGCCGCGCTCGTGTAATACTCCATCTCGCCGTTGCCCCAGCCGTAGAGCGGGCCCGGGTTCTGCGGGCCGTTGCCCAGGTCGAAGGCCCACTTGCTGGAGTCGATGGAGGGGCCGTCGAACTCGTCGCTCCAGACGACGCCGTCGCCGCCTGGGACCACTACCGCGCTGAACGAGACCGCGATGGCGTGCCCGGCCTGCACCGCCGTGAAAGTGTAAAACGCGACCGCGCCCACGCTCTGGCCGTCCACCAGCACGCCTTCGATCTTCTGGCCCGCGGCCGGCGTGATCGCGAAGGTCTGGCTGGCCCCCCGCGCCACCGCCACCGACCCGCTCGGGGCGATGCTGCCGCCCGCGCCGGAGCTGGCGTCGATGGTGAAGCCCTGCGCCACCACCGCGAGGGAGGCCGCCCTGCTGGTGGCGCTGCCGGCCGCGTTGGTGACCACCACCGAGTAATGGCCGGCGTCGATAGCGGCCGCAGAGGAGAGCGCATAGGTGGCGCTCTCCGCGCCGATGGCCGCGCCGTCCTTGCTCCACTGGTAGTGCAGCGGAGCGGTGCCGGTCGCCGTCACCGAGAACGCGGCCGCCGCCCCCAGGGCCACCGACAGATCGGCTGGCTCGGCGGTGATGACGGGCGCGTGCTGGACGACCTGTACAGTGAGCGTCGCGGTCGCGCTCGTCACCGCGCCGGCCGCGTTGGTGACGGTCACGCCATACTCGCCGGCATCGCTGTTCTGCGCGGCGCTGAACGCGAGCAGCGGCTGGTCGGCGCCGACGGCCGCCGTCCCCTTGCGCCACTGGTAGTGCAGCGGGGCAGCGCCCGTCGCCGTCACCGAGAACGAGCCCGCCGAGCCCTCCGGCAGCGAGAGCGAGGAGGGCTGCGTGGTGATCCGCGGCGGCCGGGGCGTGGCGTCGACCGAGAGCGTCGCGGGCCTGCTGACCACCAGGCCGAAGGCGTTGGAAATGGTAACACTATAGTCCCCCGCGTCGCCCGCCTGCACCGCCCGCAACGGCAGCGTGTCGGCGTCCTTGCCCACCGCGGCAGCACCCTTGGCCCAGAGGTAGTGGAGGCGTCCCGGGCCGGTGGCGGCGACGGTGAGCGTGGCGTCGTCGCCGAGGAGCGCGGAGACGTCGGCGGGCTGCGCGGTGATGGTGGGGCCCACCTCGGAGGGATCGGTGCGGCCCACCTCGCTGCTGGCGCAGGAGACGGCGAGGAGGCACCAGAGTGGCGCGAGGCCGCGCGGGGCGGGCGCTGCAGTGCGGAGGGAGAGCGCCATCAAGGCCTCGGGGAACTTTGTTCGGATGTCGAACCAAGTAGTTCCCGAGTGAGAGTAGTGTCAAGAAGGCAGGCCGCTGCATGTCGCTGCAGCGCTGGTCTTGGACGGGCGCCCGTCCAACCGACGGGGCGCTCGCCTGAGGAGGGAGTATCTTCCGCCGATGTCCCCGCAGCCGACCTCGCCGGCGTCCCCGCAGCAGGCCACTCAGCCGTCCCGGCGCGCCGCCGCCGAAGCGCACCTGCGCGCCCTCGCTGGCCCGGCCGCGGTGCTGCGCGACGACCAGTGGACCGCCATCGACGCCCTGGTGCGCGAGCGCCGGCGGGCCCTGGTCGTCCAGCGCACGGGCTGGGGAAAGTCGGCGGTCTACTTCGTCGCCACGCTGCTCCTGCGCAAGGAGGGCGCGGGCCCCACCGTCATCGTCAGCCCGCTCCTCGCGCTGATGCGCAACCAGGTGGCGGCGGCGCAGCGCGCGGGCATCCGCGCCGTCACCCTCAACAGCAGCAACACCGAGGAGTGGGCCGCGCTCTACGCGAGCATCGCGCGCGGCGAGGTCGACGTGCTCCTGGTGAGCCCCGAGCGCCTGAACAACCCGGAGTTCCGCGACGAGGTGCTCCCGCGGCTCGCGGCCACGGCGGGGCTGGTGGTGGTCGACGAGGCCCACTGCATCAGCGACTGGGGCCACGACTTCCGGCCCGACTACCGCCGCATCAAGACGCTGCTCGAGGGCCTGCCGCCGCACACGCCCGTGCTGGCGACCACCGCCACCGCCAACGCGCGCGTGGTCTTCGACGTCGCCGAGCAGCTCGGCGCGGGCACGCTGGTGCTGCGCGGGTCGCTCGACCGGGAGTCGCTGCACCTGTCGGTAATCGACTTACCAACGGCGGCGCACCGGCTGGCGTGGCTGGCCGATCACCTCGGCGACTTCGCAGGGAGCGGCATCATCTACACGCTCACCGTCGCGGCCACCGAGGAGGTGGCGGGCTTCCTGCGCAGCCGCGGGATCACCGCCGCCGCCTACTCGGGCCAGACCGAGGACGCGGAGCGGCGGGCCGCCGAGGACGACCTGCTCGGCAACCGCATCAAGGCGCTGGTCGCCACCAGCGCGCTGGGGATGGGGTTCGACAAGCCCGATCTCGGGTTCGTCATCCACCTCGGCGCGCCGCCGTCGCCGATCGCGTACTACCAGCAGGTGGGCCGCGCGGGCCGCGGCCACGGCATGGCGCGCGCGCAGGTGGTGCTGCTGCCGGGCGCGGAGGACGCGGCGATCTGGCGCTACTTCGCCTCGCTCGCGTTCCCCAGCGAAGAGCAGGTGCGGCGCACGCTGGCGGCCCTGGCGGCGGCGAAGAAGCCGCTCTCCACCGCCGCCCTGGAGGCGCAGGTGGACCTGCGCCGCACCCGGCTCGAGACGATGCTCAAGGTGCTCGACGTGGACGGCGCGGCGAAGCGGGTCGCGGGCGGCTGGACCGCCACCGGCGCGGCCTGGAGCTATGATACAGGCCGATACCAGCGGGTATCGGCCTCACGCGACGCCGAGCAGCAAGCGATGCGCGGGTACGCCGCCTCCAGCGGCTGTCGCATGGAGTTCCTCCGGCGCCAGCTCGACGACCCCGAGGCCTCTCCCTGCGGGCGCTGCGACAACTGCACGGTGCTCGCCCTCGACGAGCGCGTGACCCCTGCCTCGCTCGCCGCCGCCGAGGCCCGCCTCGGCAAGGCCGGGGTGGAGCTCGCGCCGAAGAAGCTCTGGCCCACCGGGATGGCCGCGCTGGGCGTGCCGCTCACGGGCAAGATCTCCAAGGCTTCCGAGACGGGCCGGGCGGTGGCGCGCCTCTCGGAGGTGGGCTGGGGCACGCGCCTGCGCGCGCTCTTCGCCGCGCCCGACGGACCCGTGCCCGACGACGTCTTCAAGGCGGTGGTCGAGGTGCTCGCCGCCTGGGGCTGGGAGGAGCGCCCGCGGGGCCTCGTGGCGCTGCCCAGCCGGAGCCGGCCGCTCCTGGTGGAGAGCCTCGCGGCGCGGCTCGCCAAGATTGGCCGCTTGCCGCGGTGGGGCACGCTGGCGCGCACGCGGGGCGGCCCCGGCGAGCCCCAACGCAGCAACAGCGCGCAGCGGCTGCTCCGCGTCTACGGTTCGTTCTCGGCGGAGGGGCTGGCCCTGGGGGCGGGGCCGGTTCTGGTAGTCGATGACTTGTCGAACAGCGGCTGGACGCTGGCAGAGGCGGCGCGGGTGCTGCGCGAGGCAGGGAGCGGGCCGGTGCTGCCGCTGGTGCTGGCGATCGATGGGTGACGGGCTCGCTCAGACCGAGGCCCTCGGCCTGCCAGGTACCTCTACCCGAGGTGCACCGTCCACCGTGCTTGCTCCCTACGGCGTGCCAGCACTGTGCTAGGACGGGACATGCCCGCTGCACCCAGCGCCGTCGACCTCAGCCTCACCCCCCTGGGCCACCTCCGCGTCGAGCCCGGCCTCGAACTCCCGCTCGACGCCAGCACCGCAGCGCAGGTGGTCGAGGCCTTCGGCAAAGGTCCTGCAGCGGGCCTGCTGCTGCTCGCGACCGACCTGCTCACCGCCGACCTGCCCGCCCCGCTCGCCTATTGGCAGAAGCTCGCGCGCCTGCTGCTCACCCACCTCTGCGGGGTTCCGGATCTCGAGAGCCAGCGCCAGCGTCTTTCGCTGCCCGCGCCGGCCGAGGAGCTGGCCCTGCTCCTCGCCGCCGCACCGCCGATGCGCGGCGGCGAGTACCTCACGCTCTCCACCCTCGAGGCGCTGTGGGGCGAGCTCGAGCACCTGGTCGCGAGCCAGCTCGCAGAGGCAACGGGCACGGCGGAGGAGTTCCTCCGCGCGCTCAATCCGGCCTGGAACCTGGTCGGGCGCGTCTGCTTCCACCTCGCGGAGAACAAGCGCGACCAAGAGCGCCCGTTCGCCTTCCTCGCCACCTACACCAGCCGGCTCTCGGGAGGGGGCAAGCCAGCCCACCTCCCGCTCGGCCGCGCGCTCGAGGAGTACTCCGGCGCGGGGAACAAGCAGGCGCTGCTGGCGCTGCTGCGGCCCGTCCAGCGGGCCGCGGAAGAGAGCGCGCTCGCCAGGGAGCTGGTCGATTCGGGCGAGGTGTTCCACCCGCTCGCGTGGACGCCAGCCGATGCGCACCGCTTCCTCGTCGACCTGCCCAAGCTGGAAGCGGCCGGCGTGCTGGTCCGCGTCCCCGACTGGTGGAAGGCGAAGCACCCGCCGCGGCCCGAGGTCCGGGTGACCATCGGCGGGAAGAAGCCGTCGGGGCTCGGCCTGACCGCGCTGCTCGACTTCAAGATCGAGATCTCGCTCGAGGGAGAGCGGCTCTCGGCCGCCGAGCTGAGGTCGCTCCTGCAGCGCACCTCGGGCCTCGCGCTGATCAGGGGCCGCTGGGTGGAGGTCGACCGCGAGCGGCTGCAGCAGGTCCTCGGCCACTGGAAAGAGGTCGAGGCCGCCGTCTCCGCAGACGGGCTCAGCTTCGCCGAGGGCCTGCGCCTGCTCGCCGGCGCCGGCGGGCTCGCCAAGGCGCGCGAAGGCGACGCGGCGGGCGCGGCCGAAGAGAAGGAGTGGACCCGCGTGGTCGCGGGCGACTGGCTTTCGAAGACGCTCGACGAACTGGGCACCCCCGCAGAGCGGCGCGAGGCCGACCCGGGCCCGGAGCTGAAGGCCACGCTGCGCCCCTACCAACGGGCAGGGGTCGCCTGGCTCTGGCTGCTGCACCGGCTCGGCCTGGGCGCCTGCCTCGCCGACGACATGGGGCTTGGCAAGACCGTGCAGGTCCTGGCGCTCCTGCTCCTGCGCGTCCGCCAGCAGAGCAAAGGCCGCGCGCTCCTGGTGGTGCCCGCCTCGCTGATCGCCAACTGGACCGCCGAGGCCGCGCGGTTCGCGCCCTCGCTCTCGCTCTTCGTGCTGCACCCTTCGGCGCTCGCGGGGGGCGAGAGCGAGGCCGCGCTGGTGGCGTCCACCGGCGAGGCGTCGTTAACGATCACTACCTACGCGATGGTGAGCCGCTATCACTGGCTGCGGGAGCTCCACTGGGGCCTCGTGGTGCTCGACGAGGCGCAGGCGATCAAGAACCCGGGCGCCAAGCAGACCGGTGCCGTCAAGGCGCTGCGGGCCGCTCACAAGCTGGTGCTCACGGGCACGCCGGTCGAGAACCGGCTCTCGGACCTCTGGTCGCTCTTCGACTTCGTCAGCCCCGGGCTGCTCGGCAGCGCCGCCGCCTTCAGCCGGTTCGTCAAGCGGGAGGAGCCCTACCAGGCCCTGCGCCAATTGGTGCGGCCCTACATCCTGCGGCGGCTCAAGTCGGACAAGTCGGTGATCGCAGACCTCCCCGAGAAGACCGAGGTGCGCGCCTTCTGCCCGCTCTCCAAGCCGCAGGCCGCCCTCTACCAGGAGGCGGTCACCGAGCTCTCGGAGCGGCTCGAGGACGTCGACGGGATCAAGCGGCGCGGCGTCGTCCTCGCCTTCCTGATGCGCTTCAAGCAGATCTGCAACCACCCCTCGCAGTGGCTCGGCGACGGCGCCTGGGAGCCCGAGGCGAGCGGCAAGTTCATCCGCCTCCGCGAGCTCGCCGAGGAGATCGCTGCCCGGCAGGAGAAGGCGCTGGTCTTCACCCAGTTCCGCGAGATGACCACGCCGCTCGCACACCACCTCGAGGGGGCCTTCGGCAAGCCGGGGCTGGTGCTGCACGGCGAGACGAAGGTGGCGCAGCGCAAGGTGCTGGTGGACCAGTTCCAGCGCGAGGACGGCCCGCCCTTCTTCGTGCTCTCGCTCAAGGCCGGCGGGACCGGGCTCAACCTCACCGCCGCCTCGCATGTGATCCACTTCGACCGCTGGTGGAACCCCGCCGTCGAGGACCAGGCGACCGATCGCGCCTTCCGCATCGGGCAGAAGAAGAACGTGCTGGTGCACAAGTTCGTCTGCCGTGGGACGGTCGAGGAGAAGGTCGACCGGATGATCGAAGAGAAGAAGGCGATGGCCAGGGAGCTGCTCGGCGGCGGCGGCGAGAGCGTCCTGACGGAGCTGGGCAACGACGAGCTGATCTCGCTCGTCAAGCTCGACCTGCGGCTGGCGACGCAGGGACACTAAAGCGGCTGAAGCGACCTGGTCGAGAGGAGAGCGCGTGGCGAGAGGCAGACGAGGCGGCGACTACGGGTACGGGATCAGCTACGGCGGCTTTGCGACCTACGTGCCGGTGGCCGAGCGCAGGTACAACGCGGAGCGGGAGGCAGCGAAGCTGGGCCGCAATGGGAAGGAGCTATCGCCGGTCGCCCTCGACGGCCACACCATCGCCAGGAGCTTCTGGGGCAAGGCGTGGTGCGCGAACCTCGAGTCTTACAGCGACTATTCCAACCGCCTCCCGCGCGGGCGCACCTATGTCCGCAGCGGCGCGGTGGTCGATCTGCAGATCGCCTCAGGCAAGGTGACCGCCAAGGTGAGCGGGTCGAGCCTCTACTCGATCGAGATCACCATCGCCGCCGTCGCCAAGGAGCGGTGGCGGCAGGTGCTCGGGAGCTGCGCCGGGAAGATCGACTCCCTGGTCGAGCTGCTGCAAGGCAGGCTCTCGCAGAGCGTGATGGCCACCGTCACCGGCAAGGAGTCGGGGCTCTTTCCTTCGCCCAAGGAGATCACGCTGAGCTGCTCGTGCCCCGACTGGGCGACCATGTGCAAGCACGTCGCGGCGACGCTCTATGGCGTCGGTAACCGGCTTGACGAAAAGCCGGAGCTGCTCTTCCTCTTGCGCAAGGTCGACCACCTCGAGTTGGTGACGCAGG
>JAYWAO010000522.1:0-3327 GCA_043782365.1 Deltaproteobacteria bacterium
GCGGCGGCGCGGCCCTGCGCGGCCGGGTTCGCGGCAGGGCGGGGCGCGGTCGCGAAGCCGCCGGTCGCGCTTGCGGAGACGCCACCCGTATAGGGCATCCGCGGCGCCAGCGGGCCCGCAAGAACGCGGCCCACCACCTCGCGCACGTACTCCTCGATGCCGTGGAGGAACTGCTCGAGCGGCTCCTCTCCCCGCTCCACCCGGCGCAGCTCGTGCTCCCAGGCGCCGGTCATCGCAGGGCTCTTGACGTCGGGGTGGACCCGCTCGATCAGATCGAAGCCCTTCGGGGTCGCGACCAGCTGCCGCCCGTCGCGGGCCGCGTAGCCGCGGGTGAGCAGGGTCTCGATCATCGCCGCGCGGGTGGCCGGCGTGCCGAGGCCCCGCTCGCGCATCGCCTCGGAGAGCTCGCGGTCGTCGAGGCCGGTCGACGCGCCGGAGGCGCCGCCGATTGGGGCCCCCTGGGGTGCGAGGGTCTGGCCGGCGGTCTCCATCGCGGTCAGCAGCGAGGCGTCGGTGAGCCGCTTGGGCGGGCGGGTCACTTTCTGCTCGGCCTTGGGGCCGCTGGCGGCAGCCCGCTCGCCCTGGGTGAGCCCGGGCGGCAGGTCCTGCGGCTCGTCGTCGAGCTCCTCCCCGTCCCTGTCCTTGTCGATCGGGGCAGCCAAGGGCGCAGCAGGCCTGGCGCGGGCACGGTCGCGCCGGGAGGGCACGTCGAGCACCTTCCACCCGGCCTGCAGCACGGCGCTGCCCTGGGTGAAGAAGCGATCAGTAACCGAAGCTACCGAAGCGGCCGGCGGCGCCGGAGGAGAGGTCACCGCCGTGATCACCATGGTGGTGGCCCAGACGTGGTCGCCGTGCCACGCCTGCAGGAGCCGCCGGCAGACGAGGTCGTAGAGCCGCTGCTCGTCGCCGTCGAGCGAGGCGCCGCTCGCGTCGCGGGCGGTGGGCAGGAGCGCGTGGTGGTCGGTGACCTTGGCGTCGTCGACGTAGCGCGGCCCGAGCGGCCGCTGCCCGGACCCCGGCGCGATCAGCCCTGGGTAGCGCGGCGCGATCGCCTCGACCACGGGCCCGAGCGTGGTGGCCGCATCGGCCGAGAGGTGCCGGCTGTCGGTGCGCGGGTAGCTGAGCAGCTTGTGCTGCTCGTAGAGCCGCTGCGCCAGCTCCAGCGTGCGCGCGGCCGGGAAGCCAAAGAGCCGGTTCGCGTGGCGCTGCAGCTCGGTGAGGTCGTAGAAGAGCGGCGCGGCCATCTTCCGCTGCTCGTGCGTCACCGATTCGATGACGCCCGCTCGCGCCCGCTCGACGCGTGCGACGATCCGGCCGGCCTCCACGCCGTCCTTGGGCAGCTTCCGCTCGTCGCGCCCGGGCCGCCCACCCTGGGGCTTGGGCCGGAACCAGGTGCCCAGATAGGACGCCGGGAGGCGCTGCGCGGCGCCGTTGATCGCGCCGGCCTTTGGCACCGGCTCCGGGGAGAAGGTGGCCTTCACCTCCAGGTACTCCTCGGGGACGAAGTCGCGGATGGTCCGCTCGCGCTCCACCAAGAGCGCCAGCGTGGGGGTCTGCACCCGGCCCACCGAGAGCGTGTCCCCCTGCTGCAAAGTGTAAGCGCGGGAGAGGTTCATCCCGACCAGCCAGTCGGCCTGCGAGCGGCCGCGGGCGGCGGCGGCGAGCCCGTCGAAGTCGCTGCCAGAGCGGAGCGCCTTGAAGGCCTTCTTGATCGCCTCGGGCGTCAGCGACGAGAGCCACAGCCGCTTGACGGGCAGCTTGCAGCCCGTCGCCTCGTAGATGTAGCGGAAGATCAGCTCGCCCTCGCGCCCGGCGTCGGTGGCGCAGACCACCTCGGACACCTTGGCGCTCGTCAGGATGCGGCGGACGACGTCGAACTGGTCCTTGGTCTCCTCCTGCACCACCAGCGGGAACTGCTGCGGCAGCATCGGGAGCAGCTCCCGCCGCCACGCCTTCCAGGCCGGGTTGATCTCGTGCGGCTGCGCGAGGCCCACCAGGTGGCCGATCGCCCAGGTGACCACCACGCCCTCGCCGTGCAGGTAGCCCTCGCCCCGCTTGGTCGCGCCGAGGTGCGCCGCGAGGTCTCGGGCGACGGAGGGCTTCTCGGCGATGACGGCGGTCAGGCCCACGCGCGCGGTTGTAGCACCTGGATCCGACAGGCGCGCTTCGTGGCTCTACCCAGGGCGCACCGCCGCCACCTGCACCACCGCGCTCCTGCCCTGGTGGTACTTGCCCTCCTTCACCTCGCGCTCCTTCTCGACGCCCACCACCACCTCGAGCCCCGCCAGCTCTTCGCGCAGGCCCGCAAGTGTCATACACATGCCTGGGTCCCGCGGCCCGCCGGTCCCGAGCGCGAGCTGCGCCGGCGTGTAGGCCTCCAGGAGCAGCACCCCGCCGGGCCGCAGGCCGTGCGCCACCTTCTTGTGCAGCACCTCGCGCACGTGCCGCGGCAGGTGGCCCCAGATGGAGACGATCGCATCCCAGGCGCCCGGCTCGATCTCGAAGACCGCCAGGTCCGCCTGCACCGTCGCGATCAAGACCCCGCGCTCCGCCGCCAGCGTCTCGGCCTTCGCGAGGCCCACCGACGACTGATCGACGGCCGTCACCGCCAGCCCGCGTCCCGCCAGCCACACCGCGTTCCGGCCTTCGCCCTCGGCGAGGCAGAGCACCCTCCCGCCCGGTGGGATCCGCGCGGCTTCGGCGGCGAGAAAATCGTTCGGCTCCGCACCATACGCATAGCCAGGCTCGCTGTAGCGCTCGTCCCACATGTGCCGCCTCCCACGTCCAGAAAGCACAGGGTACTCGATCGGCGGCGGCTGCAGGCTTCAAGGTCGGGTCACCTCCGGGGCGTGGTGGCCGGGGAGGTGAAGCAGCTGGCCCGCGAGACCGGCAAGGCCACCGCCGAGATCGCATCCAGGGTGGGCGTCGCCCAGGCCGAGGCGAAGAGCGCCGCCGCTGCCCAGCGCGGTCGGGTAGGCCAGGTCGATCACGCCATGCGACCTGCCAAAAAGCCCGGGCCGATGCGGCGCTCGACCCCGCGCGCCGCGAAGCGAGTTGTGCAAGAGTGCGCGCCCTATGGCCAACCACCCTTTCCGTCGTGCTGGCGTCATCGGCGCCGGAGTCATGGGCAGCGGCATCGCCGCCCACTTCGCCAACGCCGGGCTCTCCGTTCTTCTCCTCGACATCGTCCCGCCGGGCCTCGCGGACGCGGACAAGGGGAACAAAGCCAAGCGCGACGGCTTCGCGGCCGGCGGCCTCGAGAAGGCCCTCAAGTCGCGACCCGCGGCGTTCTTCCACAAGGACAACGCGCGGCTCGTCACGACCGGC
>JAYWAO010000523.1:0-9133 GCA_043782365.1 Deltaproteobacteria bacterium
GACATGGTCGAGACGCTGGGCGACGAAGTGGTGGTCCACGGCAGCTCCGGCGACGACCAGATCTCCTTCAAGATGGACCCGCAGCAGCCGCCCGAGTTCGGCGCCAAGGTGCAGGCGCTGATCGAGCTCGACCGGCTGCACCTGTTCGACGAGAAGACCGAGCTGAGAATCAACTAGCCAGCACAGCCACACGGAGCCTCCCATGTCGCGCTTGTCGTCCGCGTTCGTCGCGCTCGCAGCAGCCCTCGCGCTCGCGTTCCCCGCCGCAGCCGACACCGAGGTGGTGGTGTGGCACTCCTACCGGGCTGCCGAGAAGCTCGCTATCGAGAAGGTGGCCGCCGTCTACAACGCCTCGCACCCAGGTGTCCACGTCAACACGCTCGCGGTCCCGTACGACGCCTTCGCCGACAAGATTTCGGCAGCGGTGCCGCGCGGCAAGGGGCCCGACGTCTTCATCTTTGCGCAGGACCGGCTGGGCGGCTGGATCGAGGCGGGCAACACCGTCGAGCCGATCGACTTCTTCCTCGACGACAAGACCAAGGCCCGCTTCATCCCCTCGACGCTCGAGGCGATGACCTACAAGGGCACGGTCTACGGCCTGCCCCTCGACTACAAGGTCATCACGCTCATCTACAACAAGGCGCTGATCAAGACCCCGCCCAAGACCTCGGGCGAGCTGCTCAAGCTGGCCAAGGCCAACACCGACGCGGCGGCGGGAAGGTTCGGACTCGCCTATTGGTATACCGATTACTATTATCACGCTGCGCTGCAGAACGGCTTCGGCGGGCGGGCCTTCGACAAGGGCGTCCCGGTGATCAACTGCAAGGAAAATCTGATGGCCCTCAACCAGATGCTCAAGTGGGTGGACGCGGGCATCCTGCCGGGCGAGCCCTCGACTGCGCTGATCAACGCGCTCTTCAACGGCGGCAAGGCGGCGATGGTCTTCTCGGGCCCGTGGTTCCTCGGCGAGATCGCGCCGGGCGTCGACTGGGGCCTTTCGCTCCTGCCCACGCTCGACGAGGCCGGCGGCAAGCCGATGCGGCCGTGGATGACGGTGGAGGGTGCGTTCATCTCGGCGCCGTCGAAGAACAAGGACGCCGCCTACGACTTCATCAAGTTCCTCACCGACAAGGAGTCGGCGCTGGTGATGGGCCTCGAGGGCAAGCAGAGCCCGTCGAACAAGGCCATCTACGACGACCCCAAGGTGGCGGCCGACCCCGTGCTCAAGGCGTTCAAGGCGCAGGTGGACGTGGCGGTGCCGATGCCGAACCTGCCGGAGATGACGATGATGTGGTCGCCGGTCACCACCATGATGGCCGGCGTCGCCAAGAAGGGCGCCACGCCCAAGGCGGGCCTCGACAAGGCCCAGGAGCAGGTCGTCAAGGACGTCGCCGGTCTGCGCAAGAAGTAATACTCGTGCCTTCCAGGTAATCGAGGTCGATATGGCCGCCGCCGCGCCGCAGCCCGTCCGCTTCCGTGTCTTGCTCGGCGTCGCCCTCGGGGCGGTGGTCTTCGGCGCGCTCGCCACGGGCTTCACCGCCGATGCGCTCCGCCGCCAGACCGCCGGGTTCCAGGAGCGGGAAGCGGTGATGGCGCTCGGCGCGGTCACCTCGCTGCTCCAGGCTGCGGGCGGCGAGGGGGACGACGCGCGGAAGGTCGCCGCGGTGTGGCAGCCCTCCACGCCGGCGGCGGCTTCGCTGCGGGTCTCGCGCGGGATGCAGCTCGAGGTCTCGACCGTGGCCGCCGACGCGGGCGAGAAGGCCGCGCCGCGCCGCCTCCAGCGCGAGGAGAAGCCGCTCTATGACCGTGGGCAGCGGATCGCCACCTCGGTGCAGACCAACAAGGAGGAGCAAGGGTCGCGCAAGGAGGAGATCGAGGCAGAGGTCGTGGCCACCCCCGAGGGCAGGCGGCTCTCGCTGGCGATGCCGCTCGAGGTGGTCGGCCCCGACGGAGCCAGGGCGGTGGTGGGCCTCGTCGAGCTCCTCACCACGCCGCTGGCGGTGGTCGAGCCGTATGATCCCGTCCCTTCGCTGATCGCCGGACTGGCCGCGCTGGCGGCGGTCTTCGGGCTGTCAATGGTGCTGGGCGCCCGCAAGGCGCCGCTCGCGATCGCCGCGCTGGCGGTCCTGCTGGCGGCCCAGGCCTTCGTGATCCGCGGCGCGATGGGGAAGCTGCAGGCGCGCGGCGCCCTGGCAGCGCAGCAGCTCTCGAAGGTCGCCAAGGAGCAGGACCGGATCGTCCGCACGGTGCTCCAGCAGTATGGGAAGCCGGCGCCGGCGGAGGGGACCGCCGCAGCCTGGGACGCGGACTCGGCCCGCAAGCCGCGCGGGCTGCTGGTGGGCAACGGCGAGGTGGCCGCGCCCGAGGTGGTGAAGGCCTCCTTCGCGCAGAGCGCGTGGGAGCTGCGCCGGGCGCTCTACACCGCGGTAGGGCTCTCGGCCGCGCTGCTGCTCCTCTCGGCGCTCGGCCTCCTGGCGCAGCTCGCCTCGACGCTCTCCAAGCACCGGCAGGCTTATTACTATATCGCCCCGGCGATCATCGGCATGCTCGCCTTGGTGTTCTACCCGTTCAGCTACGGTATTACACTTTCTTTCACCGACTCCAACATCTACAACACCGGCAAGCCGATCGCCGACATCTGGGTAGGCCTGAAGAACTACGGGGCCATCCTGGGCGACTTCCAGGTCGCCAACCCCGTCGAGGGCGGATTCGCGATCAACTACCTCAACTTCTACTGGACGCTGCTCTTCACCATCATCTGGACGGTCACCAACGTGGTGCTCGGCGTCTCCAGCGGCCTCCTCCTCGCGCTCATCCTCAACACCAAGGCGCTCGCCTTCCGGCCCATCTACCGCGTGCTCCTGATCCTCCCGTGGGCGATGCCGAACTACATCACGGCGCTGATCTGGAAGGGCATGTTCCACCAGCAGTTCGGCGTGGTGAACCACGTGCTGCAGATGTTCGGGCTCCACGCGGTGAACTGGTTCGACCACCCGTTCACCTCGTTCCTCACCGCGCTCGCCACCAACGGGTGGCTCTCGTTCCCCTTCATGATGGTGGTCTCGCTCGGCGCGCTGCAGTCGATCCCCTCCGACCTCTATGAAGCGGCGCGGGTGGACGGCGCCTCGCGGTGGCAGTCGTTCCTCGCCATCACGCTGCCCTCGCTCAAGCCCGCGCTGGTGCCCGCCGTCATCCTCTCGGTGGTGTGGACCTTCAACATGTTCAACATCATCTACCTGGTCACCGGCGGCGAGCCCGCGGGGGCCACCGAGATCCTGGTCACCCAGGCGTACAAGTTCGCCTTCGAGAAGTATCGCTACGGATATGCGGCGGCCTACTCGACGGTGATCTTCGGCATCCTGCTGGTCTACGGCTCCATCCAGAACCGGTTGTCGAAAGCGACGGAGGCTTAGTCATGGGCGAACCGGTCGAGTCCAAGAAGTCCGCCAAGAGCCGCTCGGCGCGCGATTCGGAGCTGCCCCACGGGCCGCTCCACGCCATCCTCATCGCGGCCACCATCGTCACGCTCTACCCGGTGCTCTGGGTGATCACCATCGCCTTCAGCGGCAAGCAGAGCCTCGCCATCGCCGAGCTGCCGGCCGACCCGCACTTCATGGACCGGCTGCGCGCCATCACGCCGTGGCCCGAGCAGTGGACCACCTCGAACTTCGTCTCGGTGATGACCGACCAGCCGTTCGGCAGGTGGATCTTCAACAGCACGGTGGTCGCCCTCTGCACCACCGTCCTCGGCGTCTTCCTCTCCTGCACCGCGGCCTACGCCTTCAGCCGCTTCAAGTTCCCGGGCCGGCGCCTCGGCATGATGTCGTTCCTCGTCTCGCAGATGTTCCCCGGGACGCTGATGCTGATCCCGCTCTACATCATCGTGGTGAGCGTGCTGGGCCTCGGCTCGTCGAAATTGGGCCTCGTCATCGTCTACGCGACGACCTCGATCCCCTTCAGCGTCTGGATGCTCAAGGGCTACTTCGACACCATTCCCAAAGAGCTCGAGGAGGCCGCCATCATCGAGGGGGCCTCGGCCGGGAAGATCTTCTGGAGCGTGGTGCTGCCGCTCGCCAAGCCCGCGGTGGCGATCACCGCGCTGTTCTCCTTCATGACCTCGTGGAACGAGTTCATCCTCGCCGCGACGTTCATGGACAAGGAGGACATGTACACCGCGCCGGTGGGGCTGAAGTTCTTCGTCGGCGGGTTCTCGCAGCAGTGGGGATACTTCGCGGCCGGGTCGATCATCGTCTCGATCCCGGTGGTGTTTCTCTTTTTGTATCTGCAGAAGTATCTGGTGGGCGGGCTGACGGCGGGGAGCGTGAAGGGGTAGAGCGCCAGCGCCGCCGCGGCCCTCGCGCGGCTACTGCGAATCGAACCGCACCTTCGCGCCCGGCAGCACCTTGTCCCGATTATCGACCGCGTTTGCCACCGCGCCGCCCTCGACAAGCTGCGTGATCACCACCCGCGCGACCGTCGCGCCGTCTGGCCCGAGCACGCGGCCGAACTGCAGCGGCTTGAGTCCCGTAGTGGTGCCATTGAGCGAGATCATGTCGCCGGCGATGAAGGCGACACGCAGCTCGACGCCAGCCTTGGGCTTCGCGGCGAGCGCCTCTGGCGTGGCGAGCGTGAGCGAGAGCTTGCGGGCCGGCGCCGCGGCGCCACCTGCGGGGCGGGCAAAGCCGTCGAGGTCGTAGAAGGGCACCCTCGCCAGCGCGCCCGACGCAGCGTCGTACGAGCCCAGCACGGCCCGCTGGTCGGCCCACGCGGGCAAGAGGACGTCGAGCACCCACGGGTGCGCGTTCCCCTCGGGAGGCGCCCCGCCGAAGGCCCACAGGTCGGGCACTGGAAGCACGGGCATGGTGAAGGCGTTGGGGGCCCGCGCGCCGCGGACGCGGTCGACGACGCCGAAGCTGCGCTCCCACGAGGCGCCGGAGACGTGCACCGAATACGCCCAGTCGCGCCGCGGGACGCCGCCGAGGGCGATCACCGGCACCCGCGCGGTCACCGTCCGTCCGGAGGTGTGGAGGCCTTGCACGAAGATCACGTGCGCGGCCGCCTGCCGGCCCAGCGCCTCCTCGGTGATCGCGCGCGCGGGGCCGGGCTGCGGCGTCAGGACGATCGCCGTCTCCCAGCTGCGCCCGGCCTCGAAGGCGACGCGGCGCCCGGGGATGCAGGCGGTGAAGCCCGCGCCTTCGGTGCGGTCGCTGTCGATGTAGATGTCGATGTTCTGGAGATAGATGCCGTTCCAGAGCTGCAGCTCGGAGGAGTTCTCCCGCTGGGTGACGTCGGGCTGGCGGAAGTTCGTGCCGAGCGTGACCGTGAAGACCACCTCGTCGCCGTCGAGGGACACGGTGAAGCGGCGCAGGTCGAAGTCGCCGTCGGTGAAGCCCGGGCCGGCGGGGAGCGTGTAGCTGCCAGGGCCGGTGGCGTCGCCAGCGGCGTCGTCGAAGGTGGCGATCACCAAAGGCTCGGCGGCCCGCGCGGAGAGGGAGAGGGAGACGGAGATGGAGAGGGCGCCGCAGAGGGCGGCGAGGCTTGGACGGCGCACAGGGTGCGGCAGCATCATTATCATCCCCGCAAATAGATGAGGCCGACGGAGGGTGAACCCCCGCCGGCCCCAGGACATGCCGTGCGCGCTTCGACTACGGCGAGACGATGTACGTGTTGTTGTTGCCGCCTGCGACGCCGTCGCAGGGCAGGCCGGCCGGGGTCGAGGTGGTGGTGACGCAGTGGACCTTGATGGTGGCAGCGGTCCAAGTGGTGGAGCCCGCGAGCTGCGTGAAGGCGGTGACGCCCGCGGGGGAGGCCGCGCCGCCAACCTTGTACTCGGCGCCGTTCATCTTGAAGATGAACTCCGGCGTCGCGCCAGTGGCGAGCAGGCTCGGGTACGGGGGCTTGGCGGTGTCGACCTTCTTGCCAGCGCCGACGATGCTGGAGAGAACGACGCTGAACTTGCCGGTGCCGTCATCGGTCATCACCGTCTGGCCGGAGTCCCACGCAGAGGCCGAGCCCTTGTACTCCACCTTGGTGGTGTCCCAGGTGCCGACGTCGAGCTTGGTCTTGTCGACCACCAGCTTCATGTCGGTGGTGCCGCCCTTGACGGTGAATGCCATGCCGGGCGGGGTGATGTCGGCGGTCTGGCCGACGGTCACCGAGAACTTGCCGTTGCCGCCGCAGGACGGGCAGTTCCAGACCCAGTCGCCAGCCGAGTCCTGCATGCCGTAGCTCACGGTGATCGCCTTGTCGGTGGCGACGAAGGCGGCGAGGCCCCAGATGTTGTCGCCGGCGACGGCGCCGTCGGGCTCGTGGCCACCAGCCGTGTACGGACCGTCATCCCAGAGCGCCGGGTAGCCGGGAGATCCGTCCGGGAACTTGCCGGACCAGTTGGCGTCGTAGGTGAGGACGCGGGTGGTGGGGTCGACGAGGAGCTGGCCCTTCCACTGGAGCTCGCCCTGCTTCCAGTTCTTGTTGATGTGGTCGTCGACGGCGATGTTGACCGCGACCGTGCCGACCGGCTTGGGGAACGGGGGCTTGGCGGGGGTGCTGTCGCCGCCGCAAGCGGCGAGCGTCGCCGCCAGGACGAGCGCGCTGAGACCGATGAGATGCTTCATTGTCCTACTCCTTGTTGTGCAGGCCCGGACACGCGTCCAGGTCGCGGGTTTAATGACTGGAACAGGCGACATTGAGGGGAACTACCGCGGGTGGAGGCGCTGGATACGGGTCGGAGTGGTTCGGCCCGAAGTCTTTGCACTTGCAGGTGGCGTTGTCGTACGTGCTCTCGTGAGAATCCGGCGAGCCGCAGCCGTGCAGATCGGTCTTCCAGTCGATGCCGCCGGTGGGCGGGACGTGGAATGAACCGTTGGAGCAGTCCTTGTTGGTGGCCTCGTCACCGAAGACGTCGCGGCGATAGACGATGTGGTCGCTGGTCAGCGCTCCCGTCACCGGGTCGGGCCTGAACGGCCCGTCGTCCACCACCTCGAGGATGCGCGAGTTGCCGGGCCACTCCTCGCTGCCGGTCCAGACCGCGCCGCGGAAGCCCCAAGTGTACTTGTAGCCGATGCGAAGCTTCTTGCCTGTGTCGTAGGGCAGGTTGAAGGCGACGGTCCAGATGCCGTCTCCCGCCACCTCGTCGCCGTTGGTGCCGTCGTCGTACATCGGGATGTTGTTGGGCGCGGCGTTGCCCAGCGCGGTGTCGATGGCCGCGTCCTGGACCTCGGAGGCGTCGTTGCCGCACGAGTCCTGCGTGAAGGTCCAGCCGACGAAGTACATCTGCTTGCCCGGCTTGTTGGTGGCCCAGAGGAACTTGTTCACCTTCTGGCAGTTGCCGCTCAGCGCGCCGTCGTTGAAGTCGGCGGTGAAGACCACGCGGACGTGGGCGGGGTCGGGACAGCCCGGCGGCCTGTAGAGCTTTGCCGCGGCCACCATCGCTGCGTCGAACCTGGCCGAGCTGGTCTCGCCGGTGCCGGACCCGGTGTAGTCGAACGGGTTCTGCACGAAGAAGCTCGGGTCGATGGGGCTGGTCTTGACCGCGTAGCTCGAGTCCACTTCGGGTGTCACGAAGAAGAGCTGCGCGGTGCCGAAGCGGTTGTACTGGCCGAGGAACGCCACGACCATCTTGTAGAAGGTATTGGTCGGGCCCGAGGAGAGGATGTCGCCGCGGATCAGGTTGCGGGTGCCCACGTAGGCGCTGCCGGTGACCTTGGTGAGCGAGTCGCCGTCGTGGGCGAGCTTCGCCTCGACCAGCAGCGTCTCGGTCATGTTGACCGCGTCGAGGTCGACGTTGTCGGCGACCGACTCCTCGCCGATCGACGGGACGATCGCCCGCAGCATCACGTTGCCGGCGGAGGCGTGCACCACCAGCATGTTGTACTTGGTGGAGGGCAGCCGCAGCTCATAGACGCCGTTCACCAGCGACGAGAGGAACGGAGTCAGCGGGTTCCCAGCCGAGTCGGTCACGGAGATCTGCGAGATCTTCGCGCCCGCCCACGCCGCCTTGCCCCGGATCTTCGAGGCCGGCCGGTCGTAGTCGTCGTGGAACGAGTTGCTGAACATGTTCTCGAGCCCGCAGCCGGCGAGCAGCACCAGCGACAGGCCACAGATGGCGATTGGGATGCGCATCACCAGCCCACCTCGAACGTCGCCTTGGAGCGCCAGACGTTCCACCGCATGTCATAATAAGCAGAGCGGTCGCGGTACAAGTTCTTGTTGAAGTACTCGAGCTGGTACGAGAGGAGCGCCCCGCCGAAGGCGTAAGTGAGGCCTGCGTGGACGGTGTGGCGGCGGGTGGTGCTGTGGTAGAAGCCGCCGGCCTCGGAGCCGTCCCGGTTCTTCTCGTCCCAGAACGACAGCTCATATCCGAGCGTGGTCTTCAGCTCGTTGGTCGGCTGCAGCGTGATCGACACCAGGCCCAGGTATTCGCGGCCGTGGTAGTCGTCCTTGGCGTTCGCGGTGTTGATCGCCGCGGAGTTGGTCGGGTTGTCCTTCTCGATGCGGCCGTCGAAGTCGTCGACGAACTTGCCCTTCATCGTCAGCACCGCGCCCGGCAGCTTGGGCAGCAGGTACTGCACGTTGACCACCGCGACGTGCGTGCGCCGCTCCTGGTACTGGGCATAGATGCTGCGCGGATCCTTGCCGCGGTCGTAGACGTTGGCGTAGTCGGAGTCGGCGGTGAAGGCGGTCGTGTCGGTGAAGCCGTTGGTATAGAGGAAGTCGGGATACTGGTTCTTCGTGTCCCGGTTCTGCATATTGGTGTTGTAGCCGATGTAGGTGTACTCGAACGTGGTCTTGAGCGCGCCGTTCAGGTACTCGAACAGCGCCGTTCCGCCCTTCCACCCGATACACGACTCATACCAAGCCTCGTCCCAGTCCTGGAACTCGTTGGCGATGTTGAGCGTGGGGAGCTGGCCGCCGCGGGTGAAGCCGCCGGCGATGATGCCGTCGGTGATCAGCACGTCGGCCTCGCGGCGGGACCCCATGATGGCGTTGTAGTCGGCGCCGATGTTGAAGTACTGGAACTTCACCGACAGGCCCGTCTTGAACGGGTCCTGCACCTCGACTAGCAGGGTGCCGGCCAGCGCGTTGGCCGAGATGGCGTTTCCCTTGTCGTCCTGCTTGAAGATCACCGGTGAGA
>JAYWAO010000524.1:0-3298 GCA_043782365.1 Deltaproteobacteria bacterium
ACGGCGCCCCTCCGGGGAGCGCGGGTCTCCCTCGTGTGCGCCGCCGTCTGCGTCTGCGCCCCGGGACCCGCTGCCCGCGCCGACGACGCCGCGCGCGCCGTCGTGCAGTACGCAGTGCAGGCTGGCGACGACTGCAAGAACATCGTCCACAAGTTCTGGCCCTCGCTCGACGAGAAGGCCGGCCTCGGACTGCTCCACGACAACAACCCACAGCTCGGCCGGCAGCCGCATCACCTGGTGCCCGGCCTCGTCCTCACGATGGTGCAGCCCGAGCCCGAGGCGAAGGTGACGTTCCTCAAGCCCGCCGTGAACAAGCGCGTGCTGCGCGCGCCCGACTGGCGGGCGGCCAGCCGGGGCGACGGCCTGTTCCGGCTCGACGAGGTCAACACGCTCAAGGGGGCCGGCGCGGAGCTGACCTTCCGCGACCTCTCGGCGGTGGCGCTCGACGAGAACGCGCTCATCGTCATCTACGGCGACCAGACCGCGCCCAAGCAGGCGCAGAAGACCGGGGCGCTGGAGATCATCCAGGGCGAGACGCGGCTGTCGCTCTCGGACCTGCGCGGCAAGAAGCCGCTGAACGTGGCCACGCCCTCCGCGGAGGTGGCGGTGGCCGGCGGCAAGTCGGCGATCGACGTCGATGAGAAGAAGGCCGCGCGCGTCGCCGTCTTCACGGGCTCGGGCGCGGTCTCCGCGCAGGGCAAGACGGTGCAGCTCGCGGCGGGGCAGGGCACCAAGGTCGAGCACGGAAAGGCGCCCGAGCCCGCCGCCGAGCTGCCTCCCGCGCCGGAGTGGCAAGAGACCGTCCCCTCGGCCGGGTTCGCCATCGAGGGCCAGACCGCGACCCTGAAGCTCGCCTGGAAGGCCGTGGCGCGCGCGAAGCGCTACCGGTTGCAAGTGGCCCGGGACACGCTGATGGTCGACCGCCAGATCGATCAGTGGCTTGACAATGGCGCGACCGAAGCGACGTTCGAGCTCACGCCGGGCTGGTACCACGCCCGGGTCCATGCGGTGGACGACCGCGGGCTGAGGGGGCCTGCGTCGTCGCTCTTCAAGCTGGTCGTACTGGCCATCCGGCAGGGCGGCGCGGTGGTGGGCGGCGTCCTGCGCGGGCAGGGCGAGCTGCGCCTCCACCTCTCGGGCGCGCCCTCGGCGAAGATCGCGGTCGATGCGCGCGAGCCCGAGGAGATCCGCCTGCCGGGCCTGGTCGCCTTGGCGGCGCCGGGCAAGCACGAGCTGCGCGTCGGCGCGGGCGCCCCGGGTGTGGCGGCGGTGCAGGCGCTCGAGATCGTCCCGCCGCGCGCGAAGGTGACCATCGGCGCTGCCGGCATGGGCGGGCTGCGGCCCGTCACGATCTCGCTCGAGGACGACAGCGGCAAGCCGCTCGCGCTCGAGCGCGACGAGGCTGGCGGACCCGCGCTGCCGCGCCTGCTCAAGAGCAAGATCCTGGTGCTGCGCGACGCGCTGGGGGGATTGCTCCCGGCCACCGTGCAGGGCGAAGTCCTCAGCACGCAGGTCCCTGTTGGCGGCTCGGTGCGGGTGGTCTGGAGCGGCACGGTGATCGGAGAGGGCAGATAGCGGGTATATTGTCTTGGTGAGCGCCGGGGTCACCCAGCTGCAGCAGCGCGGCAAGGTCCTGGTCGTCGACGACGACCCCGATCTCTGCCGCTTGCTCGCCACCTACCTGGCGGGCCGCGGCTACGCGGTGATCACCCGCAGCTCGGCCGAGGCGGCGTGGAGCGTGCTGGAGAGCGACCCGCCCGACGTCGTCATCACCGATCTGCAGATGCCGGGCGAGAGCGGCGCCCAGCTCTGCGCGCGCATCGTCCACACCTATGCGGGCCTCTCGGTGCTGGTGATGACCGCCTATGCCTCGGTGGAGGCGGCGGTCGAGGCGATGCGCGCCGGGGCCGAGGACTTCGTCACCAAGCCGATCCGGCTCGACGCGCTCGAGCTGCGGCTGCAGCGCGCGCTGCAGCGGCGGGCGCTGGTCCTCGAGGTGGAGCGGCTGCGCAAGCAGGCGGTGCACGCTGCGCCGTTCGAGGAGATCCTCGGCCAGAGCCCGCCGATGCTGCGGCTCTACGAGCTGGTCGACCAGGTGGCGCCGTCGAACGCCTCGCTGCTGATCACCGGGGAGAGCGGCACCGGCAAAGAGCTGGTAGCGCGCGCGGTGCACAAGCGCAGCAAGCGCAGCGCCGGGCCATTCCTCGCCATCAACTGCGCGGCGATGCCCGAGCAGCTGCTCGAGTCGGAGCTCTTCGGCCACGCCAAGGGGGCCTTCACCGACGCCTCGCGGAGCCGCACCGGGCTCCTGCAGCAGGCCGACGGCGGCACCGTCTTCCTCGACGAGATCGGCGAGCTGCCGCTGGCGATGCAGCCCAAGCTGCTGCGCGCGCTGCAGGAGAAGAAGGTCAGGCCGGTGGGCGGCAACGAGGAGTCGGCGTTCGACGCGCGGATCATCACCGCCACCAACCGCGACCTCGACACCGAGGTAGAAGAGGGCCGGTTCCGCGAGGACCTCTACTTCCGCCTCAACGTCATCCACATCGACCTGCCCCCGCTGCGCGCGCGGGGGAGCGACGTGCTGGTGCTGGGGCAGCAGTTCCTCCAAGGCGTCGCGGCGCAGGCACAGAAGGCGGTGCGCGGCTTCTCCTCGGCGGCGGCCGAGAAGCTCCTCGCCTGGCCGTGGCCCGGCAACGTGCGCGAGCTGCAGAACTGCATCGAGCGCGCGGTGGCGCTCACCCACGGCGCCGAGATCTCGGTGGAGGACCTGCCCGAGAAGCTGCGCCGGCATCGTCCGCAGCAGGTGCTCGCCGACGGGGCCGACCTCTCCAGCTTGACCACGCTCGCCGAGGTGGAGCGGCGCTACATCCTGCTGGTGCTCGACGCCGTCGGCGGGAACAAGACGCTCGCCGCGAGCAAGCTGGGGCTCGACCGCAAGACGCTCTATCGCAAGCTGGAGCAGTACCAGCGCGAGGGCGCGGCAGGAGCGGTCGCAGGGGAGTAAGAGCAGCTCGCGAGCGGTGCACTCTACCAGCCGCAACGTTCCGGGTGCAGATCCCGCGAGTCGGGCTGAAGCCTGTTGGGGTATCGCGGGCAGGAGCCCCGGCAAATGCGGCCCTTCGCGATCTTCCGTGCAGGTCCCAGTGCCGTTCGGGGCGGCGGCTGCAAGTAGGGGATTCGGCGCCAGGGAAGGTCGTCCGATCAGGAGCCCCGGCAAATGCGGCTCCTCGCGATCTTCCGTGCAAGGACGTGGGGGCGCGGCGGCTTGGTGTGCAGAGAATCCGAGAATCCGCAGGTT
>JAYWAO010000525.1:0-9086 GCA_043782365.1 Deltaproteobacteria bacterium
CTCCAGCCACTCCACCGCGCGGGGGCCGTATCGCGCTGCGAGATACAGCTTCGCCAGCCGCGACCCCGCGAAGGACGCGAGCCCCTCATTGAACGAGGACTGCCCGGCCAGATAGAGCGTCGCGTGGACTGATTCATGGAGCACCGTCTCCACCAACGAGGCGAGGCCCTCGTTGCCGGGCGAGAGCATCGAGGAGAGCACGGGGTCGTCGAACCAGCCGAGCGTGGAGTAGGCGGGCACCGGCCGCACCTCCACGTCGAAGCCCTCCTCGCGCAGGCCCGCGCCGAAGTCGGCGGCGGCGCGCTGCTCGAACCAGCCCAGGTAAGGCACGCTGCCCGCGATGGGGAAGCGCCACACGTGCGCCTGCAGTGAGAGCTCCGGGCAGGCGCTGACGGCCCAGACCACCGCGGGCCGGTGCAGCTCGACGAACTTGCGATAGCTGGAGGTGGCGCGCAGGCCGTGCTCCTCGCCGAACCACTTCACCTCGGGCACCTCGGAGAGGAGGCGGCGGGTGCGCGCCGGGGTGCGGGGGCTCTCGAGCACGTCTTCGAGCGCGCGCGCCTGCGACCAGAGCTCCAGCTGGCCGGCGCCGGCCTGCAGCGAGTAGTGGACCGGGAGGCAGGCGGAGAGCACGAGCAAGGCGAGCGGGAGGACGACCGGTGGATCGCGCATGACCGGGCCCGCCGTCTCTACCCGAACCCCGGCGGCACCCGCTGCGCCCACGGCCGCGCCGCCTCCAGCTGCGCCGCCAGCCGCAGCAGCCCGGCCTCGTCCCCGTACCGCCCGATGAACTGGACGCCGATCGGCAGCCCCTGCGCGTTCCAGTGCAGCGGCACCGACATCGCGGGTTGGCCCGTCAGGTTCGCGATCGCGGTGTACCCGGCGAAGTCGAACGCGGTGTCGGCGATCTGGTCGAGCAGCTTGCGCATCACCGGACCGAACGGGACCAGCCGCAGCGCCTTGAGCGCGAACACCTCTGCGGGCTTCTGCGCGAGCGCGCCGATCGGCACCGGGGGCGTGCCCAGCACGGGGGTGAGCAGCACGTCGTACGGCTCGCTCCAGCGGGCGAGCTGGCGGGTGAAGGCGTGCAGGTAGTGCACCGCCATCGCCAGCTCCACGCCCGTGGTCTTGCAACCGATCTGCGCCAGCATCCAGGAGCCCAGCTCGAACTGGCCGGGGTCGAGCGGCTTCCTCAGTCGCTCGCTGGCCATGCGGAGCTCCGCGGCGGTCTCGACCGCCACCAGCGTGAGGTAGGCGCGCGTCAGCGGGTGGCGCTCGATCGGCGGCGTCGCCTCGACCACCTCGTGGCCGAGCGAGGCGCACAGCCTGGCGGCGTCCTCGACGGCCTCTTTGCAGTCGGCGTGGACGCCCTTTCCCAGCAGCGCCTGGGTGGTGAAGGCGATGCGCAGCTTCCCCGAGGGCCGCGCCAGCTCGGCGAGGAACGGCCGCTCGGGCGTGGGGGCGCAGTAGGGCGCGCCCAGATCGCGGCCGTGGGTGACGTCGAGGAACGCGGCGCTGTCGCGGACCGAGCGGGTCAGCACGTGCTCGACGACGATGCCGTGCCAGCCCTCGCCGACGTCGGGGCCCATCGGATTGCGCCCGCGGGTGGGCTTGAGGCCGAAGAGTCCGCAGCAGGAGGCGGGGATGCGGATCGACCCGCCGCCGTCGCCGCCGTGGGCCGCGGGCACGAGGCGCGCTGCCACCGCCGCGGCCGCGCCGCCCGAGGAGCCGCCGGTGGTGCGGCCGAGGTCCCACGGGTTCTTGCAGGGCCCGTAGAGCTCGGGCTCGGTCACGGGGAGGAGGCCGAACTCGGGCGTGTTGGTCTTGCCGAGCAGCACCACGCCGGCGGCCTGGTAGCGCCTCCACAGCTCGCTGTCCTGCTTCGCCGGCGTCTTGGCGAGGAAGCGCGAGCCGTAGGAGGTGGGCAGGCCGGCCACCGTCTGCAGCAGGTCCTTGAGCAGGAAGGGCACGCCGCGCAGCGGCTGGTGGCGGGACGGATCGGGCTCCGCCAGCCGCTTCGCGGTGTCGCGCGCGCGGTCGAACAGCCGCAGCACCACCGCGTTGAGCTTGGGGTCGAGCGCCTCGATGCGCGCGATGGCCGCTTCGGTGAGCTCGAGCGGGGTCACTTCCCTGCTGCGCACGAGCGCGGCGAGCGAGAGGGCGTCGTGGGCGGCGTAGTCGGAGAGCAGGGCGGGCATGGAGGAGGAGTATCGCAGTCGGTCGAAAGGTAAAGCCCGGTGGCGCGGCCCATCGACGCAGCGGCCGTGATCGGGTGTAATCACCTGATGCACGTTGCCCAGGCAGCCCGCGCGGCGCTCCACCGTTCGCTCCTCTCCGCAGGCGTCGTCTCGCTCTGCACCCTGGCCTGCGCCGAAGCCCCACCGCCGATGATCCGCGAGCGCGCGCCGGCCGCGGCCCGGCCGGGGCTGCTCGGCGCGTACCACTCCTCCAAGCGGCCCTCGAAGCAAGCGGGACCGCTCGACGCGGGGGCGGTGACCGAGCTGAAGGCCTGTCCGTTCGACCCGCGCGTGGCCGAGCTGCCGGTGGGCGGCGGCCTCCTCCTCCGGCTCGAGTCCCCCGTGCCGCTCGACCTCTCGCTGCGCCTCGACACCTCGCAGGGCGCCCAGACGCTCACCGCGCCCGAGGACTCGGACGACGAGGAGCGGCTCTTCCGGCGCGGCCTCGGCTACTTCTACGAGAACGGCCAGATCACCCGCGGCGTGCCCGCCGGAAAGGTGACGCCGCGCGAGCTGGCGATCTGGCCGGGCTCGGCAGCCGCAGCCGACCGGCGCGTCGATCTCTCGGCCCGCACCCTCTCGTTCGACCCGCGCGCCACCGGCGACGAGCGGGAGAGCGCGCCGCTGCTCCTCTCGCTGGTGGGCAGGTGCCCCGAGGTGGCGCTGTCGATCGGCCCGAAGGAGTCGATCACCCTGCTGCCCGGAGCGTCGCGGCGGCTCTTCATCGGGGTCAAGCCCGTGGGCGACGGCGTGCGGATGATGAAGACCGCGCTGGCGGTGAGCGGCCTGCCTCCCGGGCTCACAGCGGAGCTGAAGACGCCCGAGGTCGCGGCCGCCGACTGGACCACGCCGCGCGACACCGCCATCGACCTCACCGCCGCCAAGGACGCGCCGCCGACCGCGGCCGCGGCGAAGATCCTGCTGACGCTGTCGCTCGGGAACCTCGAGCGCAAGCTCACCTTCGACGTCACCATCAAGCCGAAGCCCGAGTAGCCCGGTGTTCTGGTAAGTCGCTACCGACAGCTGCTCTCGCACTTGCAGCCAGGAGTCGCCATGCCGCATCCGCTCGCAGGAAAGCCCGCCCCCGAGTCGGTCTTGGTGAACGTCGCCGACCTCCGCGCCCGCTACTTCTCCGACGCGCCGGACCCCAAGGAGCCCTCGCAGCGGGTGGCGTTCGGCACCTCGGGGCACCGCGGGTCGTCGCTGCGGCGCTCGTTCAACGAGCAGCACCTCCTCGCCATCGTGCAGGCGGTCTGCGACTACCGCGCTTCGCAGGGGATCAGCGGGCCGATCTTCGTCGGCAAGGACACCCACGCGCTGAGCGACCAGGCGCAGGACACCGCGCTCGAGGTGCTGGCGGCCAACGGCTGCACGGTCCTCTACTCGGCGGCGAGCGGCGCGGCCGCCTTCACGCCGACGCCGGTGGTCTCGCACGCCATCCTCGGCTTCAACGCCGCGCGGCCCTCGCGCCTCGCCGACGGGCTGATCATCACGCCTTCGCACAACCCGCCCGAGGACGGCGGCATCAAGTACAACCCGCCCAACGGCGGCCCGGCCGACGGCAACGTCACCGGCTGGATCGAGAGGCGCGCCAACCAGCTCCTCGAGGAGAAGTGCCGGTCGGTGCAGCGGATGGGTCTCGCCTCCGCGCTGCGGCAAGAGGGCGTGCGCGCCTACGACTTCATCACCCCCTACGTGCAGGACCTCGGCTCGGTCCTCGACCTGGGCCTGATCAAGGACGCGAAGCTCCGGCTCGGCGCCGACCCGCTCGGCGGCAGCAACGCAGCGTACTGGGCGCCCATCGCCGAGACCTGGGGCCTCGACATCACGGTGGTGAACCCCACGCTGGACCCGACCTTCCGCTTCATGCCGCTCGACCACGACGGCAAGATCCGGATGGACTGCTCGTCGCCCTACGCGATGGCCAACCTGGTCGCGCTGAAGGACAAGTATGACCTCGCCTTCGGGAACGACGCTGACAGCGACCGGCACGGCATCGTCACGCCCGGCCGGGGCTTGATGAACCCGAACCACTATCTCTCGGTAGCGATCGGTTACCTGTTCCGGCAGCGCGCCTGGAACCCGGCGGCGGCGGTGGGCAAGACGCTGGTGTCGAGCGCGTTGATCGACCGGGTGGCGGCGGCGCTGGGCCGGCGGCTGCAAGAGGTGCCCGTCGGCTTCAAGTACTTCGTCGAGGGGCTCCAGACGGGCGCGCTCGGGTTCGGCGGCGAGGAGAGCGCGGGCGCCTCGTTCCTGCGCAAGAACGGCGCCTGCTGGACCACCGACAAGGACGGCATCCTGCTCGACCTGCTGGCCGCCGAGATCCTCGCCCGCACGGGCAAGGACCCCGGTCAGCACTATCAGGAGATGACCGAGAAGCTGGGGCGGCCCGTCTACACCCGCATCGACTCGCCGGCGTCGCCCGCGGTGAAGGCGGCGCTCAAGAAGCTATCACCGGAATCGGTGCAGGCGACCACGCTGGCGGGCGAGGAGATCGTCGCCAAGCTCACCCGCGCGCCGGGCGGCGGAGACGCCATCGGAGGGCTCAAGGTGACGGCGCCCTCGGGCTGGTTCGCGGCGCGGCCCTCGGGCACGGAGGACGTCGCGAAGATCTACGCGGAGAGCTTCAAGGGCGAGGCGCACCTCGCGCAGATCGTCGCCGAGGCGCAGGCGATCGTCGCAGCGGCCACGGGCGCGGGGTAGCGGGGCGTGGCAGCGACCGGACAGGAGCCGCCGCGCGGCGTGCCGGGTTGGACGGCGGGTGAGGAGCTCGGCCGCGGCGCGTTCTCCCGCGTCCTCCGGGCGCAGCGCGACCGCGACGGCGTGCCGGGCGCGCTCAAGGTGGCGACGCCGGGCGATCGGCTGGCCCGCCTCCAGCTCGGCGCGGAGGCGCGGGCGCTCAAGCAGGTGGGGCCGCCCGCCGTCCCCGAGCTGCTCGGCGAGGGGGCCTTCGACGACGGCACGCCGTGGCTCTTGCTGGAGCTGATCGACTGGCCCACCATGGAGAAGCTGCTGGCGGCCTCCCAGCCGCCGCTGGAGGCGCTGGCAGCGCTCGGGCTCTCGCTGATCGGCGCGGTCGAGCGCCTCCACGGCGCGGGTGTATTACACTTGGACCTCAAGCCCGCCAACGTCTTCGCGCGGCTGCAGCCAGCCGAGGTGCGGCTGTTCGACCTCGGACTCTCGCGCACCCTGGCAGGGCGCGCGGCGGCGGTGGAGCTGGAGGCGGCCGGCACCCCGGCCTACCTCGCACCCGAGCAGTGCGACGGGCGGCCGCTCACCACCAAGACCGACCTCTACTCGTTGGGAGTATTACTCTTCGAGCTGCTCGCGGGCGCGCCGCCGTTCTCGGGCGCCCCGGGCGAGATCCGGCAGGCCCACCTCTCCCTCCGGCCTCCCCGGCCCTCGCGCCTGCGGGGCCAGCCCGTGCCGGTGGGGCTCGAGGAGGTGGCGCTCCGCTGCCTCGCAAAGGATCCGGCGGAGCGCTTCGAGAGCGCCGCCGCCGTGCGCAAGGCGTGGGAGGCGGCGATGCCCGCGCCGTGGGCCCCGGTCTCCTGGCCGCCGCCCGCGGCGCCGGTCGCGCCCCTGTCCCGCGCGCCGTCCCCGCCCGCGCAGCGCCGGACCGCGGGCCTCGTCTTCTTCAACACCACGCTCACCCCGCTGGCGATCGCGGCCGAGGTGCAGACTGCTGGCGCGCGCCTTGGTCACGCGGCGCCGCCCCGATTCGTCGCGGTGGTCGCGCCCGAGCGCAGCGAGCACGCCGTGCGCGAGGCGCTGGCGGTGGCGCAGGCCCTGTGCGGACGTCGGCTCACCGAGGCGGCGGTGGTCGACGTGGGCCCGGTGGCGGTGCAGAGCAGGCCCGGCGGCACGCTCCGCTACGTCTCGTCTGCGTTCGGGCGCAGCGAGTGCTTTCCCGCCGTCGGGGATCCGCCGGGCCCGATGCTCTCCGCAGAGGCGGCGCTGCTCCTGCCAGAGCTCCCCACCGCGCCCGCGGGGCGCGACGACCTCCGCTGCCTCGTCACCGCGCCGGAGTCCGACCGCAGCCCCGCCACCGTCCCGCTGCGCACGCCGCTCTTCGGCCGCGACGGCCTGCTCGACGCGCTCTGCACCGAGGCCGCGCGGGCGATCGACGCCGCCGAGCCCTGCTGCGCGGTGCTGATCTCCGACGCGGGCTTCGGGCGCACCCGGCTGGCGGCGGCGCTCTCGGAGCGGCTGCGGCGGCAGCTCCCCTCGGCCGAGGTGCTCGACCTGCGCGCGCCCGAGCCGCTGATCAGCGGCGGCGGCGACGGCTTGCTCCGCCTGCTGCTGGAGCGGCTCCTCGACGCGCCGCGCGAGCACCCTCCGATGCTGATGGCCACCCCCACCCGGGTCGAGCCGGGCCGCGAGCCCGGAGACCTCGCGCAGCTTCGTGAGCGCCTGCGCGAGCGGCTCGCGGAGCTCCCCGTCGAAGTGCGCGAGCCCGGGTCGGGTCGCCTCTTCTTCGCGCTGGCGCTGGTGCTGGGGCTGGTCGGCCCCGAGCACGCCGAGGTGCGCGCGCTGGCGGCCGCTCCAGGCGCGGTCCGGGCGCTGCAGCTGCGGGGCGTGGGCGAGCTGCTGCGCGCGCGCGCGCGCCGCCAACCGCTCTGCTTGCAGCTCGACGACGGGCACCACGCCGGCGACACCGCGCTCGACGCGCTCGAGTACGCGACGCTCGCGGAGGCGCGGGTGCCGCTCTTCTGCGCGGTCTTCGCGCGGCCCGCGTTCTCCGCCGCGCGGCCCTCGTTCGGAGAGCGCGCCGCCCGCTCGCGGCTCGACAAGCTCTCGGCGCTCGATCCCGAGCAGGCGGCAGCGCTCTGCCGCGCCCTGCTCGAGCCCGCGGTCAACGTGCCGGCCGAGGCGGTCGAGCGCCTCGTGCAGCGCGCGCAGGGCGTGCCGCTCCTCTTGGTGGAGCTGGTGCGCGGCCTGCAGCGCGAGGGCCTGGTGCAGCGGCGCGGCCACGACTCGTGGGTGCTCGCCACCGACGAGCTCGACCGGCTGCCCGCGCTCCCGCTGGTGGAGTGGCTGGCCGAGCGCGAGCTCGGCGCGCTCCCGCCAGATCTCAAGGCGCACGCGCAGCTGGTGGCGCTGCTCGGCCCCGAGGTGCGGCAGTCGGAGGTGGTCGGCGTGATGGAGGAGCTGGACCGCGACGGTGCGGTCTCGGCCGCGCTGCCGCTCGACGCACAGGTGGGGCTGCGCAGGCTGCGGGCGGCGGGTCTGCTCGTCTCGACGCAGGGCGGGATGCTGCGGCTGCGCCACTCGCTGGTGCGGGACGCGGTGGTGAAGGGCGCGCCGGCGGCGCTGCGGCGCGCGGTGCACCAGGCTGCGCACCGGTACTACCAGACGGCCAGGGGGGCTGCCGCCGTGCCCGAGGTGCGACGGCTCCCCCTGCTCGCGCTGCACGCCGCCGAGAGCGGGCTCTTCGACGAGGCAGCCGGGCGCTACCTGGAGCTGGCGCAGCGGGCCCGCGTGCGCCACGCGTATCTGGAGGCCGAGCGCTGCTGCAGCCGCGCGCTCGAGCTCTTGGGGGCCCAGGACGCCCCCCGCCGAATGCTGGCGCTGCACGCCCGCGCGGCGATGCGCTACCGGATCGGCCGGTCGGAGGACGCGCTCGCCGACTTCGCCGCCGCGCGCCTGCTCGCCCGCGAGACCAGCGACGGCGACGCGCTGGTGGAGCTGCTCCTCGAGGAGGCCACCGCGCTCGACTGGCGCAACGAGTTCGCCCGCTCGGCGGCCCTGGTCGAGGAGGCCACCATCGTCGCCGAGGTCTTCCAGGACAAGAGCGCGCTGCGCTCGGCCCGGCTCTCGCTGGGGGCAGGCCGGAGCCTCTTCCGGCAGACCGAGTGGAGCCGCGCGGCCGACGAGCTGGAGCAGGCTGCGCAGCTCGCCGCCGGCTGCGGCGACGCGGGCTACGAGACGCGGGTGATCGCGTTGACCTGCCTGCAAGTGATCCTGCCGCAGCTCGGCCGGGTGGCCGAGACCGAGCGGATCTCGCAGGAGGTGATCGCGCTCTGCCGCCTCCACGGCGACCAGCTGCACCTCGGGTCGGCGATCAACAACCGGCGCAACCTCCTGGTGGCGCGCAAGGACCTCGCCGCCTGCGTGGCCGACCAGCAGGTGTTCATGCGCATCGGCCGCGAGCTGGGGATGGCGCTGCACGAGTACTACGGCGAGTTCAACCTGAGCGAGACCCTCTTCACCGCCGGCGACGCGGCCGGCGCGCGGCTGCACGCGGAGCGCGCGCTGGAGATCGAGCAGCGCCACCCCGAGGTGGCGCCGCGGCGGCTGCTCTCGCTGCTGTTGCGCGCGCGCATCGACGCCTGGACCGGCCGCCCGGCTGAGGCCCGCGCCGCCCGCGAGCGCGTGCTGGAGGCTGCCGCGCTGGAGACCTCGGCGGGCCGCGCGGCGTTCGCGCTGCTGCCTTCGGACCTCGTGCTCGAGTCGCTGGTGGATCTGGCGACGCGGCCCTCCACCCCGGCAGAGTGGGACGCGCTCGAGGCGCGGTCGAAGCGCGACTCCGTCGAGCAAGAGCACCTCGAGGTCCTCGATCTGCGCGCCTGGACCTTGCTGCGTGCGGGCCGCGACGACGAGGCCGCCGCGGCGCTCGCTCGGGCGCGGGTGGAAGCACTGCGGATCCCGAACCTCTTCGACGCGCGCCTCGAGCGGCTGGCGACGGCGCTCGGCGCGCCGGGGGCCGCTGCGCAGGCATAGGGACTATGCAAAGCTGTAAAGCGCGGTACTAGAGCACCGATCAGGTTACCGGACCGAGCCCGGGCGGTGAGGGGCAAGCAGCTCTAGGCGCGACGACGAGTCAACCCGTTGCGGTTTCCGAGGAGG
>JAYWAO010000526.1:0-24176 GCA_043782365.1 Deltaproteobacteria bacterium
GCTCCACGCGCTGCAGAAGGCCGCGCTCGCCGAGAGCGAGGCGCGCGACAAGGCCAGGTGGGCGGCGGCGGCGAAGCCATGAAGCTCCTCGTCGCCACCGGCAACGCCGGCAAGCTGCAGGAGGTCCGCGAGATCCTCGCCCCGCTCTTGGTGGGCGGGCACGAGCTGGTCTCGATGGCAGACCTCAAGATCGACGCGCCCCAGGAGCCGTTCGCGAGCTTCCAGGAGAACGCCGCGCACAAGGCGACCTTCGCGGCGCAGAGGAGCGGCCTGTGGACCATCGCCGACGACAGCGGGCTCTGCGTGGACGCGCTCGGCGGCCGGCCTGGCGTGCAGTCGGCCCGCTACGCCGACAGCGATGAAGCCCGCCGCGCCAGGCTGCTCCACGAGGTGGGGCCGGTGCCCGCCTCGCGCCGCGGCGCGCACTTCTTCTGCGCCGTGGCCCTCTCCAGCCCCGACGGCAAGCGGCTCTTCCGCTCCGAGGGCAAGGTCGAGGGGCGCATCGCCACCGCGGCCCGCGGCGAGCACGGCTTCGGGTACGACCCGATCTTCATCCCGCTGGAGGTGCCCGTGAAGACCCTGGCGGAGCTTCCGCAGGCGGAGAAGAACAAGCTGAGCCACCGCGGGCGCGCGCTCGAGCGGCTCTCGCCGGTGCTGCTGCGGCTCTTGCACGACGGAGCGCTGTAGGCCGCGTCAAGGCTTGAGGCTGCTCCGGGTCGGCTCCTCGTCGAGCTGCGTCTCCGGGTCGAGCTCGACGCCGTCGTAGATCGCGTCGATGGCGAGCCTGGCTCCGACGCTGTCGAGCTCGATCACCTGGCCCGCCTCGTAGATGGTGAGCACCCAACTGGTCTCGCGGCGGCTGAAGACCTCGACCTGCCGCTGTGTCGTCGAGACCAGGAGGTAGTCGGCGACCGACGGGATGCCGCGGTAGTGGCGGAACTTGTCCCCGCGGTCGTGCCGCTCGGTGCCCGGGGAGAGCACCTCCACCACCACGGTGGGGTTGAGCAGCGTGGTCTTGCGGGCGTCCTCGAACTGCGGGCCGCAGTGCACCAGCGCGTCGGGGTAAGTGTAGAGCCCGGTGGCCTGCGCCTTGACCCGCAGGTTGGGGCCCTGCGCTGCGCAGGGCTTGCCGCGGAGGGCAGCGCGCAGCTCGGCGAAGACGGCGCCCGAGAGGGAGTCGTGCGCGCGGGTGCCGCCGCTCATCGCGAAGATCTCGCCGTCGAGGTACTCGTGGCGCTCGGTGGCGGTCTCCTCGAGCGCGAGGTACTCGGCGACCGGGATCCGCCTGCGGGCTGGGTTGGCCATTTGGGTGAGTGTATCGTCCGGAGGCGCGCGAGGGAAAGGCTCAGGGCCAGGCTCGACTCCGAGGAGAAGCTCTGTCTCCGGCCCGGAGATCAGCGTCGGGCTTGCGCTCCGCCGCCGATCCTGCTACTCCACGCCGCCGTTCGACGGGGCGTAGCGCAGCCTGGTAGCGCGCCTGCCTTGGGCGCAGGAGGTCGGAGGTTCGAATCCTCTCGCCCCGACTTTCGTCAAGGCAAGGAGCAGGCGCCAGTAGCTCAGATGGATAGAGCATCGGCCTTCTAAGCCGGCGGTCGGGGGTTCGATTCCCTCCTGGCGCGCCAGACGAAGCGGAAGAAGTAGCAGCAGCGGTAGCGGAGAAGTCGGAGACCCTGAGGTGGTTGTAGCTCAATGGTAGAGCACTGGACTGTGACTCCAGGTGTTGCCGGTTCAAGCCCGGTCAGCCACCCCTTTTCACCGCCCCTCCGCGGCAAGCAGCCTTCGCAGAAAAGCAGCAAACCTCTCCTTGACAGCCAGCCGGGGAGTGGGTAAAAGCGCGGCCCCTTCGGCAACTCGGAGGGAACGCCAAGTGTTCGGGAGCGTAGCTCAATTGGCAGAGCAATGGACTCTTAATCCATAGGTTGAAGGTTCGATTCCTTCCGCTCTCACCATCTTGAAAAGCCCCAGCGACCGCAAGGTTCTGGGGCTTTTCTCTTTCTGGCTCCACCGCGTCCTCGGACCTCCCGGGCTTCCGCGGCGCTCTGCCACACCGCTCGGGCAGACCCTCCGGTCGACGCTGCGGCTCAGAAGCGTCCAGAGGGCTGCGAGCGCGGCCCGAGGAGCTTCCCATGGCGGGCGCAAGCGAGCTGATCGTCTCCCTTCCTGGCGGCCGCAGGGTGGATGTCGCGGTGGACGGCCACGTGGTCCACACCGACCAGCCCAAGGACAACGGCGGCGAGGACGTGGCCGTGTCCCCGTTCCAGCTCTTCCTCGCCTCGGTGGGGGCCTGCGCTGGCATCTTCGTGCAGGGCTTCTGCGCCAAGCGGGGCCTCGCCTACGACGGCATCCGGATCGCAGAGAGGGCCACCTACGACGCGCAGGGTACGCTCACGGGCGTCGACCTCGAGGTGCGGCTTCCCGCGGAGTTCCCCGAGAAGTACCGGGAGGCGCTGCTGCGGGTGGTCGACCAGTGCTCGGTGAAGAAGGCGATCGCCGCCCAGCCGGTCTTCCGGGTGACGGCGGCGGCGCAGCAGCCGGCCGCGCATGCCGCCTGAGCCCGACGCGAAGCCCCGGTGCGGCCTTCAGGCGCGGGGCTTCGTGCGGTTTCGCTGCCCGGCTTGCCCGGTTCCGGCTAGTATACGCGCCCTCCGCTAGACCGGCGCGACCTGGGGTGGTCGCCACGGGAGAGCGGTCCCCGTGCCGTCCACCCGGAGCCTCTGACATGAACCGTTCTGCCCTCTCCCTCCTCAGCGCCGCGAGCCTCGCGCTCGCCGGCAGCGCAGCCTTCGCCGACGAGCACCCTGCTGGTCACGAGTCGGGCGGCGGCCACGGCGGCGGCGACTACCCGACCGCCGTCATCGACCGGCCGCTAGAGCTACCCAAGGGCATGCTCGAGCTGCACGCCAACATCTTCGCCAGCCTCTCCAAAGGATTCGACGGGATCGGCGGCGAGACCATCGGGGGCCCGTTCAAGCCCACGTTCCTCGGGCTCGGCGCGGCTTACGGCGTCGACGGGCACCTCCAGCTAGGCATCTCCACCACCGGCTTCTGCCTCACGGGCTCGAGCGGCGGCTGCGACAAGGTGTTCGACGATATCGCCATCGAGGCCGCCTACGGGGTGCTCCACCAGAAGGGTCTCGAGCTGTCGCTGCAGGCCGGCGTCCAGTTCGCACGCTTCGACGCCACCGAGGTCGCGCTCGGCCTCGGCGTCGACCTCAAGGTCACCTCGGGCCAGTTCGCCATCCGCGCCGGCCCCAAGCTTCAGTTCGGCCTCACCCAGCGCGACGGGCTCAACCGCGAGTATCTACAGATCCCGATCATCTTCGTCTTCCAGGCCGACCAGCACCTCGCCCTCGAAGCCGGCGTGGCGCTGAACCTGGGCATCGACCCTCCGGACGGGGTCGGGTTCGGCAACTGGCTCGGCATCCCCGTGCAGGTGGGCGCCCTCTACGCGGTGGACAAGCACCTCGACCTGGGCGCGACCTTCGGGTTCTCCAACCTGCTCGGCAAGGAGAGCGTGGTCTACGGGCGCAGCGGCATCGACGACCGGTTCCTGCAGATCTTCTGCGCGTACCGCCTGTAGACCGTCGGCAGCGGCGGCGCGGTGGACAGCGAACTCGTTTGACGCTACGAGGCCGCGAGCAGCAAGCTCGGGGCTTCGGCTTTTTCGGGTCGCCCGCAGCACGCGAGAGTGGCGGAACTGGCAGACGCGCAGGGCTTAGAATCCTGTGCCGCAAGGCGTCCGGGTTCGATTCCCGGCTCTCGCACCACCCCGGGCCCCCCGAAAGGCCGCATCGGCTGCGGCTCCGGCCAGCACCCGACGCGAGGGAGGTGATCCTCGACGTTGGGGTGAACGGCGAACTGGCCGTGGTCAAGGGTACACTCGGACTTGGCACCACCCTCGGTCGACGAGGCATCTGGGACGCGGGCCTGCTGCCCTGCGCGCGAACACCCGCTTGCTTCCTGCTGCGGCGTGTCTTAAAGAGTCGCCCCCATTTCCCGGGAGGCCCCCCGTGCAGTCGCGCGTTGAAGATCTCAGCCCTGTGGTGAAGAAGCTTTCGGTCGAGCTGGAGTCCGTGCAGGTGAAGACCGAGTTCGACCGCGCGGTCGGCGAGCTCTCGCGCACGGTGAAGCTCAAGGGCTACCGGGCCGGCAAGGTCCCGCGCCGGCTGGTGGAGCGGTTCTACGGCGCCGAGGTCCGCCAGGAAGTCGCGCAGAAGCTGGTGCAGGGCTCGCTCTTCACCGCGCTCGCCGAGCACAAGCTCGACCCGGTGGACACGCCCCGCGTCGAGAACGGCGAGGTCGATCCGGCTGCCCCGTTCAAGTACACGGCCACCATCGAGGTGCGCCCGATCATCGACCCGAAGGACTACTTCGGCCTCGCCGGACCCAAGCTCGACGCCAGCGTGACCGACGCCGAGCTCGACACCCGCATCGAGCAGATGCGGCGCGAGCAGTCCACCTTCGTGCCCGTCGAGGGCCGCGACATCGTCGAGCCGAACGACGTCGTGCTGGTGGACTACGAGGGCTTCGTCGAGGGCGCGCCGCTGAAGGGCGCCAAGCGCGAGGGCGTGATGCTCGAGGCCGTCCCGGGCTCGCTGCTGGAGAACAAGGCGGAGACGCTGGTGGGCGCCAAGGTCGGTGAGGAGCGCGCGCTCGGCGCGACCTTCCCGGCCGACTACCAAGTGGAGGAGCTTCGCGGGAAGGAGGCCGAGTTCAAGTCCATCGTCCGCGGGCTCAAGACCAAGACCAGCCCCGCGCTCGACGACGCCTTCGCCAAGGACCTCGGCGCCGACTCGCTCGAGGCGCTCAAGGCCAACCTGCGCAAGGAGATGGAGGACACCAAGAAGGAGCGCGGCGAGACCGCCCAGCGCGAGGCGATCCTCCAGTCGCTGATCGAGAAGAACCCGGTCGAGGCCCCGCCGGCGCTGGTCGAGCGCAGCGTCGACGCGATGCTGCGCGGCATGCTGCAGGGCTTCGAGGGCCGCGGCATCGACCTGGCCCAGATGGGGATCAACCTGGAGCGCCTGCGCGACGACCTGCGCGTGCGCGCGGTGCTCGAGGTGAAGGGCTTCCTGGTGCTCGACGCCATCGCCGAGAAGGAGAAGCTGACGGTGGACGGGTCGGAGCTCGACGCGCACTACGCGAAGTTCGCCAGCGCGAGCGGCCAGACGCCGGAGAAGGTGAAGGCCGCCTTCCGCCGCGCCGACCAGGTCGAGTCGCTGGTGAACCGGCTGCGGCAGGACAAGGCGTACAAGGCCGTGCTCGAGAAGGCGTCGCTCGCGTAGCCTGGGGCCAAGGCCGCTCAGCTAGATCCGAGCGGCAGTGGCCCGAGTCGGTGCACCAGGACCCGACAGGCAAGAATCAGCCCGACGGGCATGGCGCCAGCCCAGTGGACGCGGATCCGGCAGGGTTCGCCAGGGCGGGACGCAGCCCGGAGGGCGTCCGATCGATACGGACAGGCCGAATCCGACACGACACTTTGTCCACGCGCGCCCGGCGCGCTAGCCGGTTAGAGTACGTTTCCTTCAGGGAGGCCCGCACATGAGCTTTTCGATTCCCTACGTCGTCGAGCAGACCCACCGCGGCGAGCGCAGCTACGACATCTACTCGCGCTTGCTGAAGGACCGCATCGTCATGCTCAGCGGCGAGGTCACCGACGACCTCGCCAACATCGTCGTCGCGCAGATGCTCTTCCTCGAGAGCGACGACCCGGACAAGGACATCAACCTCTACATCAACAGCCCCGGCGGCTCGGTGACGGCCGGCATGGCGATCTACGACACCATGCAGTACGTGCGGCCCGCGGTGAGCAGCATCTGCATCGGGCAGGCCGCCTCGATGGGCGCGCTCTTGCTCTGCGCCGGCGCCAAGGGCAAGCGGTACGCGCTGCCCCACGCGCGCATCATGATCCACCAGCCCTCAGGTGGGTATGGCGGGCAGGCCACCGACATCGAGCTGCACACGCGCGAGATCCTGCGCATGAAGCGGATGCTCAACGAGATCATGGCCAAGCACGCGGGCCAGTCGGTGGAGAAGGTCGAGAAGGACACCGACCGCGACAACTTCATGGGCCCGATCGAGGCCAAGGAGTACGGGCTGATCGACGAGGTCTTCACCAGCAGCCGCCGGAATCCTGCGCCAGCGGCGAAGTAGGGTTAAGCTCGGGCGTCAAGTTGGGGCAGGCCCCGGCCGATCTGCTGTTCGGCAGGGCCTGCGCGACGGGCAGTGATTCAGGCGAAACTCAGGCGAAACGGACGGCGGCGGATGGCACTGGACAAGCGCGAGAACCACACCCTCTGCTGCTCCTTCTGCGGCAAGTCGCAGAAGGAAGTGAAGAAGCTCATCGCCGGCCCCACCGTCTACATCTGCGACGAGTGCATCGGCCTGTGCAACGACATCATCGCCGAGGAGATCGACAAGGAGGAGACGCGCGAGCAGAAGCTGCGCATCCCCCGGCCGAGCGAGATCAAGGCCATCCTCGACGAGTACGTGATCGGCCAGGAGCGGGCGAAGAAGGTCCTCTCGGTCGCGGTGCACAACCACTACAAGCGCATCGAGAGCAAGGTCTCGCTCGACGACGTCGAGCTGCAAAAGTCGAACATCCTGCTGCTCGGGCCCACGGGCTCGGGCAAGACGCTGCTCGCGCAGACGCTCGCGCGCATCTTGAACGTCCCGTTCACCATCTCCGACGCGACCTGCCTCACCGAGGCAGGGTACGTGGGCGAGGACGTCGAGAACATCATCGTCAACCTGCTGCAGGCCGCCGACCACGACATCGAGAAGGCGCAGCGGGGCATCGTCTACATCGACGAGATCGACAAGATCGCCCGCAAGAGCGAGAACCCGTCGATTACGCGCGACGTCTCGGGCGAGGGCGTGCAGCAGGCGCTGCTGAAGATCATCGAAGGCACCATCGCCAACGTGCCCCCGAAGGGCGGCCGCAAGCACCCGCAGCAGGAGTTTCTCCAGATCGACACCACCAACATCCTCTTCATCTGCGGCGGCGCGTTCGGCGGCCTCGAGGACATCGTCGAGCGGCGCAAGGAAGGCCGCAGCCTGGGCTTCGGCAGCGAGGTGGTCTCGAAGAAGCAGCGCAACATCTCGCAGCTCTTGCGCGACGTGCAGCCCGAGGACCTCCTCAAGTTCGGCATGATCCCCGAGTTCATCGGCCGCCTGCCCGTCATCGCCACGCTCGAGGAGCTCGACGAGCCGGCGCTGATGGACATCCTCACCCGGCCGCGCAACGCGCTCGCCAAGCAGTACCGGCGCCTCTTGGAGATGGACGGCGTGCAGCTGAAGTTCACCGACGGAGCGCTGCGCGCGGTGGCGAAGATGGCCATCTCGCACCGCAGCGGCGCGCGCGGCCTGCGCGCCATCCTCGAGAACGCGATGCTGAACATCATGTACGACGTGCCCTCGCACAAGAACATCCGCGAGGTGGTGATCAGCGAGGAGTGCATCCTGAAGAAGGAGGCGCCGCTGATCGTCTACGAGAAGGCGGCGGAGAGCGCTTAGTCCGCCACGCCTTCCCGGCTCGACCGCTCTAGACGTCTCTAGACGAGCAGCATTGGGGCTCGCCGCCCTAGCCCCAATGCCGATCAGTTAGCACCGGGGTTGGGGTCGCACTCAGGAGCCCCGGCATTTGCCGGGGCTCCGGATTCGGGTGCCTCGACCCCGTTAAGTGAGCGGCATTGGCCCTAGCCCGTCTTCCCCGTCCGCCCCCGCTGCGGCGGCAGCACGGGCCGGCGCAGCTCGACGCGGCCGCCCGTCTCGCCCACCGGCGCGCGGCGGGCCTTCGCCTCCGGGGCGCGCTGCTGCTGCAGCACCGCCACCTGATCGTGCTCCTTGGCGAGGTGGCTGACGAGTCGCGCGGTCAGCTTCTCCACCGTGGTGCCCAGCTCGAAGGCGCGGACGCGGGCCTTGCGCAGGAGGTCGGGATGGACCGCGACCTTCACCTCGGCAGAGCCCACGGCCCTGGCAGCCAGCGGAGGCGGCGACGGAACGAGCGGCTTGTCCCCTGGCTTGCCCTGCATCGACCGCCCCTTCCCGGCTGTTTGCGGCAAGCACGGTGCCACAGCGCAGGCCGCGCGAGCAATCCGGGCTGCCCTTCCCTGCTGACACCACCCCTCGCACGCGTTACCCTCGGCCTGAATCACCGCGTCTAGCCGCGCGCCTCCCGCGCCCGGCGCAGTCTGGAGCGTCATGTTCTTCCGCAACGACGACAAAAAGGACCCCTCGGGGAAGAAGCCCCAGGGCCAGCCGCACACGGTCCCGCTGCTCCCGCTGCGCGACATCATCGTCTTCCCGCACATGGTGGTGCCGCTCTTCGTCGGCCGCGAGAAGTCGATCGCCGCGCTCGAAGAGGCGATGGCGACCGACAAGCTGATCCTGCTGGCCGCGCAGAAGAAGGCGAAGACCAACGAGCCGGCTGCCGAAGACATCTTCTCGATCGGCACGCTGGGGACGATCCTGCAGCTCTTGCGGCTCCCCGACGGCACGGTCAAGGTCCTCGTCGAGGGCAAGAAGCGCGCGCAGATCCGCAAGTTCGTCCCCCACGAGAAGTTCTTCCTGGTGGAGGCCGACGAGTTGGAGGAGGCGACCGACCGCTCAGTGGAGCTGGAGGCGCTGGTGCGCCAGGTCCACGGCACCTTCGAGAGCTACGTGAAGCTCAACAAGCGCATCCCGCCCGAGATGCTCGTCTCGGTGGCGTCGATCGACGACCCGGCGCGGCTCGCCGACACCATCGTCGCGCACCTCTCGCTGAAGCTGAACGACAAGCAGGCGATCCTGGAGGAGACCTCGGCGGCGCGCCGGCTGGAGCGGCTCTTCGAGCTGATGCAGGGCGAGATCGAGATCCTCCAGGTCGAGAAGAAGATCCGCACCCGCGTGAAGAAGCAGATGGAGAAGACCCAGAAAGAGTATTACCTCAACGAGCAGATGCAGGCGATCCAGAAGGAGCTCGGCGAGCGCGACGAGTTCAAGAGCGAGCTGCAGGAGCTCGAGGACAAGATCAAGAACAAGAAGATGTCGAAGGAGGCGCAGATCAAGGCGAAGAAGGAGCTGCGCAAGCTGAAGATGATGAGCCCGATGTCGGCGGAGGCCACCGTCGTCCGCAACTACATCGATTGGATCATCTCCTTGCCTTGGTATGACTACTCCAAGGACAAGCACGACATCACCGAGGCCGAGCAGGTCCTCGACGACGACCACTACGGCCTGAAGAAGCCCAAGGAGCGCATCACCGAGTACCTCGCGGTGCAGGCGATGGTGGAGAAGATGAAGGGCCCGATCCTCTGCTTCGTCGGCCCGCCGGGCGTCGGCAAGACCTCGCTGGGCAAGAGCATCGCCAAGGCGCTCGGGCGCAAGTTCATCCGCATCTCGCTCGGCGGCGTGCGCGACGAAGCGGAGATCCGCGGCCACCGCCGCACCTACATCGGCGCGATGCCCGGCAAGATCATCCAGTCGATGAAGAAGGCCGGCACGGGCAACCCGGTCTTCCTGCTCGACGAGGTGGACAAGATGTCCACCGACTTCCGCGGCGACCCCAGCGCGGCCCTGCTGGAGGTCCTCGACCCCGAGCAGAACCACTCCTTCGGCGACCACTACCTCGACCTCGACTACGACCTCTCGAAGGTGATGTTCATCTGCACGGCGAACACGCTGCACGGGATCCCGGCGCCGCTGCAGGATCGCCTGGAGATCATCCGCATCGCGGGCTACACCGACTTGGAGAAGTTATCGATCGCGCACAAGTACCTGACGCCGCGCCAGAAGGAGCTCAACGGGCTCGACGAGGTGGATCTGACCATCACCCGCAAGGCGATGGCTGAGCTGGTGCACCGCTACACACGCGAGTCGGGCGTGCGCAACCTCGAGCGCGAGATCGCCTCGGTCTGCCGGAAGGTGGCCAAGGACGTGCTCAAGAGCGGGAAGCGCGATGAGAAGATCATCGTCGACCGCAGGCGCATCCACAAGCTGCTCGGGCCGCCGCGGTTCCGCTACGGCATGACCGAGGAGAAGGACGAGATCGGCCTCGTCACGGGCCTCGCCTGGACCGAGGTGGGCGGGGAGCTGCTGCAGACCGAGGTGACGGTGATGCCCGGCAAGGGCAAGCTGATCCTCACGGGCAAGCTCGGCGAGGTGATGCAGGAGAGCGCGCAGGCGGCGCTCAGCTACGTGCGCTCCCGCGCGGAGAAGTTCGGCATCGACAAGAACTTCGCCGACAAGTTCGACATCCACGTGCACGTGGCCGAGGGCGCGGTGCCGAAGGACGGGCCGAGCGCGGGCGTGACGATGGCCACCGCGATGATCTCGGCGCTCGCGAAGGTGCCCGTGCGGAAAGATGTCGCGATGACCGGCGAGATCACGCTGCGCGGGCGCGTGCTCCCGATCGGCGGGCTCAAGGAGAAGGCGCTCGCGGCCCATCGGGGCGGCATCAAGATCGTGCTGATCCCGAAGGAGAACGAGAAGGACATCCGCGAGATCCCGCTGAAGATCCGCAGGGAGCTGCGCATCATCCCGGTGGACCACGTCGATGAGGTGCTGCGGGTGGCGCTGGTGCTGGAGGACCCGGATGGCTTCTTCCGGCAGGGGCCGGCGGCGATCAGTCCGGCGACTCCGGCGGCTCCGGCGGCTCCGGCGTAGGCGCGACAGGAGAACTCTGAGGAAACCAGGAACTGTGTCGAGGGGCCGAGCAGGCGGCGCATCGAGAGCAGCACCCAGAGGTCGTCATCGACGAGCAGCACCCGCGGGATCTGAAAGCGGCCAAGTCGAACGATTTGAAACAAGGCGACGGGGTGGTAGGCGCGCGTCTGGAGGCCCACCCACGCACACGGGGCGGCCCTGCCGCCGGCAAACCAGGGCGGGACGCGCCGCCGGAGCTCATTCCCCGGAGCGACGCGCCCGCCCTGCCCCTTGCACTGGGGCGCTCTGGTGGAGCGCCTGCAGGCTCCAACGCGCGGGGCGGGCGGAGGATCTACTGCGCGTCGCTCCAGCCGAAGACGATGCGCGGAAACCGTCGCGATGGCAGCGGCGCCAGCCCCAGCCGGCCGAGCTCCCGGCCAGGGGCGGCGTCCTTCACCAGCACCCCGCGCCGGGCCACGCGCTGCGCCTCGCGCAGGACCTCGCGGGTCAGCGGCGCGTCCGACGCGAGCGCGCGCACCAGGCCGAACAGCGACGAGGCCCGCGAGGGCAGGCGGAACATCGGGTCGAACAGCACCACGTCGAAGCTGCGCGACGGCAGCGCCGCCAGAGCGGCCCCATGCTCTGCGCAGCGGACCTCCACGCGCGCGCCAGCCTCGCGGGCGGCGGCGAGCAGCGGCCCTGCCCCGCCCGGCCGCCGGAGCGACACCTGCGTGAAGGCGGCCAGCAGCGGGCTCTGCTCCAGGCCGACCACGGGCGCGCGGGTGGCGAACGAGGCGAGCAGAGCGTCGCCGCCGAGACCGAGCGTGGCGTCGAGCACGCGGTCGCCGGGGGCGAGCTTCGCGGCGAGCACCAGCGGATCGACCTCGCCGGTGAGCGCCCGCTGCAGGCGCAGGGTGGCGAGCCCCAGGCTGGCGCGGAAGGTCTGCCGGGCCGCGGCGTCGCCCGCTTGCTGCGCAGGGCTCCTGGCTGTCGCGTCGCTCGCCTGCGAGGGCGCCGAGGGACCGCCGCCGGACGCCGAGACGGCCCGCGGCAGGTGCAGCTCCGCCGAGAGGGCCGCGAGCACCAGGAGGGGAGCGCCCTCCGCGTCGCGCAAGAGGGCCTCGATCGAGCGGCCGCGGCGCTGCTGGAAGCAGAGGCCGAAGCGGGCTGCGAGCGCCTCGGCTTCGGCCTCGTCGCCGCTCGGTGCGGTGGTCACCCAGGCCGCCGGAAGGGGTCCGCCGGAGGGGAAATCGACCAGCGCTTCCGTGCCCACGGAGATGTTGTAGCAGGAAGCGATCTGGGCGCTTGACTTGAAACGGGGCCGCGCGTAGAAGACCGCTCCGCTCAGGCGCCGCGTAGGGGCGGGTAGCTCAGCGGTAGAGCATCGGTCTTACACACCGAGGGTCGCAGGTTCGAAACCTGTCCCGCCTACTCGATGTGGGGTGTTAGTTAAGCTGGCTATAACGCCGGCCTGTCACGCCGGAGGCCACGGGTTCGAGTCCCGTACACCCCGCTCCAAGAAGGCCCCGGGTCGAAAGACTCGGGGCCTTCGCCTTTTTCGCTCCCGCCCTCCACGGACCCACCAGTCCCAAGGCGCGCCCACCGGTCTGGCGCTTGCCTCGAACCTCCCTCTCTGGCTAGCTCGCCCCAGCGTCTCGAAGAGGGGTGCCCATGTCGCCAGTGCCGGAGCCATTGCCGTGAGCGCGGCCACCAACGCGGCGCCGCCCCTGCCGGACGGCCTCGTCGCCTTCGTCAAGCGCGATTGCCCGACCTGCGCGCTGGTGGCGCCCGTGCTGCGGCAGCTACGCGAGTCGGGCGCGCGGCTCACCGTCTATACGCAGGACGACCCCCTCTTTCCCGCCGGGCTCGAGCCCGTCGACGACACCGCGCTCGAGGCGAGCTGGCTCCACGCGATCGAGACCGTGCCCACCCTGCTGCGGGTGGAGGGTGGCGCCGTGGCCGCGCGCACCGTCGGCTGGAGCCGCGCGCAGTGGGAGGCGTTCACCGGCGCCAAAGGGCTCGGGCCCGCGCTGCCCGAGCACCGCCCCGGCTGCGGCTCGCTCTCCGCCGATCCCGAGCGGGCCGACGCGCTCTCGGTCCGCTTCCGCGCCGGCTCGCTGCAGAGCCGCCGGGTCGAGCTCGCCCGGCTCGAGGACGAGCACGAGGCGCTCTTCGAGCGGGGCTGGACCGACGGCCTGCCGGTGGTGCCGCCCACCGAGGCCCGGGTGCTGCGGATGCTCGCGGGCACGACCAGGGCTCCGGGCGAAGTGGTGGCGCTGGTCCCGCCCGACCTGGCGCCGGCGACGGTCGAGAAGGTCGCCGTCAACGCGGTGATGGCCGGGTGCAAGCCCGAGCACCTGCCGGTGGTGCTCGCCGCGCTCGAAGCCGCGTGCACCGACGAGTTCAACATGCACGGACTGCTCGCCACCACCATGCCAGTCGGCCCGGTGGTGATCGTCAACGGCCCGATCCGGCGCGCCATCGGCATGAACGCCGGCGTCAACGTGCTCGGGCAGGGCAACCGCGCCCACCTGGCCATCGGGCGGGCGCTGCAGCTGGTGGTGCGCAACGTCGGCGGCGGCCGTCCCGGCGAGGTCGATCGAGCCACCCACGGCAGCCCGGGCAAGCTCTCTTTCTGCTTCCCCGAGGACGAGGAGGGCTCGCCTTGGGAGCCGCTCTCGGTGGAGCGCGGCTTCGCGGAGGGCGCGAGCACGGTCACGCTCTTCGCCGGCGAGGGGACCCGCTGCGTGGTCGACCAGCTGAGCCGCACGCCCGAGTCGCTGGCGGCGACGCTGGCGGCGAGCCTCGCCACCCTCCACCACCCCAAGCTGGCGATGGCCTTCGACGCCGTGCTGGTGATCGGCCCGGAGCACGCGCGCGTCTTCCGCGAGGCCGGGTGGTCGAAGGCGCGCCTGCTCGAGGAGCTGCACGCGCGCCTCCTGCGCCCCGGCGCGGACCTGGTGCGCGGCGCCGGCGGGATCGCTGAGGGCGTCCCCGAGTACCTGCGCGACGCCATGCTCCCCAAGTTCCGCCCCGGCGGCCTCTTGCTGGTGCACGCCGGCGGGAGCGCAGGCCTGTTCTCCGAGATCATCGGCGGCTGGGTCAACGGAGACATCGGCAGTCAACCAGTCACCAAGGAGATCAAGCCATGACGCTCGTCCTCGATCCGACCAGCGAGCGCACCGTTACCACCCGCCCGCCGGCGCCGCGCCCGCGGTCGCTGGCAGGGAAGGTGGTCGGGCTGCTCGACATCTCCAAGGCGCGCGGCGACGTCTTCCTCGACCGGCTCGAGGAGCGGCTGGTGGCCGATGGCGCGACGGTGCGGCGCTTCGCCAAGCCCACCTTCACCAAGCCGGCCCCGCTCGACCTGCGCCAGCAGATCGCCTCGCAGTGCGAGGTGCTGATCGAGGCGCTGGCCGATTGAGGGAGCTGCACGTCGTGCAGTGTGCACGACATCACCGACCTGGAAGCGCGCGGGATCCCCTCCGTGTTCGTCGCCTCGACCGAGTTCGCGGGGGCGGCCGAGGCGCAGGCCCGCGCGCTCGGCTTCCCGGCGGCGCGGGTGCTGGTGCCGCACCCGATCCAAGACCGGACGGACGACGAGATGAGGGCCCACGCCGACGCGGCCTACGGCGAGATCGTGGGCGCGGTCACCGCGGGAGCGGCCCCGGCCGGCGCGCGCTGAGAGCCGGGAGCGGATGAGCGCGCTGCCGATGCCGCGAGTGTGGCGCGCCCTCGGCGTTCTCGGTCGCGCCCCCAAGGTGGCCGACCTGACTCTCCGCGCGCTGTCGTCCTGACAGCCGGCGACCAACGGGACAGCGCACCTGGAGCGGCGTTCGTTGCGCCCCCAAGCCCCGAAAGCGGGCCGCTCGTGCGACTGTTGGGAGATGAGCGATCCCCACGATCCCGCGCCGCCGCAGCCGCCGTCACCCCAGGTCGAGCGCGCCGACCTGATGGAGCTGCAGGCGCGCCTCCACGCGCTCTCCGACGCTGGCCGACCCGCCGCGGTGGAGAGGCGGCGCAAGACCGGGCAGCGCACCGTGCGCGAGAACCTCGCCCACCTGCTCGACGAGGGCAGCTTCGTCGAGTACGGCGCCCACGCGGTGGCAGCGCAGCGGCAGCGGCTCGCGGAAGACGAGCTGCGCGCGCAGAGCCCGGCCGACGGCATCGTCTGCGGCTTCGGCACCATCAACGCCGCGGAGCACGGCGTCGAGCGCGCGCGGGCAGCCGTGGCCGCCTACGACTACACGGTCTTCGCCGGCACGCAGGGGCACTTCGGGCACCGCAAGCTCGACCGCCTGCTCGAGCTGGCGGGCCGCTCGCGCACGCCCGTGGTGCTCTTCGCCGAGGGGGGCGGCGGGCGGCCCAACGATCTCGACGTGCCCACCGTCGCGGGCCTCGACACGCGCTCGTTCCACGCCTTCGCCGCGCTCTCGGGCCTTTTGCCGCGGGTGGGCATCGCCTCGGGCCGCTGCTTCGCCGGCAACGCCGCGCTGCTCGGCTGCTGCGACGTGGTCATCGCCACCGAGGACAGCACCATCGGCATGGGCGGGCCCGCGATGATCGAGGGCGGCGGCCTGGGGGTGTTCACCCCCGAGGAGGTGGGCCCGATCGACGTGCAGACCAAGAACGGCGTGGTCGACCTCCGGGTGAAGGACGAGGCAGAGGCGGTTTCGGTAGCCAAACGGTATCTGTCCTACTTCCAAGGCCCGCTCGCACGCTTCTCCGCCGCCGACCAGACCGCGCTGCGGGCGGCGCTGCCCGAGTCGCGGCGGCGCGCCTACCAGGTGCGGCCGCTGCTCGAAACGCTCTTCGACCACGGCTCGGTGCTGGAGCTGCGGCAGGCCTTCGGGCGCAGCGTGGTGACGGCGCTGGCGCGGCTCGAAGGGCTCGCGGTTGGCGTGCTCGCCAGCGACACCATGCACCTCGGCGGCGCCGTCGACGCCGACGCCTCCGACAAGGCGGCCCGCTTCCTCCAGCTCTGCGACGCGTTCGGGCTGCCGGTGGTCTCGCTCTGCGACACGCCGGGCTTCATGGTGGGCCCGCCCGCCGAGAAGACCGCCCTGGTGCGCCACGCCGCGCGCCTCTTCGTGGCGGCGGCGAGCCTCACCGTGCCGTGGCTCACGGTGGTGCTGCGCAAGGGGTACGGGCTGGGCGCGCAGGCGCTCTCGGGCGGCCACTTCCACGCGCCGCTGCTGACGGTCTCGTGGCCTGGCGGCGAGTTCGGCGGGATGAACCTCGAGGGCGCGGTGAAGATGGGGATGAAGAAGCAGCTCGCGGCGATCGAAGACCCGGAAGGGCGCGAGGCGGCGTTGCAGCAGCTCATCGCCCTCGCCTATGAGAAGGGGCGCGCGCTGAACATGGCGGCGCTCCTGGAGCTCGACGCGGTGATCGACCCCGCAGAGACGCGCGCGGTGCTCTTGCGCGGGCTGCGGACGATGCCGGTGCCGCCGCAGGCGACGAGGCCGCGGCGGTTCATTGACACATGGTGATCCGAGTGACCCTGGCGATGGCCTTCTAGCGCACGCCGCGCCCCGACACACGCCGCGCCCCGCCTTGACGCTTCGGTCCGTTGCCGATATGGAGCGGCCTCCGGCGCACTTCTGCCGATGCGACAGGGGCTCCAGCCGCGATGGACACGATTGATTATCGGATCCTCGACCTCCTCCAGCGCGACTCGCGCACCACCCAGGCGGACATCGCCGAGGCGGTGGGGCTCTCGCAGCCCTCGGTCGCGGAGCGGGTGCGCAAGCTGGAGGTGAGCGGCGCGGTGGCCGCCTGGGTGGCCATCCTCGACCCGCGCCGCATGGGCAACGACGTCCGCGCCTTCATCGGCGTGCGCATCGCCCACCCGCGCTACCACGACGGCTTCGCCAAGCGGATCCAGGGGCTGCCGGAGGTGCTCGAGTGCTACCGGGTGGCGGGCAACGACACCTACTTGCTCAAGGTGGTGACCCGCACCACCGAATCCCTCGACAAGCTGATCTCCGGCACCCTGCGCCGCCTCCCAGGCGTCACCCGCACGCAGACCACCATCGCGCTCGCAACCGTGAAGGAGGGAACCGCCGTGCCCCTGCCCATCGACGACGCCCCTGCTCCCCGCCGCAAGAAGTCCGCGCGCACGGCTGGCGCGGGCCGCGCGCTCCGAAACGGACGCGCCGCGAGTGAGGGCCGCGCTGCGCGGGCAAGCCGGCCGCAGAAGAACGGCAACGCCAACACCGCCGTCGCCCTGGTGTCGCGATGAGCACCGGCGCCCAGCTCGCTCGCCGCATGGGCCGCATCAAGGCCTCCGCCATCCGCGAGATCCTCAAGGTCACCGAGCGGCCCGACGTGCTCTCGTTCGCCGGCGGCCTGCCCGCGCCCGAGGCGTTTCCGCTCGCCGGGCTCGCCAAGGCGCACGCCGAGGTGCTCGCCTCCCCGGATGGCCCGGCGGCGCTGCAGTACGGCCCCACCGAGGGCCACGGCCCGCTGCGCGCCTGGATCGCGGAGCGGCAGGCGAAGCGCTTCTTCCCGGTGCAGCCCGAGGAGGTGCTGGTCACCGCGGGCTCGCAGCAGGGCATCGACCTGGTCGCCAAGGCGCTGCTCGACCCTGGCGATCTGGTGGTCGTCGAGAGCCCCTCGTACCTCGCCGCGCTGCAGGCATTCGACTCGTACGAGGCGACCTTCGCGGTGGTCGAGAGCGACGAGCACGGCATGCGGGTGGACGAGCTCGAGCGGCTCCTGCGCATCAAGCGGCCGAAGCTCATCTACCTCGTCCCCACCTTCCAGAACCCGCGCGGCGCCACCCTCTCTCTCGAGCGGCGCTGGCGGCTGGCGCAGCTGGCGGCCGAGTTCGACGTGCCCGTGCTGGAGGACGATCCGTACGGCGAGCTGCGCTACGAGGGCGGCCCGCTCCCGCCGATCGCCGCGCTGGTGCCCGAGGCGCCGGTCATCTACTTGAGCTCGTTCTCCAAGACGCTCGCGCCCGGGCTGCGGGTGGGCTACGCGGTGGCCGCCCGGGACACCATCCGCACCCTCACCGTGGCCAAGCAGGCGGCCGACCTGCACACAGGCTCGCTCGCGCAGCGGGCGATCACCCGGTACCTGGAGACGAACGACTTCGACCTGCACCTCAAGTCGATCCAGGACCTCTATCGAATCCGGCGCGACACCATGCTGCGCGCGTTGACGAACCACTTCCCGCTCGGCACCCGCTGGGTGCGGCCGGAGGGCGGCCTCTTCGTCTGGGCGACGCTCCCCGGCGGGCTCGACGCCGAGCCGATCTTCGCCGACGCGCTCAAGGAGAAGGTGGCCTTCGTCTCCGGCGCGCCGTTCTACCCGGCGACGCCCAGGCGGGACACCCTGCGGCTCAACTTCAGCAACCGGCCGCCGGAGCTGATCGAGGCCGGGATGGCGAAGCTGGGGGCGATCGTGGCGCGGCACCTCGCGGCCTCGGCCTCGCTGCCGCCCCCACCGGCGCACGCCGAGTCCCGCTCGGAGGCCTGACGACGAGCGCAGGCGCGGCGCAGGGCGGCTCGCGGCATGGGCAGCCAGGGGCTATGGAGTGGCGATGAGCCAACCGACCCTGTCTGCGCTGCGCCCTGCCCCGCTCGCCGCCGCCGTCGCGGCCACGGCCGTGACCATGCTCGCCCTCGACCTCGCCTGGCTTGGTGTTCTCGCGAAAACGTATTACTCGGAGGCGCTCGGACCGCTCGAGCGCGGGCAGCCCGTGCTGCTGGCCGCGGCGCTCTTCTATGCGATGTATCTCGCGGCGATCGTCTTCCACGCGGTGCTGCCGGCGCACGGCGTGGGGGAGGCAGCGCGGCGCGGCGCCGGCCTCGGGTTCGTCGCCTATGCGACCTATGAATTGACCAACTGGGCGGTGCTGCGCGGCTGGCCGGCCCGGCTGGTGCCCGTGGATGTCGCGTGGGGCGTGGCGCTCACGGCCACGGCGGCTGCGGCGGGGTATTGGGCCAACCAGAGAGTCGCCAGGCGGGCCCCAAGCGCCTAGCTATAGCTAGCTCAAGCCAGCCTGGGGACGCGGCACCGGAGCGGCGGCAACCTCTGCCCGCGCCTTGCGCGCCCTCGCCGAGAACCAGTCGAGCGCCAGGTACACCACCGGCGTGGTGAAGAGCGTCAAGAGCTGTGAGAGCAGCAGCCCGCCGACGATGGCGATGCCCAGCGGCTTGCGCATCTCCGCGCCCACGCCGCTGCCCAACGCGAGCGGGACCGCGCCCAGCATGGCCGCGAGCGTGGTCATCAAGATGGGCCGGAAGCGCAGCACCGCCGCCTCGAAGATGGCCTCGGCCGGCGCGAGGCCGCGGTCGCGCTCGGCTTCGATGGCGAAGTCGATCATCAGGATGGCGTTCTTCTTGACGATGCCGATCAAGAGAATCAGCCCGACCCAGGCGATGATCGACAGCTCGGTCTTGAAGAGCAGCAGCGCCAGGAGCGCACCGACGCCAGCAGAGGGGAGCGTCGAGAGGATCGTCAACGGGTGGATCAGGCTCTCGTAGAGCACGCCGAGCACGATGTAGACGACCAGCAGGGCGAAGACCACCAGCCAGAGCATGTTCTTCAGGGAATCGGCAAAGGCCTGCGCGGTGCCTTGGAACCCGGCCCGGATGCGCGCCGGCAACCCGAGCTCCAGCTCGGCCTGGTGGACCGCCGCCACCGCGGTGCCGAGCGCCACGCCGACGGGCAGGTTGAAGGAGATGGTCACCGCGGGGAACTGCCCTTGGTGGTTCACCGACAGCGAGGTCGCGCGCGGCCTCCACTTCGCGATGGCCGAGAGGGGCACCAGCCCGCCCGAGCCGCGCACCCAGACTTTGTCGAGCGCGTCCGGCGAGCCGCGGAACTCTGGCTTCACCTCCAGCACCACCCGGTACTGGTTCATCGCGCCATACATGGTGGCCACCTGCCGCTGGCCGAAGGCGTCGTAGAGCGTGTCGTCGATCGCCTTCGGCTGGATGCCCAGCCGCGCGGCGGTGTCGCGGTCCACCTCGACGTTGAGCTCGAGGCCGGCGGTCTGCAGGTCGCTGGAGACGTCGCGCAGCACGGGCAGCGACTTGAGCTTGTCGAGCATCCGGGGCGCCCAGAGCAGGAGCGTGCCCAGGTCGGCCGACTGCAGCGTGTACTGGTACTGGGTGCGCGCGAAGCGGCCACCGATGCGCACGTCCTGCACCGCCTGGAGGTACAGCGCGATCCCCTCCATCTTGGCGAGCTTGGGCCGCAGGTCGGCGATCACCTGGTCGGCGGTCTGCTTGCGCTGGGAGAGGGGCTTCAACTCGATGAACATGTTCCCGCTGTTGCCCTGCCCCATGAACGACATCATGTGGGCCACCGCGGGGTGGGCCAGCACGATCTGGTTGAGCGAGGCCTGCCGGTCGCGGAAGGCCGAGAAGGAGATGTCCTGCGGCGCGTCGGTGGAGCCTTGGAGCTGGCCGGTGTCCTGCTGCGGGAAGAGGCCCTTGGGCACGATCACATAGAGCCAAACCGTGAGCGCGACGGTGGCGGCGGCGAAGAGGAGCGTCAGCTTGTGCCACTTCAACACCGTGTGCAGCCCGCGCTGGTAGAGGCCGAGCAGCCGGTTGAACGCCCGCTCCGCCAACCGGGCGAGCGGGCCGCCGCTGCCGGGCTCCTCGCGGCGCAGCAGACGCGAGGCCATCATCGGCGTCAGCGTCAGCGAGACCACCGCCGAGATGAGGATGGCGGCAGAAAGTGTAACCGCGAAGGAGCGGAAGAGCCGGCCGACCAGGCCGCCCATCAAGAGGATCGGAATGAAGACCGCGAGCAGCGAAGCGGTGATCGAGACGATGGTGAAGCCGACCTGCTTTGCCCCTTGCAGCGCGGCCTCGCGGGGCGACTTCCCCTGCTCGATGTGGCGCGCGACGTTCTCGGTGACGACGATGGCGTCGTCCACCACGAAGCCGGTCGAGATGGTCAGGGCCATCAGGGTGAGGTTGTCGAGGCTATACCCGAGCAGATACATCACGCCGAAGGTCCCCACCAGCGAGAGGGGCACCACCACGCTGGGGATGGCGGTCGCGCGCAAGCTGCGCAGGAAGACGAAGACGACCAGCGTCACCAAGAGAACGCTCAGCGCCAGCGAGAACTCGACGTCGGCGACCGAGGCGCGGATGGTCTGGCTGCGGTCGAGCGCCACCTTGATCTCGATCGCCGGCGAGACCGTCTTGGAGAGCTCGGGGATGAGCTTCTTGATGCGCTCGATCACCTCGATGATGTTGGCGCCGGGCTGGCGGCGGATGATCACGAGGCAGGTGCGCTTGCCGTCCACCCAGGCGGCCGCGCGCTGGTTCTCGACGTCGTCGGTGACCTCGGCGACGTCCGAGAGGCGCACCGCCGAGCTGCCGCGCCAGGCGATCACCAGCGGCTTGAAGTCGGCCGCCTTCCTCAGCTGGTCGTTGGCCGCGAGCGAGAACATCTGCGCCGGACCGCCGATCGCCCCCTTGGCCTGATCGACCGTGGCGCTCACCAGCGCAACTCTCAGGTCTTCGAGCGAGAGGTCGAGCCCGGCCAGCGCCGCGGGGTCGGCGGCGACGCGCACCGCGGGCTGCTGGCCGCCGCCGATGAACACCTGCCCCACCCCGGGGACCTGCGCGATCTTTTGCGCCAGCACGGTGGTGCCGGCGTCGAACACCGCGGAGAGCGGCAGCGTGTCGGACGTCAGCGAGAGGATGAGGATGGGCTGGTCAGCCGGGTTCACCTTGCCCCAGCGCGGGCGCGTCGGAAGGTTCTGCGGCAGGTCTCCGCCGGCCGCGTTGATGGCGGCCTGCACGTCGCGCGCGGCGGAGTCGGCGTCGCGGTCGAGGTCGAACTGCAGCGTCAGCGAGGTGGAGCCGAGCGAGCTCGACGAGGTGCTTTCGGTAATACCCGCGATCCGCGCCAGCCTGCGCTCGAGCGGCGTCGCCACCGCGGCCGCCATCGTCTCGGGGCTCGCGCCCGGGAGGCCCGCCTGCACGTTGATGGTGGGGATGTCCACCCGGGGAAGCGGCGCCACCGGGAGCTGCGTGTAGGCCGCCCCGCCCGCCAGCAGCACGGCCGCCGCCAGGAGCGAGGTGGCGATCGGCCGCTGGATGAAAGGGGCCGAGAGGTTCACGCGGCGCCTCCGGCCTGCGCGGGGGAAGGCGCGGGCGCCGCCTTGGCCTTGCCGAACCGGCGCGAGAGGCGGTCCATGAAGAGGTAGATCACCGGCGTGGTGTAGAGCGTCAGCACCTGCGAGATGAGCAGCCCGCCGACGATGGCGATGCCGAGCGGCCGGCGCAGCTCCGAGCCCGTGCCGGTGCCGAGCGCGAGCGGGAGGCCGCCGAGGAGCGCGGCCAGCGTGGTCATCATGATGGGCCGGAAGCGCAGGAGGCACGCCTGGTAGATCGACTCGCGCGCCGACAGCCCCTGGTCGCGCTCCGCCTCGAGCGCGAAGTCGATCATCATGATCGCGTTCTTCTTGACGATGCCCAGCAGGAGGATGATGCCGATCAGCGCGATGATGGTGAACTCGGTGCGGGTGAGGAGCAGGGCCAATAGCGCGCCCACGCCCGCCGAGGGGAGCGTCGATAAGATGGTGATCGGGTGGATATAGCTTTCATAGAGCACGCCCAGCACGATGTAGACGCAGATCAGCGCCGCCAGGATGAGCAGCGGCTCGCTGGCGAGCGACTCCTGGAACGCCTGGGCGGTGCCCTGGAACGACGCGCGCACCGAGCCGGGCAGGCCCGCGGCCACCTCGGCCTGGTGGATCGCCTCCACCGCGTCGCCGAGCGCCGCGCCCGGGGCGAGGTTGAACGAGATGGTCGCCGCGGGGAACTGCGCCTGGTGGTTGATCGAGAGCGCCGTCAGGCGGGTCTCGGCGCGGGCCACCGCCGAGAGCGGCACCTGCTCGCCCGTGCTGCTGCGCAGGTAGAGCTTGCCGAGCGTCTCGGCGGTCTCCTGCAGCTTGGGGTCCACCTCGAGGATCACCCGGTACTGGTTGAGCTGGGTGAAGATGGTGGAGACCTGCCGCTGGCCGAAGGCGTCGTAGAGCACGTCGTCGATCGCCTGCGGCTGGATGCCGAGGCGGGCGGCGCTGTCGCGGTCGATGGTGAGCTTGAGCTGCAGGCCGGTGTCCTGCTGGTCGCTGGTGACGTCGCGGAGCTGCGGCAGCGACTGCAGGGTCGCGAGGACCTTGGGGCCCCACTCGGCGAGCTCGGCGGGATCGGCGTCCTCGAGCGTGTACTGGAACTGGGTGCGGCTCTGCCGGCTGTCGATCTGGAGGTCTTGCACGGGCTGGAGGAAGAGCGCGATCCCCTCGACGGGCTCGAGCGCCTTCGACAGCCGGGCGATCACCTGCTCCGACGACGCCCGCCCCTTCGCCAGCGGCCTGAGCGCGATCGAGAAGCGGCCGCTCGACAGCGTGGGGTTGGTGCCGTCGGTGCCGATGAACGAGGCCACCGTGGCCACGTCGGGGTCCTGCAGGATCACCTCGGCGAGCGCGCGCTGCCGGTCCATCATGCGGAGGAACGAGGAATCGGCCGGCGCCTCCGAGACACCGACGATCAGCCCGGTGTCCTGCTGCGGGAAGAACCCCTTGGGCACCACCACGGCGAGCAAGGCGGTGAGCGCGACGGTGCCGAGGGTGACGACCAGCGTCAGCGTCTGGTGGGCCAGCACCCACTGCAGGCCCCGGTCGTAGCCGCGCAGCACCCAGTCGAAGCCGGCCTCGAACGCGCGCGCCGCGGCGCCGGGCCTCTCTTCGTCGTGGGGCTTGAGGAGCCAGGCGCACATCATCGCCGTCAGCGTCAGCGAGAGCACCGCCGAGACGCCGATGGCGATCGCCAGGGTCACCGCGAACTCGCGGAAGAGGCGGCCGATGATGCCGCCCATGAAGAGCAGCGGGATCAGCACCGCCACCAGCGAGACGGTGAGCGAGACGATGGTGAAGCCGATCTGCCTTGCGCCCTCGAGCGCCGCGTCGAAGGGCTTCATTCCCTTCTCGATGAAGCGGGAGATGTTCTCCACCATCACGATGGCGTCGTCGACCACGAAGCCCGTCGAGATGGTGAGCGCCATCAAGGACAGGTTGTTGAGGCTATATCCGGCGAGATACATCACCCCGAATGTCCCGACCAGCGAGAGCGGCACCGCGACGCCCGGGATGATGGTCGCGCGCGCCGAGCGCAGGAACAGGTAGATGACGCCGACCACCAGGAAGATGGTCAGCGCCAGCGTGAACTGCACGTCGTCCACCGAGGCGCGCACGGTCTCGGTGCGGTCGGAGAGCACCTGGATCTCGAGCCCCTGCGGCAGCGTCGCGCGGAGGTTCGGGAGCAGCTCCTTCACCTTGTCGGCCACCTGGATGACGTTGGCGCCGGGCTGGCGGAAGACGTTGAGAATGATCGCCCGCTCGCGCCCCGCCCAGCCCGCGAGCTGCGCGTTCTCGACGCCGTCCACCACCTCGGCGACGTCGTCGAGCCGCACCGGCGCGCCGTTCTTGAAGGCGAGGATGAGCGGCCTGAACGTCGCCGCCTTGCCGAGCTGGTCGTCGACGGCGAGCGCGTAGCCCTGCCGCGCGCCATCGA
>JAYWAO010000527.1:0-3283 GCA_043782365.1 Deltaproteobacteria bacterium
CGCTTGAACTCGCGGCCCTTGCCCCCTATGGTGCCGCGCCATGAAAGCCCGCGTCGTCGTCACCTTGAAGCGCTCGGTGCTCGATCCCCAGGGGCAGGCCGTCGGCCGCGCCCTCGCCTCGCTCGGATTCGCGGAGGTGCAGGGCGTCAGGCTCGGCAAGGTGATCGAGCTGGACCTCGCCGAGACCGACCCCGTCCGCGCCAGGGAGCGGCTCGCGGCGATGTGCGAGAAGCTCCTCGCCAACACGGTGATCGAGGAGTACCGGATCGAATCGATCGGCGACGCGCCGGCTTCTGCAACTGCTGCTGCGAAGGGCTAGCGCCATGCTCTTCGCGATCGTCGTCTTCCCGGGCAGCAACTGCGACCACGACGTCTACCATGTCGCCAAGCACGTCCTCGGCCGGGCCGCCCGCTTCGTCTGGCACAAGGACCGCGACCTGCGCGGCGCCGACGTCGTCGTCCTCCCGGGTGGCTTCTCCTACGGCGACTACCTCCGCACGGGCGCCATCGCGCGCTTCTCGCCCGTGATGGAGGAGGTGCAGAAGTTCGCAGCCCGCGGCGGGCACGTGCTGGGGATCTGCAACGGCTTCCAGATCCTGCTCGAGGCCGGCCTCCTGCCGGGCGCGATGCGGCGCAACGACTCGCTCAAGTACGTCTGCCGCGACGTGCAGGTGAAGGTCGAGAGCGCGATGACCCCGTGGACGCGCAAGTACGCCCGCGGCGAGAACCTGCGCATCCCCATCGGCCACGGCGACGGCAACTACTTCATCGACGACGAGGGCCTCGCCCGGCTGGAAGGCGAGGGCCAGGTGGCCTTCCGCTACGTCGACAAGGCGAGCGCGCGCGGCACCCCGGGCGCGAACCCGAACGGCTCGCTCAACGACATCGCCGGCATCACCAACGCCCGCGGCAACGTGCTGGGGATGATGCCGCACCCCGAGCGGCTCTCCGAGAAGGTGCTGGGCGGCGAGGACGGCAAGCGGCTGTTCGAGAGCATCATTGAAGCGGTGGAGTAATACTGTTGCGCCGCTCCTGGCGGGGCTGCTCTTCGCCGCTGGAGCTGCGCGCGCCGTTCCGCCCGACGCGCGGCTGCAGCTGACCGCGAAGCAGCCGCGCATCGAGAAGGTGGGGCCCGAGTTCACCGTCGTCGAGGTGGACGACCCCAAGATCTTGCGCGCGGAGCTCCTCCCCTCGGGTGAGCTGCTGCTCGAGCCCCTCGGGCCTGGGCTCGCGCACGCCTTCCTCTTCGCGAAGCGGCTGGTGCGGGTGGTGGAGGTGTCGGTGGGAGCGCCCTTGCCCGCGCCGGGTCCGGCGCCTGCGGGCCTCTGCGCCGCGCCGGCGATCACCGAGAAGTGTTACCCGGCGTGGCGTGAAAGGCTTTCACATCTGGCGGCCGCCGAGGCGCCGCAGGTCGCCTACGAGCTGGAGGGGATGCAGCAGGAGGCCAAGGCGGCCGGCGCGCTGCTGGCGGCGGCGGGGCTCGGGCACGTGCAGTTCGCCCGCTCTGCCTCCGGGGTGCGGCTGAAGGGGGCGAAGGACCCGGCGGAGAAGCGGGCGGCGCTCCGGGCGGTGTACTTTGCATTGCTGGGGGCGCTGCGGTTCGAGGAGTAGGAGATCGCTTCCAAGGTCGTGGGCGAGCGCGGGCGGACCTCTCCTCGTGAAACCAGCGGTGATAGGACAGGGAGATGCCAGCCCGGAACCTGGAGCAGTCTCTCGCGGGGCGCGACAACGCCTTCGGCCTGCTCCGGCTGGTGCTGGCGGGGTTGGTGCTGGTCGACCACTCCTTCCCGCTCGGCGGCTTCGGCGACTGCCCCATCACCGGCTGGACCGGAGGCCAGGAGAGCCTGGGCGGCCTCGCGGTGGGCGGGTTCTTCCTGCTGAGCGGCTACCTCGTCACCAAGAGCGGGCTCGCCAACGACCCCCTGCAGTTCCTCTGGCGCCGCGCGCTGCGCATCTTCCCGGCCTACTGGGCGGTGCTGCTCGCCACCGCGTTCCTGCTCGGGCCTGCCATCGGCCTCGCCGAGAAGGGGTCGCTCGCGGGCTACCTGCAAGGACCGTCCTCGGGCCCGCTCGCCTACGTCGTGGAGAACCTCGGCCTCACCGTGAACAGGTGGGGCATCTACGACCTGCTCTCCGAGAGCACCCCGTATGGCCGCGCCGTCCACGGCAGCGTCTTCAATGGCTCCATCTGGACGCTGGTGTTCGAGTGGCGCTGCTACCTCCTGGTGCTGCTGCTGGCGGTCGCGGGCCTGCTGCGGCGGGCGCCGGTGGTGACCGTCGCTTTCGCGCTCCTGCTCCAGGGGCTCCTGCTCGCCTCGCGCGCGGGCTACCAGCCGCTGGAGCACGCGCCCGCGCTCCTGCGCGACGTGAACACCCTGAAGCTCACCTGGGAGTTCCTGCTCGGCGCGTCGCTGGCGCTGTTCGCGCGGCGGGTGCCGCTCGACGACCGGCTGGGCGCGCTGGCGCTGGTGGCGGCGGCGCTCTCGCTGCGCTTCGGGGGCCTCTTCGTGGTGGGCTTTCCGGCGCTCGGGTATGGGCTGCTCTGGCTGGCGGCGCGGCTCCCGGAGCGGGCGCGGCGCATCGGCCAGAGGCAGGACCTCTCGTACGGGATCTATCTCTGGGCGTTTCCGGTGCAGCAGGTGGCGGCGTTCGAGGGGGTGCCGGGGCTGGGCTGGGCGCCCTGGCTGCTCTTGACCGGGCTCCTGACCGCGGGGCTCGCGCTGCTGAGCTGGCGGTTGGTGGAGAAGCCGGCGCTGGCGCTGAAGGACCGGGGCCCAGGGCTCGGCTGGGCCCACTGGCGGGGAGCGCTGCTGCGGCGGTGATCGGGCCCGGGCGGATCGATCGGGCTCAGGCGGACCGATCGGGCTCAGGCGGACCGATCGGGCTCAGGCCTCGCGCCGCTGCGCGAAGAGCGCGGCGTGGGTGCACTCGGGCGACCGCTGGAAGTCGGCCCAGGCGCCCGGGCAGCCCGCCTCGCGCAAGAGCTCGAACACCACCGGGAGGGAGTAGACGTTGGCCTCCATGTTGGGGGTGTCGAGCGGGCGCCGGCGGAGCAGGTTGACCACCTGGTTCGCCAGCGGGACGCGCGCCTGGACCCAGCGGGCCGCCTGCACCGGCAGGCTCTGGTGCAGCACGGTGATCACCTGCACCGAGAGCACGCCGCCGGGCCGCAAGAGCGCGCTGAGACGCCGGAGCAGCGCGTACCCGTCGGCCGGCCGGATGTGGTGGAAGACGATCACCGAGTAGATGAAGTCGAAGGTGCCCTCGACCCGCGAGAGCGCCG
>JAYWAO010000528.1:0-9040 GCA_043782365.1 Deltaproteobacteria bacterium
TCGCCAGGGCGGCGATGGGCAGCGCATCTCGTCGTCGCTCCTCCTCGGAAACCACAACGGGTTGACTCGTCGTCGCTCCTAGAGCTGCTTGCCCCTCACCATCCGGGCTCGGTCCGGTAAGCTGATCGGTGCTCTAGTGGAGCTTCTGCTTGGTGACCATCACCACCGGGCCGAGGAAGAGGTCCGCCTCGGTGTAGCGCCGCCGCCCTCCTGTGCCCGTGGGCCGCTCCAGCCACTGTCGCGCCAGCACCTCGCCGTCGTGCCCCAGGGCCGCCAGCAGCGCGGGGTCCCCGGCAGCGAGGTAGCGGCGCAAGAGCGGCTCGAGCAGGCTCTCGAAGGCCTCACCCGGGAGGTGGTCGTGGCGGCGCTCCTCGGCGAGCGTGCCGTCGAAGCGCGGGCTGATGTGGAGCAGCTCGTGCAGGAGGGTGGCCACCCGCTGCCCGGGTGTGGAGGTGCGGAAGAACTTGGGCCGCAGCGTCACGAGGTAGAGCACGCGCCGGCCCTGCAGCACCACCCGGTGACCACCCTTGCCGCCGAGCGGCTTCACCGTGGCCCGCGAGGCCCGGCGCGCCTCCCCGGCCACGAAGAGGAGGCGCGAGGCCTTGAGGTGCGCCAGCTCGGGAAGGGCGTGCGCGAGGTCCGCCGCCACCCGCCGGCAGAGCAGGGTGAGGTTGGGCCGCGAGGAGCGGCGTCCCCGGGCGGGGCTCTTTTTCTGCGCGGGCCTGACCACGATCCCAGAGTACAGCCGGAGCGATTCAGTTACACTACCCCGCCGATGTCCGCTCTCGAGAAGAAGCAGTACTGGGTCCGCAACGCGCAAGGCCGGGTCTGGGGCCCGTACAGCCCCGACGCGCTCGATCGGCTGCGCGGACAGCTCACGCCGCAGTGGGACGTCTCGGTGGACGGCAAGGAGTTCAAGGCTGGCAAGGAGTTCCCCGAGCTGGCAGAGCTGCTGGCGGCCCCGCGCAGGGTGACCCCGCCGCTCGCCAGGCAGCCGGCCGCGCAGTCAGCCGAGGAGGAGCGGGCCGCCGACCGGGCCCACGCCCGCGCCGCCATCGAGGCCGACCGCGCCCGACGGGCTGGAGCGGCGACGCCACCTGCGCCGCCCGTGGCCGCCGCCGAGCCCGCGGTGCAAGCGCCGCCGGAGCGCGCGGCCACCTCGCAGCCGGTGATGGCCGCGCTGCAGGAGCTGGAGCTCCCCGAGGAGGGCAGCCTCGAGCAGCTCTCGCCAGTGCGGCTCTATGCGCTGGCCGCGGCGACCTCGGCGACGGGCTGGCTGCAGCTGTCGAGTGAGAGCGGCCGGATGCTGCAGATCGGCTTCCGGCGCGGCACTCCCGAGCACCTCGAGTCGGACGACCCCGACCACTCGCTGCTGCGCCACCTGGTCTCGCGCGGCACCTTGACCGCCGCGCAGGGCCACACCGCAGAGGAGCACGCGCAGAAGCAGGGCGGCGATGTGGTCACGTCCTTGTTCCAGCTGCAGCTCATCCCCCCGGCAGAGGCCCACAAGCTGCTCGGCGAGCACATGGCCTCGCTGCTCGACCGGGCGCTGCTGATGTGGCGCGGCCGCTTCTCGTTCGAGCGCGACGCGCCAGCGCCGCCCGGGGCCTTTCCGCTCGGCCAGCGGTGGACGCTCCTCGCCGAGGCGGTGCGCCGGCTCGACCCGGCGCCGCTGCGGGCGCGGCTCGGGCGCAGGCTGACGCGTCCGGTGCAGCGCTCTGGCGGCCTGGGAGTGGGCCGGGTCGAAGAGCTGGCGCTCACCGCGCAGGAGTCGCGCCTCTACACCGCCATCGACGGCGTGCGCACCGCCGACGAGCTGCTCAAGACGCAGGACCCGGCGATCACGCTGCGGCTGCTCTACATGCTCACCGAGCTCGGGCACCTCGCCTTCGCCGACGACGGCTCCCTGGCGCCGCCGGTGGGCAGCAGGCCCGCGAGCGCGCCGCCTCCGGCGGTGATGGCCGCGGCGGCCCCGGCCATGGACGAGCCGATCACCACCCCATCGCAGGGCGTGGCCCGGGTGGCGCGGACCCGTCCGCCGGACCCCGTGCGCGGTCCGCCGCCGGTCGTGGGGCAGGTCGCGTACACCGCGCCGCCCGCCGCCGCGCCGCCGAGCGCGCCCGCGCCTCCCTCGCAGCCTGCGGCCGCCATGCCTCCTCCGCGGCCCGCGGTCGCGCCGAAGCCCGCCGCGTCCAAGCCGCCGTCCGTCGTCTCGAAGCCGCCGCCGTCGCGCCCGGCGCCGCCCGCGCCGGTGCGCTCGAATCCGCCCGCGCCTGCGCCCGTTGCTGCGAGGCCCGCAGCGCCCGCGAAGCCGCCCGCGCCCGGCAGCCTTTCGGCGCTCCTGCGCTCGCGCGAGAACGAGGCCGAGGCCGCGCAGGCGGTGCGGCTGCAGGAGGCGCTCACGCGCAGCGAAGAGTCGACCCACTTCGAGCTGCTCGGGCTCGACCGCAAGGCCACCGGCGCCGAGGTGAAGAAGGCCTTCTTCGTGCTCGCGCGCGAGCTGCACCCGGACACGGTGTCGTCGGGCCACGCGGCCCTGCGCTCGGTCAAGGAGCGGCTCTTCTCGAAGATCAACGAGGCCAGCCAGGTCCTCTCCGACGAGAAGCGCCGCATCGAGTATGAAGAGGAGCTCGACGGGAAGGCGAACAACGTCGACATCGCCCGCATCTTCGCCGCCGAGGAGGCGTTCCAGAAGGGCGAGATCATGATCAAGGCCCGCAAGTACGAGGCGGGCCTCAAGCTGGTAGAGGAGGCGATCACCCTCAACGACCAGGAGGCCGAGTTCTACGCCTGGCGTGGCTGGGCGCGCTTCCTGCTCGCGAAGGACCGCAGGACGCAGCGCGACGACTCGGTGGGAGACTGCAAGCGGGCCATCGCGATGGTGCCCGTCTGCCTGCCAGCGTGGCTGTTCCTCGCGAACATGGCGAAGACGCTGGGCGAGCCCGAGGCGGAGAAGTATTACAAGAAGGTGGTCGAGCTGGACCCCAAGCACGTCGAGGCGCTGCGGGAGCTGCGGCTGATGGGGGCGGTGAAGAAGTAGTCGCAGCCTCGCGCGAACGAGAGGACCGTCCCGTAGGACTTGGTGCCTTCCCTTGTTAGGTCGGGCTGGCCCAAGAGACTGTAAGGGCATGACGTTCGACGACCTGCTCGCCCGGCACGGTGCGGCCCTGTGGCGGGCGGTCGCCAGCTACTCGCCGCCCGGCGCCGAGCGCGACGATCTCGCGCAGGAGGTGCTGGTCGCCGTCTGGCAGGCGCTGCCGAGGTTCCGCGGGGAGGGGTCGCCGCGCGGGTTCGTCCTGCGCATCGCCCACAACCGCGGCCTCTCGCTTGCGTGGAGCCGGGCGCGGAGGCCCGCAGCGCAGTCCGAAGTCGTCGAGCTGCCCGACCCGCGGCCCGGCGCGGACGACCAGCTCGTGGCCGGGCAGCGGACCGAGCGGCTGCTGCGCCACCTGCGCGCGCTTCCCCTCGGCCAGCGACAGGTCCTCACGCTGGCGCTCGAGGGGCTGCCGCACGCCGAGATCGCCGCCATCGCGGGCATCACTACCGAGAACGTCGCCGTCCGGCTCGGCCGCGCCCGCGAGGCGCTGCGGCGTTCCCTGGAGAAGGAGGAGGCAGCATGAGCGACACCGAATGGAGCGCGTGGCAGGCCACCTGGAGCGGGGCAGCGGGGCCCTTGCCCGACGTGCGGGCCCGCGCGCAGCGGGAGGTCCGGCTCCACCGGCGGGCGCGGATCGCGTTCTTCGTGCTGGTGGCCGTCGGGCTCGCCGGGTCGGTGCCCGCGTTCACCGACCCGCAGCCCGAGGTGCACGCGATCGGCTGGATGATCCTCGCCTTCTGCGGGGCGATGGGGCTCGGGTACGGGCTCTTGCAGCGCGGGCTGCGCCCGGAGGAGGCGGGCTCGCCGCGCGCCGCGGTGGCGTTCCTCGAGCGGCGGCTGCGGGTCGAGCGGCGCTCCGCGCAGCTGGTGCGGTGGGGTTATGCGGGCCTCTGCGCCGCCTTCGTGCTGGTGTTCCCGCGGATGGTCGCGAGCCACTCGCGGCCCTGGCTGGAGATGGCGATCTCGTTCAGCTTCATGCTGCTGACGCTGGTCGCGACGTTTTCGGCGCCGTGGTGGGTGGCGCGGCGGAACCGGAGGCACGAGGAGGAGCTGGAGGGGTGGCGGCGGTGGATGGACGAGCAGGGGCTCTGAGCGCGCGCTCCTTCGAGGGCCCCGCGGCCCGCAGCTGCATCAGCGCGGCCTCGACGAAGAAGCCTTACTTCGGCAGGTTGATCTTCGAATCCTTCGCCCGCTTCTTGAAGAGCAGGAACGTCCTCCCCAGCACCTGCGCGAGGTCGCTCCCGGTCTTCTCCGCCAGCTCCCCCGCCGTCCCCTGCCGCCCGGCGGGCGCCATCTCGGCCACCTTCACCTTGATCAGCTCGTGCGCCTGCAGCTGCACCCGGCACTGCCTCACCACCGCGTCGGTCACGCCCTCGTGCCCCACGTGCAGCACCGCGGAGAGGTGGTGCGCCTTCGCGCGCAGGAAGCGGCGCTGCTTGCCCGTGAGGTTCGGCGAGAGCTTCGCCTTGGGCTGCTTGGCGCCGCCTTCGCCGGCCTCTTCATCGGCGTCGTCACCCTCGCCGCCTTCGGCCTCCGCGGTCTCATCGGCCGGATCGGCCGCGTCGTCGTCGCCGGGGCCCACGGCAGATTCGATACCCCCGACGGTCTCGGCGCCCTCGACGGATTCAGTAGCTTCGATAGCTTCATTCACTTCGGAAACTTCGCTCACAGGCACTGCTCCTCTCGGCGCTCGCCGCCGCATCTAGCCGAACAGCGACCCCTGCTTCGACGCCGCATCGAGGCCCAGCGCCTTCGTCACCGGCCCGAAGGAGCGCCGGTGGATGGGACAGGCCCCGAGCCGCGTGAGCGCCTCGAGGTGGTCGGGCGTCGGGTAGCCCTTGTTGGCGGCGAGGTTGTACCCCGGATGCTGCAAGTCGAGGTCGGACATCAGCCGGTCGCGGTGCACCTTCGCGACGATCGACGCCGCGCCGATGGTGAGGCTCTTGGCGTCGCCCTTGATGATCGGCTGCTGCGGCATCGCCAGATCCAGCTTGCGCGCGTCGACCAGCAGGTGCTGCGGCTGCGGCCTGAGGCCCAGCACGGCCCGCTTTAGTGCGAGCAGCCCGGCCTGGTAGATGTTGATGCGGTCGATCTCCTCGACCTCGGCCCGGCCGATCGCCCAGGTGATGGCCTGCGCGCGGATCTGCGGGTCGAGGGCTTCGCGCTCCTCGGGGGTGAGCTGCTTCGAATCGTTCACGCCGAGGATGCGGCAGCCGCGCGGCAGGATGACGGCCGCCGCGATGACGGGCCCGGCGAGCGGCGCCATGCCCACTTCATCCACCCCGCCGACCAGCTCCACGCCCTCGTCCCAGAGAGCGCGCTCGAACAGCGTCAGCTTGTCGAGCCGCTTCTCCTCGGCCCGCGCGGCGTCCTTGCGCTTCTCCAGCGTCTTCGCCAGCGCCTGCGCCCCCGCGCGCGGATCGTCCTTGAGGGCCTGGAGACCGCCTCGCGGCAGCTCCTCGGTCCCGTCGGAGAACCGCGCGCGCAGCTCGTCGATCGAGAGCGCAGCGAGCTCGCTTGCACGCAGCGGAGCGGTTTCAGGCATCGGAGTCGCAGGCCCGCTCGCGCAGGGCCGGCCGCGCTACGCCTTCGCCTTGGGGAACAGACCCTCGGCGCGCTTCTTGAAGGCCTCCAGCAGCGCGGGGAGCCCCTGCTCGGCGAGCGCCTTCTCCATGAACGAGGGCACCAGCGCGCCGAGCTTGAGCTCGATGGTGTAGGTGGCCTCGGTGCGCCCGTCGGGGAGCGTCTTGAGGACCCAGCTGCCGTCATTGCCCTTCATCATGTCGCCCTTGACGAGGGTCCACTGGAGCTTGTCCGGCTTGGTGCCCGTGTGCTTGAGCGTGTAGGCGATCTTGGTCGCCTTGATGTCGATGGTGTAGGTGACGAGCTGGGCCGCCCCGTCGGCCTTCACCTCGGTCTTCTTCACCTCGGGGAGGAACTCGGCGTACTTCCCGAAGTCGCTGATGACTTCGTAGAGCTGGTCCGCCGGGACGTCGATGAGGATGCTCCGCTGCGCCTTGGCCATGTGGGATCAACTCCTCCGCAAGCGATCTGGATCTGTTGTATCAGGCTGGCGAATCCGCGAAAGGTCGTCATGAGAGCCGAGCAGGTCCGCAGCGCCGTCCTCGAGATCTACGAGCAGGTCCGCAGGGAGGGCGCGCGCGCCGACCAGGCGATGCAGCGGGTCATCCGCCGCGAGAAGCAGCTGCGCTCCGTCGAGCGGCGCGCGGTGGCCGACGCGGTCTACGGGCTGTTGCGCCTGCAGGGGAAGGTGGACGACCTGCTCACGCGCGGGCTCGCCACCAAGGGGATGACGCTGGCGCAGATCGCGACGCCCACGCAGCACCTCTTGCGTTACGCCGCGTACCTGATCGTCGGCGACAAGCAGAGCGCCATCAGCGCCCAGGGCCTCGCGGGGCCCGAGGTGAAGAACTACCTGTGGCTGCTCGAGCGGGTGGCCGCGCCGCAGGACCTCGCGCCCTCGGCTGGCGCGAAGGACGAGACGAGCCAGCTCGCCAACGAGACGAGCTTGCCTCGGTGGCTCGCCGAGCTTTGGCAGACGCAGCTCGGGGCCGACGAGACGCGCCGGCTCGCCGACGCGCTCAACCAGCGCGCCCCGCTCACCATCCGGGCGAACCTGCTCAAGGGGTCGGTGCAGGATCTGGAAGACGCGCTCAAGGACGAAGAGGTGAAGGCCGAGCGCTGCGCGTTCTCGCCGCTGGCGCTGTCGTTCACTGCGCGCACCAACGTCTTCGCGCTGAAGGCGTTCAAGCACGGGCTCTTCGAGGTGCAGGACGAGGGGAGCCAGCTGATCGCCGAGGCGTGCAATGCCAAGCCCGGGCAGCTCGTGGTCGACGCGTGCGCGGGCGCAGGAGGCAAGACGCTCGCGCTGGCGGCGCAGATGCAGAACAAGGGCCGGCTCATCGCCTGCGACCGCGACGGGCGGCGGCTGCTCGAGCTGAAGACGCGGGCGCGGCGGGCGGGCGCGCACAATTATGAGGCGCGCGCGGTGCCCGAGGGGGCCGCGGGTGAGGCGCGGCTCGCGGACTTGAAGGGCAAGGCGGACATCGTGCTCATCGACGCGCCCTGCTCGGGGCTGGGGGCGCTGCGGCGCAATCCGGATGCGCGCTGGCGGCTCGACCTGGGCGAGGTGGAGACGTTTCCGCCGCGGCAGAAGGAGATCCTCGAGCGGTATTCGCAATTGGTAAAGACGGGCGGATTGCTCGTCTATGCGACGTGCTCGATCAACCGGCGCGAGAATGAGGAAGTCCGCGAGGCGTTTGCGAAGAGCGCGCCCGGGTTTGCGCCGGTGAACCCCGAAGAGCTGCTCGGCGAGGAGCGGTGCGAGAGGCTGCGCACGGCTGCGGTGGCGGCGGGCGGCACTCCCTGCGGCACTCCGGAGAACGGCTGGCCCGCGCTGGGGGCGCGCGAGGTGGACGTGCAGCTCGCGCCACAGCGGCATGGGACGGATGGGTTCTATATCGCGGGGTTTCGCAAGAAGGGGTAGGGCGCTGTTACCGAAACAGGGCCCCGCGATGGTGCCTTGACGGGGGCCGTCGCCTCGGAGGAGGTTGAGCCATGGACGCGAGCGTTGCCGCACTTGCTGAAGCGATCCGGGCCAACGTGAAGAGATGCGGCCTCCTTCAGATCTGGGGCTCCGAGGTCTTCCGCCCCGGAGACCTGATCTACGAAGTCACCGAGGTCACGGCCGAGGGCGAGCACCTCCGGATCCACCTGCGCCAGCCTCTCGACAACTCACGCGAGCTGCTCGACCTCGACCGGCCCACCCGCGTCAAGGTGAAGGCCGGCGCGCTGAAGGTCGGGGGTGCCGTGGGGATCAGCGGATTCGGGCGCGAGTGGGCACCCGACGGCTCGACGAGTCCGGCTTTGTCGATGGGGTAGTCCGAGGAAAGCTGTTCGTGGGCCTCTGCCTCCCAACTTGTTTCCTGATTGACCACGCCACCGTCCGATCCGACGACGACCAAGGGGGATTCTCTCAATGGCTCCGACCCGCACCACCCTCGCCGCGCTGTCGTTTTGCATACTGCTCGCGCTCACCGATGGCCTCCAGGCGAAGGCAGCCAAGGCGCCGGCCAGACAACAGGCTTTGCTGGTCGACCACGACTTTGGCTGTGACCTCTCCGCCGCAAGCCTGAGCGGGTGGGCGGCCAAGGGCATTCGCCTGCCCGAGAGCACCAAGGGGTCCTTCAAGCTCCTGCGGTCCGTCACCGCCTCGAGTTTTGCCGGCGCGAAGCACGTCTGCAGGAGCCTTCCAGAGGTCAAGTATTGGCTACCTGGAGCCGACCGCGGCGGCATCACACGCGCCGATCTCGTCGTCGCCCAGCGCGACGTGCAGATCCACCGCGGCTATGCAAAGGGTCTGTTCTCTTGCAGTATCGCCAAGCCCTCGACCGAGACGGGCGGCTGGTGGTCGCTCGCGCCGCTCCCCTCGGCGAAGAAGGCCTACCGAAAGGACACCGCGGTCTGCAGCTCGTGGAACGACTTCTCGATGAAGGTGACCTGCACCATCAAGAAGGGCACGGTCATCGCGGTTGGCCCCACCCAGTCGGCAGACTGCTCAAAGAAGGAACCGGGCTGCGCGAAGGTACCTGCCGGGTGGGAGCCTTACTTTGCCGCGAGCCCCGAGCACCAGGTCTTCATCAATGTGTACTCGCCGGACCGTGAGAAGTTCTTGGTGAACTGCAAGCAGGCCGCTTGGAGCAGCAACGAGTAGGGTGGCGGCGGCCGCGCGGAGCTGAGGGCTGCAAACGGACGCGGGAAGAATTCGTGTGCAGCCGCGGCACGCTTCCCTGCCGCCGGAGAAGTGTGCGTGCAGGAGCGTCGCAAGATTCGCCCGGCGGCTCCGAGGGCTGCCGGGGGATGCGCGCCCTCTTTCCCCTCGCGGGAACGCTGGTGCGAGGTACAGTTGCCTGTCCCTGGAGG
>JAYWAO010000529.1:0-3268 GCA_043782365.1 Deltaproteobacteria bacterium
CTCAAGGAGGCGGTGGTCGCCGACTTCCTCCAGCGCGAGTTCTACACGCCCATCCTCACCGCGGCCGCCCGGCACCAGCACGGCGCCGCGCACCTCGGCGACAAGGGCGGCCTCTACCTCAACAACCTGCTCGGCGACGCGGTCAGCTTCTCGGGCGACATCGAGAGCTGCGTCGAGCTGGCCGGGGACATCCGCGACGCGCTCGACACCTACGGCCGCCGCCTCGACGGCGAGGCCAACCGCGAGGTGGTCGCGCGCACGGTGGCCGACATCGAGGCCCGCTGCAGGGCGCGGCGGGAGGTGCTGAAGAAGTCGGTCTCGTCGGCCGAGGGCGCGCTGGCGCGGGGCACGCTCGACCCCGAATCGGGCGAGGAGCCGCAGAGCCGCCTGCGCGTGCTGCGCGGGGAGCTCTTGCGGCTCGAGGACGAGCGCGAGGCGGAGCTCTCGCTCGTCACCGGCGAGAAGCTCGAGGCCGGCATCTTCATCTCCCACGGCGCCGCGCCCGAGGTCTCCACCTGGGAGGACCACGTCTTCGGAGCGATCAAGGTCTCGATCGCCGAGAAGATCAACGAGAGCGCGCGCGGCACCGCCCGCAACGGCGGCGTCAAGGCGCGGATCGATTCGCTGCTGGCGCAGGCGCGCACGGCCAAGGGCAAGGACCTGCCGTGCCCGCTCCAGGTCTTCCTCTCGCAGCCCCTCTCGATCCCGGTGCCGCCCGACCTGGAAGCGCAGGTGCGCGCGGCCATCGACCTGGGCCACCTGGAAGGGGCCGAGTCGGCGCTGCACGAGAGCGTGCACGCGTTCGTCTCGCGGCTGGCGCGGGAGAGCGCGCTGCCCGCGGGCGGCGACATCTACAACGGCGGCGCGGCCCTCTCGGAGGAGGCGCTCGAGGCGTGGCTCTCCTCGCGGGCGCGGCGTCGCAGGGTGGTGCGGCGGGAGCTCGAGGTGACGGCCCTGCACCACGACCTCCAGCGCGAGCTCGTCTTTCCCCAGCAGCGCCTGCAGCTGGTGCTGGTCGCGGAGAAGGAGAGCGGCCAGCTCACCGACCTGTTCGTCTATTCGGGGCGCGCGCTCTTCAAGGGCTTGGAGAAGCGCGGCGGCCTCGGCGTCTGGGAGCTGGTGCCGCGGCGGAGCCCGTTCGCGGTGCTGCTCGGGCGCTTGCACCTGCCGCGGTGGCTCGAGGAAGACGGTGAGGTCGCGTGACGGCCCCAGGTGACGGCTCCGCGAAGGGCCGGGGCGGGCCCATCACGGTGGAGGGGATCGAGCCCCCGCACGGCGTCCAGCTGCCGCCGCGGCAGGGGGCGGTCGCGCCGGGGAGCGCGGTGCCGCCGCCGGTGAAGGTGATCGAGATGGAGGAGGAGCGGGCGGCGCGAAGGCGGAAGCTGGTGGTGGCGCTCGGCGCGCTGGCGGCCGCCGCGGTTGTGCTCGGGGTGATGTGGGTGAGGAGCCTGTTTCATTGATTCCTGATCCGCTGTTCCGGGCACACAACGCCGGCGAACCTGGGCCGCGCGGCTCGCGGGCCGGGCGCACGGTTGACAGTATGACATCATAATTCGTACTCTTGATGTCATGGCAGCCAAACAGGTAACCATCCGCGGAGTGTCTCCAGAGCTCGGCCGTCGCCTGGCCGAGATCGCCGGCGCGCGTGGCAAGAGCGTCAACTCGACGGTCCTGGAGATCCTCGAAGGGGCCGCTGGTCTGGACGAGCGCCGGACCTGGCTGCGGCGCTTCATGACCTGGACACCCGATGAGGTCCGAACCGTCGATGCCGCCGTCAAGGCCCAGCGCAAAGTGGATGCGAGGCTCTGGAAGTGAGCGCTTCCAAGATCTTGCTCGACACCAGCGCCTTCACCCACCTGCGGGGCGGTGATGCGCGTGTCGCCGACGCCGTGGCGGCGGCGCGCTTGGTCCACCTCTCCGCGGTGACGCTGGGCGAGCTGGAGGCCGGCGCGCTGATCGGCAAACGGGCTGCCGAGAACCGCGCCGCGCTCATCGACTTCCTCTCGGCGCCGTTCGTCGCGGTGCTGCCGGTGACAGCCGACGTCTCGCGCGTCTATGGGCGTGTGTTCGCTGCGCTGCGAAAGGCTCGCACACCGATCGGCAGCAATGACATCTGGATCGCCGCCACCGCGATCGATGCAGGTGCGCACGTGCTCACGTTCGACCAAGACTTCGCGCGGATCGCCGGCCTGGATGTCGAAGTGCTCGCGTAGCGCTCGACGCGAACCAAGCGTCCAGAGGACTCGCTGCTGACACTACCCCAGTCCCAGCGCCTTCGGCAGCCGGGGGCTGGAGATCAGGTCCACGAACACCGCCCACCGCTTCGCGGGCTCGCTCTCCACTCCGCCCTGCCGCTCGACCCACCTGCGCACCAGCTGCTCGCCCAGGTTGTAATTGATGACATAGCTCCGATAAACATCGACAAACCGCATCCGCTGCGCCGCCTGCGCCTCGGTGCGCAGCGAATACTTCACCAGGAGGGCCTCGGCCTCCGCGCGGCTCAGGGTGCCGTCGATATACCCGCGCGCAGCTTCATTGTCGGCAAACGCCAGCAGCTTCAGCTCTGTTTGAATCAAGCTCCAACGCCCGGCCTCCTGCCCGTCCAATCCTGCCAGCGGAAAGAGCACGTCCCGTTCGAACACCAGCCGCTCGCTCCCGGGGAACGCCACCTCGATGCCGAAGTTCGCCGTGCCCTCGGCGATCAGCGACTGCGGCGAGAAGAGCGGATACACGGTGAACTCCACCCAGCCGCGGCCCGTGGGCGCGCCGTTCGCGAAGTGCTGCTCGAGCAGCGCGTTGTAGACGTGGTGCCCCGGATAGCCCTCGTGCGCGGCCAGGTCGAGCGCGCGGTCGATGGCGATCGGCAGGTCCAGGTTCACCTGGATCACCGAGGTGCCGCCGCCCTGGTACCAGTTGTACGCAGACCACGCCTTGTCCGTGACGTACTCGACGCGGAAGTGGTCGGACGCGGGCATCGTCGCGTGTTGGCGGGTGCGCTCGCGGGCCTCGGTGATGGCCGCCTGGAAGACGGCATCGACGCGCGTGGCGGGGACGATCACGCGCGCCCGCGCGGCCTGGTAGCGCTCCTGCACCGGGCCCGGACCCGGCAGCAGCGCGGACAAGCGGGTGAGCGCGGCGTCGAACTCCGCCTGCGGCGTGTGCGGCGGGCGCACCTGGTAGAGCGCTTCGGCCTCGTCGTCGAAGGAGAAGCGGTGGCCGTCGAGCCGGGCGAGGTGCGCCTCGACGGCGGTGAGCTGGCCGAGGAGGT
>JAYWAO010000530.1:0-9019 GCA_043782365.1 Deltaproteobacteria bacterium
CCTCGTGCGGCGTGTAGCCGAGCTTCGTCAGCGCGCGCGGCACGCTCTGGTTGACGATCTTGAACGACCCGCCGCCCGCCAGCTTCTTGAACTTGATCAGCGAGAAGTCGGGCTCGACGCCGGTGGTGTCGCAGTCCATGAGCAGGCCGATGGTGCCGGTCGGCGCCAGCACGGTGGCCTGCGCGTTGCGGTAGCCGTGCTGCTCGCCGAGGGCGACGGCGCGGCTCCAGGCCTCGTGCGCGGCCGCGAGCAGCGCGGAGGGCGCGAGGTCGCGGTCGATGGTGTTCACGGCAGCCTGGTGCATGCGCATGACGCCCAGCATCGGCTCGCGGTTCTTCTCGAAGCCCGGGAAGGGTCCCTTGGTCGCGGCCATCTCGGCCGAGAGCGCGAAGGCCTCGCCGTTCATCACCGCGGTCACGCAGCCCGCCATCGCTCGACCCTCGTCGGAGTCGTAGGGCAGGCCCTCGACCATCAAGAGCGTGCCGAGGTTCGCGTAGCCCAGGCCGAGCGGCCGGTACTGGTGGCTGCGCTCGGCGATCCGCTGGGTCGGGTAGCTGGCGAGGTCGACCGCGATCTCCTGCGCCAGGAAGAAGACGCGGGCGGCGTGGCGGTAGGCCTCGACGTCGAACTTGCCGTCCTCGGAGAGGAACTTGAGGAGGTTCAGGGACGCGAGGTTGCAGGCGGTGTCGTCGAGGAAGACGAACTCGCTGCAGGGGTTCGAGGCGTAGATGCGGTCGGTGTTCTTGCAGGTGTGCCAGCGGTTGATGGTGTCGTCGTACTGGAGGCCCGGGTCGGCGCACTTCCAGGCCGACTCGGCCAGCTCCATCCAGAGGTCCTTGGCGGCCATCCGCTCGACCACCTCGCCGGTGGTGCGGGCGCGGGTCTCCCAGACGCCGTTCTTGGAGATGGCCTCCATGAACTTGTCGGTGACGCGCACCGAGTTGTTCGCGTTCTGGCCCGAGACTGTCCGATAGGCCTCCCCATTGAAATCAGAAGAGAAGCCGCCGGCGATCAAGGCGGCGACCTTCTTCTCCTCGCGCGCCTTCCACTGGATGAAGTCGCGGATCTCGGGGTGGTCGGCGTCGAGCACCACCATCTTGGCGGCGCGGCGGGTGATGCCGCCCGACTTGGTGGCGCCGGCCGCGCGGTCGAGCACCTCGAGGAAGCTCATCAGGCCCGACGACGTGCCGCCGCCCGAGAGCTTCTCGGTCTTGCCGCGGAGCTTGGAGAAGTTGGTGCCCGAGCCCGAGCCGTACTTGAAGACGCGGGCCTCGTCGTGGACGAGGGAGAAGATCGAGTCGAGGTCGTCGGTGCAGCTCTGGATGAAGCAGGCCGAGACCTGGGGGCGCGTGTAGGCGTCGGGCGTGATGTAGGCGCTGCCCGTCTTCAGATCGACCGCGTAGTTCCCGCCCGAGCCGGGGATCTTGTACTCGTGCATCAGGCCGCAGTTGAACCAGACGGGCGAGTTGAAGGCGCCGATCTGGTGCACGAGGTAGTAGCTGAGCTCGGCCTCGAACGCCTCGGCGTCCTCGGCGGTGGCGAAGTAGCCGCCCTGCTCCTCACCCGAGGTGCGCAGCGTGTGGGCGACCCGCTTGCAGATCTGACGGACGCTCTCCTCGGCGCCAGAGGCCGTGGGCACGCCGGCCTTGCGGAAGTACTTCGAGACCGCGACGTCGGTGGCGAGCTGCGACCAGTCGGCCGGGACCTCGGCGTTGTCCATCTTGAAGACCACTTCGCCGTCGGCGCCCGAGATCTTGGCGGGGCGGCGGGTCCACTCGACCTCGTCGAACACCTCGGCGGCGGTCTGGCCTGCGCGCGAGACACGGCGGGCGACGTGCAGGCCCTTGCCGCGCTTCTGCCAGGTGGCGGCCGAGACGGTGCCCGTCGTCGGTCCCGGCAGCGCGGCGGCGCCAGCGGAGGCAGAGGGTGCGGTGGACGCCGAGGCGGCCACCATCGCATCGCCAGAGGACTTCGGCTCGCTGCTCTTCGACATCGTTTCCGCTCCATCTGCGGGCGGATCAGCGCGTTGCAGCGCACCGACTCCTGTCGGTGGCCGCAGTGGCATGGTCGTCCGCTTCATGTTTGTTTGGAACCCCAGACCGCCCGCGAGGTCGTTCTCCGGTGTTTGTCCCAGGCCCAGTCCAGGAACGGAACACTTGGAGACGACTTCGCGTCATGACGATGTCGCATGCGCTGGATCGCATGTCAAGAATTTCCACAAGTACTAGTGGTTGCGCGTCGCATCATCCCCAATCCCTGGTGGGCCACCCACAGGTTGTGGATGAACTGTGGACAGCTACAAGATCCTGACTCCGGACTGGATTTCGTCAACCGCCCACAGGCTGTGCAGGACTCGGTGCGTGGGCTGGGGGCGCCTGGGAGCCCAATCTTTGGGGGTCCGAGGGCAAGGGCCCACTAACCGCTCGCCAGCGACGTGGCCGTCGACCTCGAGGTTGACGTCGCCGTCCACCTCAACGACGCCGTCCGCGAACAGAGGACGCACCGGCTTTTTCCGAGACCGCGATCAGGCGTTTGCCCGAATCGGACCGACCCCCCTTCCATTGTGCCGTTTTTGTGCTAGACAGCGCCCCCCTATGGCCATTCGAACCCTGACCGAGTTCTCCGGCACCTTGATCCGTATGGCCGCCAAGGCCGAGGCGGAGGCCCGCAAGGCTCTCCCTCCCGAGCTGAAGGCGGTCGCGCCCGCTCCTGCTCCCAAGGAGTCCGAGGTGACTGCACAGCCCACGCCGCACATGCACGGCGCCGCGGACGTGCCCCACGCCGAGCCCGAGGTCGATGGCGGCCCCGGCGAGAAGTCGGAGTCGGCGGCGTTCTCCTCCGCCACCGAGGCTGCCGACGAGGCCGCCGCCGTCGAGAAGGCGGCCGAGGCAGCGCCCCCCGCCGTGGCTGCGGTTGCCGGCGACGAGATGTCCGAGACCGACGCGGTCAAGGAGCTGCTCGACAAGGCCGTCGGCGACGCCACCGGCACCACCGGTGACCGCCTCGCCCGGCTGCGCGAGTCCGTGAAGGCCGCGGGCCGCCAGGCCGAGCGCGTCCGCCTCGTGCGCGTGTTCGGCGGCGAGGACGTGGTCGCGGGCGCGAAGAAGATCGGCGAGCACCAGTTCCTCGTCGACCTGATGCCCGCCTCGATGAAGCAGGTCTTCAAGGACCCGAAGGACGAGAAGGGCAAGGGCGGTAGCCGCGGCCCCAAGCGCCCGAGCGGGTCCACCAAGAACAAGGACAACGCCTCCCTCGAGGGCGCCTTCTCGATGGAGTCGCTGGCCGCCGACCGCAAGAACGAGCGCGGCGCCGGTGGTCCTCGCAAGCCGGGTGGCCCCGGTGGCGCGCGTCCGGGCGGTCGTCCCGGCGGCGCTGGTGCCCGTCCGGCCGGCGGCGCTGGCCGCGGCAAGCCCTCCGCGAAGCCCTAGCCGTACCCGGTCATCGTGCTGAGCCGAGCGCTGGTCAAGCCGACGCTGTGGGGGGCTGCGCTCGCGGCCCTCTGTGCGGCCTCGAGCGCGCTCGCTTCTGCTGCTGCCGCTCAAGACGGCGGCGGCTGCGCGAAGGACACCGAGTGCAAGGGGTCGCGCATCTGCGTGAACCGGGCTTGCGTGGACCCGGCGCCCGTGGTGGCTTGCGCCCGCGACGTCGACTGCCCCGGCGATGAGCTCTGCGTCGAGAAGGTCTGCGCGTCTGCGGCCGCGGCGGTCGCAGGGGCCTCTGCCCCCGCGAAGGGGGCCGGGAGCGCCAGCAAGAAGAAGGGCGCGGCCTCGCCCGCCGCCGTTTCGCCCGCGCCCGCTCCTGCAGCGCCCGCTCCGGTCGCGCAGGCGCCCGCGTCCGTCTCCGCGCCGGTCGAGATGCCCACCGTCCTCATCATCGCCTCGCCCCCGCCGGCAGTGACGACCCCCCCGGCCGCGACCCCGCCCCCCCCTGCACCCGCGCCGGCTCCCGCCTTCTCGCCTCCGGCCACGCCTCCCCTTTCCGCTGCGCCTGCCTCCGCAGGCGGCAGCCCGTTGATCCGGCGCGTCGAGGAGCCCGGCTTCAGCCCGTCGTGGCTCTACAACATCGGTGCCCAGGCAGGGTTTCATCTCTGGCGCTCCGACCCTTCCAGTGCGGTTCACTGCCCGGGCACCAAGAGTCCTCCGCCGTGCTACGAGGGCGACTTCGGCCTCGCGCTCTCGGGGGAGGCGGGCGTGCGAATCTCCGACCACTTCGGCCTCTCGCTGCTTGGCGCGGGGACTTGGACGCTGATGGCCTCGAGCGATGCGACCCTGTTCGCGCCCGCCGTCTCGTACAATGCCCTGCTGGCCAGCATCGGGACCGGCTTGCGCGTCGATCACCTGGGCGCATTGCCGGGCCACTTCATGGTTGGGGGCGCGGCCACCTTCGGCGCCATCGTCTCCGGAAGCGACGCCGTGGCCGCCATCAACCTGTCGGGACTGTCGGCCCTGCTCAGCTATGCGCTGCCGTTGAACGGTGCGCTCCAGGCGGACGGTCGCGTCACCTGGCACGTCCTCAACAAGGACTTCTCGCTCCTCGTGCTCTCGGTCGGCATCTCCTTCGGTAACTGATGCCCACCGAGCCAGAGGGAGCTCCCGGGCGGCCCGATCCGCTCGCGGCCTTGCGACTGCCCGCCGTCCGCGCCTTCGGGGCCGGGCGCCTGGTCGCCGTGTTCGGCGCGCAGATGCTCGACGTCGCCGTCGGCTGGCAGCTCTACGAGCGCACGGGGTCGGCCTTCTCGCTGGGCCTCGTCGGCCTCGTGCAGGTGGTGCCCGTGGTGCTGCTCGCGCTGCCCGCGGGCGCCGCCGCCGACCGGTTTGACCGCCGCTGGATCACCGTCTTCGCCCAGACCGGGCTTGCGCTCTGCGCGCTGGGGCTGGCGCTGGCGTCGCTCTTCCACTGGCCGCTCTGGACCCTCTACGCAGCCCTCTTCGGGACGGGGATCTGCGGGACGTTCTCCCGGCCCGCGGCGCAGTCGCTGCTGGCGCAGCTGGTCCCAAAGGAGCACTTCGCCAACGCCAACGCCTGGCTCTCGTCGGGGTTCCAGCTCGGCGCGACCGCGGGGCCGGCCCTCGGCGGGCTCTTGATCGCGGCGACTGGCGGTGCGACCGCGGTCTACCTGGTCGACGCTGGGGCGGCGCTCTCCTTCGCCCTGCTGCTGGTGCTGATGCCAAAGGAGGTCCGGCTCGCGCAGGCGGCGCGGGCAGCCGAGCAGAAGCGCGCACGCCTTGCGGTGGCAGCCGGTGAGGAGCAGGCCGGGCACGACACCAGCTTGTCCGCGGGCGTGAAGTTCGTCTTCCGCACGCGGATGCTGCTGGCGCCGATCACGCTCGACCTCTTCGCGGTGCTGCTCGGCGGGGCCACCGCGCTCTTGCCGATCTACGCGAAGGACATCCTCCACGTCGGCGCCACGGGCCTGGGCGTGCTGCGGGCGGCGCCTTCGGTGGGCGCGTTCGTCGCGGCGCTGGTGCAGACGCGGATCGGCCGTTTCGAGCACACCGGCCGCGTGCTGCTCGGCTGCATCACCGTCTATGGGCTCGCCACCGTGGGGTTCGGGCTCTCGACCTGGTTCCCGCTGTCGATCGTCTGCCTCGCGCTCTTGGGCGGCTTCGACAACGTCAGCGCCGTCATCCGCAGCACGCTCGAGCAGGTGGTCACCCCCGACCCGCTGCGAGGCCGCGTCTCGGCCATCCACTGGGTCTTCATCGGGCTCTCGAACGAGATGGGCGACTTCGAGTCGGGCCTCGCCGCGTGGGCCTTCGGGCCCGTGGCGGCGGTGGTGGGCGGGGGTCTGGGCACCCTCTTGGTGGTGCTGTTCGTGGCGCGGCGGTGGCCCGAGGTGGCGCGCCTCGGCCGCATCGAAGAGGCCGCGCGCAGCTGAGCTGGCGTTCGACCGCGGCGCTCGAGCAGGCTCGGCGCGGGTCCAGGTCCGCGTCGATGACCGCGCTCCGAGCTGGCGGAGACCCCGCGGCAGCAGCCCGCAGCGGTGCTATGAACGCTCCCGGACTCGAGAGGAGCTGCCCATGTCGGTGACGGCGGTGGTGCTGATCAAGGCGAAGACGGACCAGATCAACGAGCTGGCGAGCGCGCTCGCCGAGATCGACGGGGTCATCGAGGTGTTCTCGGTGGCTGGCCGCTACGACCTCGTCGCCACCGTGCGGGCGCCGCGCAACGAGGACCTCGCCGACCTGGTCAGCGGGAAGGTGCACAAGGTGCCGGGCATCGTCGACTCCGAGACGCTGATCGCGTTTCGCGTCTACCGGAAGTCCGACGTGGACGCAGGCTTCTCGCTGGGCGGCGAGGAGCACGCCTGAGGGTCGCGGGTCTGCGCTAGCCGCGCAGCGCCTTCCACAGCGGCGGCAGGTGCGCCCGCTCCCGCACCAGCACCACCATCCCCGCCAGCAGATAGACCGCCGCGAAGCCGAGGCGCACCTCGCGCTGGGGGAAGGCGAGCTGCAGCGCGAAGAGCGCCGCCAGCACCCAGGCAGCGCCCGTGCGCAGCCGCAGACCGCAGACGAGCGAGAAGCCGAGCAGCGTCTGCGCCGCGGTCAGCGCGACCTCTTCGACCTGCCGTGCATCGAGCGGAAGGCCGCCGTGCCCGCCGCCCGCGGCCCAGGCGAGCGGGATCGAGCCGACCAGCAGCGTCCACTGGTTCACCTTGGAGGAGAGGAGCGTGCCGAGCGCCGACTCGCCGTCGCCGCGCAGCGCCAGCACCGCGGCCACCAGGAACTCGGGCGCCTCGGAGGCGAGCGGGGCGAGCCACTGCACCAGGAGGAACTCGTCGAGGCCGAGCGCGCGGCCGCCGTCCACCAGCGCGTCCGCGAAGGGGCGGGCCGCGGCGAGCACCACCAGCGCGGCGAAGAGAAAAAGTATTACAAGGAGCGGGCGGCGCTGCCCGGGGTGCAGGGACTCGAGCGCGGCGGCGGTGCCCACCGCGGGGTGCTCCAGGCCCTCGGCCCGCGCGGCCCGCCAGAGGTAGAAGCCGAAGAGGCCCAGCAGCACGAACCCGTCGAAGAGGTGGATGGAAGACCGCAGCGGCAGCGTCAGGCCATAGAGCGCGGAGACGCCGAGGATCGAGAGGTCGAGCCTGCGCTGCGGCGCCAGCGCGATGCCGCCCAGCGGCGTCGGCTGGTGGCGGCTGCGGCGGCCCACCCACAGCAGGAGGACCACCAGGGGCCAGCCGAGGCCGAGCAGCAGCCGGTTGCTGCCCGTCATGTTGGCGGCGGCGAAGCGGGCCATCGCCGGGTGCTGCGCGGCGGCGTAGGAGAACCAGAGGTCCACCGCGTACTCGGGGAGCACCGCCACCAGCGAGAGCAGAACGGTCGCCAGCGAGCCCGAGATGTCCCCGTGCGCCGCCTCGGCCGCCCACGCGAGCAGGAACGACGCGCCCACCACCGCGCCGCCGAAGACCAGGATCGAGGCGAGCGGCGGGAGCGGCACCGGGTGGAGCCGCCAGAGGAGCGCGGGCGCGGCGGCGGCCGCGGCGAGGGCGAGCCGCACCGAGGCCGAGGCGGGGGAGGGTGGGCTGCCGGAGGTCGCGCTCACCGCGCCGCCGCGGGACGGAGCGACAGCTGGTGGCTCCAGGCGCGGGCGTCCTGCCGGTGCAGGAAGGCGATCGCGCGCGCCACCTCGCCGCAGGGGACCGTCTTCTCCAGGCCATTGCGGGCGATATAGCCGGCCGAGCGCGGGGTATCGAGCTGGCCTTCGACGGCGAGATAGGCGCAATGGACGTTGAATTCCTTCAATTCACGACCGGCGCCCTCGACCAGCACCCGCAGCGCGTGCTGCGGCGCCGCCAGGCCCGCCATGCCGTCCTTCACCATGAAGCCGCCGCCCGTGCCGACCTGCACGAAGGTGCCGCGCCGCTGCGAGACGAGCCGAGGACCAGCCGCGCGCAGGAGCCGCAGGGTGGCGAGCGGGTAGCCGAGCAGGCCCGTCAGCACGTCCTCGGGCGGCGTCTCCAGCACGCTGCGCACGGCGAACGGCGCGCCCGAGGTCTGCGCAGCGACGACCAGGTCGACGTTGCCGAACCGCTCCCACGCCTGCGCGCAGAGCGACTCCACCGAGGCGGCGTGGTGGAGATCGCAGGTGACGCCGAGCGCGCCGAGGCCCTGTCCGGCGGGCTGCGCCGCAGCGGCGTCCCTCGCAAGCTCATCGACCGTGGCCGCCGTGCGCGCGGCGCAGACGACGTTGAAGCCCTCGGCGGCGAAGTGGAGCGCCAGCGCGCGGCCGAGCCCGCGCACGCCGACGACGAGCAGGGTCTCGGCCATCCGGGGCTCCTGGGCCTACAGCCTGGTGACGTCGAGCGTGAGCGGCAGCTCGCGGCAGCCCTCCCTGCTCGAGCGGTACGAGGTCTCGATGATCTGCACGCAGGCCACCGCCTCGCGCAGCTCGCGGTTGACGTAGTCGCCGGCGGCGATCGCCGTCTGGAACTGGTCGAAGAGCGAGTTGAACCACTTGGTGTGCGAGGCATCCATCCAGTCGCTCTCGATGACGCCCTTCTCGACGCCAGGCTTGGGGCTGTTCTTGCCCGTGGTCAGCTCCCAGTCGTCGTCGTCGATCACCAGCGCGCCGTCCGAGCCCTGCAGCGTGTAGACCACTTTGCGCACGCCCGCGGTCCAGGTGAGGAAGCAGTGGGCGAAGCCGTTGGGGAAGGTGAGGACGCAATTGAGGTTGTCCTCGGTGTCCCACTGGGTATCAAGTGTCAGCGCCTTCGCCGTCACCGCGGTGGGCAGGGTCCCGAGCCACAGGAAGGTCAGGTAGAAGCTGTGGCTGCCGTGGTCCATCGCGATGCCGCCGCCGGAGTAGCGGCGCATTCGGCGCCAGTGCGGCTGCCACTCGGCCACGCCCTTGGCGTGATCGGTGCGGTAGGTCGACAGCGACGCGGCCGTCACGTCGCCGATGGCGCCGTCGGTGAGCAGCTTGCGCACCTTCTGGATGACAGGCGCGTGCTTGTAGTTGTGGCAGGGGAAGATGACGACCTTCTGACGTGCCGCGGTGAGCAGCAGCTGGCGCGCCTCGG
>JAYWAO010000531.1:0-9018 GCA_043782365.1 Deltaproteobacteria bacterium
TAACGCTGCTACGCCTCCGCTGCTCTCTCCTCGGGTGCCCGGCTCGCCTCACCGGTCCGCCGCCTCGGTGCCCGCTGGGGTTTGAGGACAGGCCCTAGCTCGGTTCACCCCGCGCCCGCTTTGCAGCTATGGTCGAGGGCCGATGGACGCCGCCGCCGGACAGCCCCTGCCCGCCACCGAAGCCGCGCACGCCGCCGAGGCGAGCACGCCTCCGGGCCGCGGCGCGCTGCTGCGGGAGGCCCGTCTGCGCGAGGCCTCGCGGCTCTTCCGCTCACCGCGGATGCTCGCGGAGCTCCCCCTCGCCGCCCTGCTCGCGTTCGTCTTCTACCGGGGTGGCCTCCCTGCCCACCGCGTCGCGGGGATGGTCTCGCTCTTGGTGGTGCTCTTCCTCTTCAAGGTGCTGGAGGCGGTCGTCTCGCGCGGCCGCAAGGAGCCCTCCGACGAGGCGGTGATGACCGCCGCCGGCGCGATGACGCTGGTGGTGGAGGGCTGCCTGCTCGCGCTCACGGGCGGCATCCACAGCCCGCTGGTGCTGGGCCTCGCGGTGCTCCCCGTGGTGGCCTTCGTCACCTTTGGCAAGGGCCGCGAGGCGAACCGCTCGGTGCTGGCGGTGATGGGCCTTGCGGTGCTGATCGCGGCGCTCCCCGCGGCGGTGGTGGGCCCGCGGCTGCCTCCCGGAAACTACGCGGTCGGCGCGCTCCTGGTGCTGCTCGCCTCCATCCTGCGCATCCGCGCCATCGTCTACCGGACCTCGTACGGCAACCTGGTCGCCGTCGAGGAGCTGGAGCGGCTGCGCGCCGAGAACCTGCACCTCGCCGAGGAGCGCGAGCGGGCGCTGCGGCAGGTGGCGGCGAAGGTCGCGCACGAGCTGAAGAACCCGCTGGCGGCCATCCAGGGCCTCGTGCAGCTGCTGGAGAAGTCGGCGCCCGACGAGAAGACGCGCGAGCGGCTCGCAGTGATCGCCTCGGAGTCCTCGCGGATGGGCGTCCTGGTCCGCGACTACCTCTCGCTCAACCGGCCGCTCGAGGACCTCTGCCCGCAGCAGGTGGACCTCGGCGCGATGGTCCGCGAGGTGCAATCCGTCCTCTCGGCCGAGGCGGAGAAGGCGGGCGTGAAGCTGTCGGCCAGCGGCGACGCGCAGCTCTCGGCGGACCCGCGCCGCCTGAAGGAGGCGTTACTGAATTTGGTAGCCAACGCGGTGCAGGCGACGCCCGCGGGCGGCGAAGTGCGGGTGGAGGTGGCCGAGACGCCCGAGCACACGCACGTGCACGTCAGCGACTCTGGCCGCGGGATGACCGCCGAGCAGGTGGCGCGGGTGGGCACGCCGTTCTTCACCACGCGCAGCCAGGGCACGGGGTTGGGTGTGTTGCTCGCGCGGGCGGTGGCAGAGCAGCACGGGGGCGGGCTGAAGTACGAGAGCGAGCCCGGGCGCGGGACGAAGGCGACCTTCTCGCTGCGGCGGTAGGACGGGAGGAGCGCGGCCCGCGTCACATCTGCTGGATGCCCGCCAAGAGGCCCATCACCCGCTCCACCTCGCCCTCCACCTCGGGGTCGGCCAGCCAGTCGACCGGGAAGTGGCGCTGCGCGCGCAGGTACGCGTCCACCTGCGGATCGCGCCCGTAGAGCGCCCAGGTCCAGCGCACCACTTCAACCAGGTGTAAGCGCGCCCTCGACAGATCTCCGCCGCCGAGCGCCTCCTGGGCCGATTCGAGCAGCCGCCCCGAGCCCGCCAGCCGCGCCCGGTCGTGCAGGCGCAGGTTCTCGCGGCGGCTGATCACCGAGAGCGAGTCGAGGAAGCGGGCCATGTTCTCCGCGCCCGACTTCATCTGCCCCGCGGGCCCGCCGGTCTTCACCAGCAGGGACAGCGTGTCGCGCGTCTCGAGGAAGATGCGCTTGTCGGCCGTGCGCAAGGCCTGCAGCGCGCGGGTGCGGGAGAAGCTGGAGAGGTCCTTGAGCGCGTCGGCCAGCGCCGCGCCGATGCGGTCTTCGCTCGAGCCGGAGATGCGCCGCGCGTGCCCGCGGAAGAGGAAGCTCAGGTTGGTGGAGGCCGCGCGCAGGAGCACGGCGGCCTCGAGGTCGGACGCGTACCCGGGCACCACCTGCGCCCGCTCGACGTCCTGGTTGGACATCAGGCAGACTTGGTAGATCAGCTCGCCGATGCCCGCCCGCAGCCGGCCGCGGAACTCGAGCAGGTCGCTGATCAGGTTCCACGGGTCGGCCATCACCGTGGGGTTGCGCAGCCGCTCGCCGAGGCGGGTGACGTCGCGGCGCATTCCAGAGGACACCGCGTCGACCAGCGAGGCGAGCTGCTCCTCGAGGGTCTCGTCGCCCTGGTCGGGCGCGTCGTCGCCGCCGCTCGGGCCGAAGGCGGCGTCGAGGTCGTCCTCCTGGTCTTTGTGGGCCTTGGGCGGGAAGGCGGTCTGCGCGGTGAGGATGAGCGCGTTGCTGGAGTTGACCGTGTCGGCCATCACCGGCGCCAGCTCCTCCCAGACCGCCAGCGAGTGGCTGGAGTGCTCCTCGGCGTCGCTCTCGTGGCGCACCAGATCGAGGTCGGCCAGCTTGAAGATCGCCTCCGCGGCGGCCATCAGCAGCATGGTGACGCGCTTGCGCAGCGCGGGCTCGAAGTCGGACGAGACCAGGCGCAGCCGCTCCTCGACGGCGAGGTTTGCCTGGTCCTCCAGCGGCAGCGTCTGCGAGGGGCCTTCCGACACGCCCTTGTGGTAGCACACCTTGCATGGACAACCGCCAATACGGACGCTGCGGCCTCAAGCTCTCGGTGCTCTCCCTGGGCGCCATGACCATGGGCGAGTCAGCCGGGTTCATGAAGGGCGTCACCTCCGACGACGCCGAATCCCGCCGCGTGCTCGACGCCGCGCTCGAGGCGGGGATGCACACCATCGACACCGCCAACGTCTACTCCGAGGGCAGGAGCGAGGAGCTGCTCGGGTCCTGGATGCAGGGCAAGCGGGAAAAGGTAACACTCCTCACCAAGTGCCGCTTCCCCACGCTGGGCGGGACCGGGAAGATGAACGCGAACGAGGTCGGCGCCTCGCGCGCGTCGATCGTCTGGAACGTCGAGCAGTCCTTGAAGCGGCTCCAGACCGACTACCTCGACCTCTTCCAGATCCACATGCAGGACCGCAGCGTCCCCATCGAGGAGACGCTGCGCGCCTTCGACGACTTGGTGTCGGCGGGCAAGGTCCGCTACGCCGGCTGCAGCAACTACACGGGCTACCGGCTCGCCGAATCGCTCTGGGCCGCCGACAAGCAGCAGCTGGTGCGCTACGAGGGCGTGCAGCTGCAGTGGAGCCTCGTCTGCCGCGACGCCGAGCGGGAGATCGTCCCGGCGGCGAAGGCGTTCGGCCTCGGCCTCTTGGTGTGGAGCCCGCTCGGCCGCGGCTTCCTCTCGGGCAAGTACAAGCGCGGCGAGACGCCGCCCGAGGGCTCGCGCCTCGCGGCCTGGAAGGATTCGTGGGCCGGCACCGCCACCGAGCAGAACTGGCGGGCGCTCGACGCCGTGCTGAAGGTGGCCGAGCGGCGCGGGAGCACCCCGGCCGCGGTGTCGCTCGCGTGGCTCGTCCGCAAGCCCGAGGTCACCTCGATCATCGTCGGCGCCCGCAATGAAGCGCAGCTGCGCGACAACCTGCGCGCGCTCGAGGTGCAGCTGTCCGCCGAAGACATCGCCGACCTCGACAAGGCGAGCGAGCCCGCTTGGGGCTATCCGTACTCGTTCATCGGCGGCCGCGAGCCCTGGTAGGGTCGGCGTCATGGCCGCCGGGTCGGGATCGCGCAGCCGCGCAGGAGGCATCAGGTGACGCCGCGGGCCCGCGTGGTGCGCGCGGTGGCGGTGCTCGCCGCGCTCCTGGCGGTGGCCTGGTTCGGCGCCACCATCTGGCTGCGCCGGCAGCTCGAGCCCATCGAGCTGCGGCTGCTCGCCGACGTGCAGGCGGTCCTCCCGCAGCGGATGGTCCGCACCCCGCACCTGCTGGAGGGACCCGGCTGGTTCGGCGACGAGCTGCCCTCCGCGCTGGAGGACCTGCACGCGCCCCTCTCGCCGCTGCTCGGCGAGCGCCCCGAGGTGGGCAAGCTGCGGCGCGCGGTCACCGCGGGCACGGCGCCCTGGGAGCAGCTCCCCGGTCCTTGGGCCGAGGCGCTCGACGCGGGCCACGCAGGCCTGCAGACGCTCTTGCTCGCGACCCGCTTGGAGAAGGGCGGCATCCCCGAGGGCCTGGGCGTACTGGGCTCGCCGCGCGATCCGCTGCAGGAGGCGTGGCCGCTCGTGCGCGCCGCGGGAAAGCTGGCGGCGCTGGAGGTCGCGCGGCTCGAGTCGGAGGGCGCGGTGCCGCTGGCCGTGCGCACCTGCCTCGACGCGCTGGCCGTCTCGCGCGAGCTGTCGGCCTCGGGCGCGGTGCTGGGCCGGATGGTGGCGGTGGGCTGGGTGCGCGAGCTGTTCTACCCGTGCGCCCGGGCGCTCGATCGCGCCCTCCCCGAGCAGCAGCGGCTGGCGGCGGCGCAGCTCTCGCTCCTGCGCAAGGCGGTGCCGCGGTTTCCCGAGCTGGTGCGCCGCGACGCGACTGGCGCGCAGCTGCAGCTCTTCGGCGGCGTGGCCAGCGAGCCCACGCAGGTGAAGCTGCCGGTGTGGGTCCGCGAGCAGCGGTTCGGCCAGGCCAGCTCGGGTATTACTCTTGCGCCCGTGTTGCGGCTCAAGCTGCTGCACGCCTGGCTCGTCTGGCTGCGCGGCATCGACCGGGTGACCGCCGCCGGCGAAGATCCGCAGAGGGTGGCCGCGGCGACGGTGGCCGCCGCGCAGGAGAGTGACGCGAGCTGGAACGAGCTGGCCCGGGCCGCCGGCCCGCCTGCGTGGCCCCGCTTGCTGGCCACCCACCTCGACGGCCTGCGCCTGCTCGACCTGCTCGGCCAGATCGCCCGCGCGAACGAACCCGAGACGTTCACGCTGCGGCTGGAGTCGCCGCCTGAGGGAGAGCCCGGGGAGGTCAGCTTCCGGACCCGGCCTCGCGAGCCGGCGCAAGACGAGAACCCGCCGCGGTAAACGAGCGGAGGGCGTCCGAGCGAACACTCTCGAACGCGCAAGGAAGTCTCGCGCAGGGCTTGACCCCGCCTGGCGACACGTGTCGGGCTCCCGACAGACACGCACCCGACGATCCGGTCCTCGGGAGACCAGAAAGCCGGGTGCGTTTGGTGCGCAAAATGTCCGGAGTACGCCCTGGTTACGCGGCCTCTTCGAAGTCGGCCAGCACGCGCGAGAGGAACGAGCGGGTCGACTTCTCCACCTGCCGCACGCGCTCGCGAGAGAGGCCCCACTGCTTGCCGAGGTCTTCCAACGTCCGTGGGTCGTCCTGCGTGAGCCGGTCGCTGAGGATGTCCCAGCCGAGCTCGCCGATCCGCTTGCGGACCTTGCCGAGCGCGTCGCGTACCTGCGCCTGCTCTTGGGCGCGCATCAGCTGCTCGTCGGGCGTCGGGCCCTCGTCGCTGAGGCGGTCGAGGTGGGTGCTCTCACCCTCGGGGTCGAGCGACTCCTCGAGGGAGATGTCGCGTGGGGGCAGCCCGCCGTTGGGCATCGCGCGGCGCACCGCCGACGGCCCGTCCTTCAGGCTGCGCGTGATGTAGGCGCGGATCCACCAGACCGCGTAGGTGGAGAACCGGTTGCCCTTCTCGGGATCGAAGTGCTCGATCGCCTTGAGCAGCCCGTAGTTGCCCTCCTGCACGAGATCCTCGAGCCGCACTCCGCGGCCCATGAACTTGCGGGCCACCGAGATGACGAGGCTGAGGTTGTGGACGACGAGCAATTCCTGGGCGCGCTTCTCGCCCTTGCGCGCCCGCCGCGTCACCTTCAGTTCGGTGTCGCGGTCGAACGGCGGGTGGGCCCTGATCAGCTTGATCAGGGGCGCGAGGTCATCGAACTCGCTTCGGTCGCGCATCGGGACTCCCTCCAGACTTCGACTGCTCGCACTGCGCTCGCTTCTGACTGCCAACCAATGGACCCTGCCGCTTACTCCTCAGGCCACCTGAGCATCGACCACCCGGCACGGTTCGTTGAGTTCAAGAGCCGTGCCGAACGCCTGAGGGTTCGCTGCCCTTCACGAAGGCTTCACAATTCTGCTTTCCGCCACGCAACCTTGGATGCAGCAGGCGCGCTTGTGGTGCACCATGGCGAGTGTCCTCCGGCCGCCCTCGGGCTCCCCGCGGTGAAACGGTGAGAAAGAGCAATCCGCTCGACCAGTTCCACGAGCCCGTGCGTGCGTGGTTCGCGCAGGTCTTCGCCGCCCCCACACCGGCGCAGGTGCAGGGGTGGACCCCGATCGTGGAGGGCCGGAGCACCCTGCTCCTCGCGCCCACTGGGTCCGGAAAGACGCTGGCGGCGTTCCTGGCCGGGCTGGACCGGCTCCTCTTCGAGGCCCCGCCGCCGCCCCTGCAGCGCTGCAGATTGCTCTATGTTTCGCCGCTCAAGGCGTTGGCGGTGGACATCGAGCGCAATTTACGCGCCCCCCTTGCTGGAATTGCCGCAGCCTCGGAGCGGCTATCGATTCCATATCATTTACCCACGGTTGGTATCCGAACGGGGGATACGCCCGCGCGTGAGCGCGCGCAGATGCTGCGCCACCCGCCCGACGTGCTGATCACCACGCCGGAGTCGCTGTTCCTTCTCCTGACCTCGCGCGCGAGGGAGTTCCTCCGCTCCGTGGAGACCGTGATCATCGACGAGATCCACTCGCTGGTGGCCACCAAGCGCGGCGCGCACCTGTTCTTGTCGTTGGAGCGCTTGGAGGCCTTGCGCACGGGCCCTGGCCGCAAGCCGCTGCAGCGGCTGGGGCTCTCGGCGACCACGCGGCCGCTCGACGAGGTGGCGCGCCTGCTCGGCGGTGGAACGCTGCGCGGCGAGCAGCAGCGCTGGCAGCAGCGGCCCGTCGCCATCATCGACGCCGGCGTGAAGAAGCAGCTGGAGCTCACCGTGGAGGTCCCGGTCGATGACCTCTCGCGCATCGGCGAAATGGAGGAGCCCCCCTCGGGCAGCGCCGACGCGGGTTCGCGCCGGCGGTCGATCTGGCCTTCGCTGCACCCGCGGCTGCTCGAGCTCGTCCGCGCGCACACCTCGACGATGATCTTCGCCAACTCGCGCCGGCTCGCCGAGCGGCTGGCCGGAGCGCTCAACGAGCTGGCGGGCGAAGAGGTGGCGCTCGCCCACCACGGCTCGGTGGCGCGCGAGAAGCGGCAGGAGATGGAGGACCGGCTCAAGCGCGGCGAGCTCAAGTGCATCGTCGCGACGTCGACGCTCGAGCTGGGCATCGACATGGGCGCGGTGGAATTAGTGTTACAAATTGAAGCGCCCCCCAGCGTCGCCAGCGGCCTCCAGCGGCTCGGGCGCGCGCGGCACCAGGTGGGCGGGGTGCCGCAGGGGGTGATCTTCCCCAAGCACCGCGGCGACCTGCTCGCCTCGGCGGCGGCGGCCACGGGCATGACCGAGGGCGCGGTCGAGGCGACGGCGTACCCGCGCAACCCGCTCGACGTGCTGGCACAGCAGATCGTCGCCATCACCTGCGAGGAGCCGATCGGCGTCGAGCGGCTGTTTTCGCTGGTGCGCTGCGCGGCGCCCTTCGCGGAACTCCCGCGCAGCTCGTTCGAGGGCGTCTTGGAGATGCTCTCGGGCCGCTACCCGAGCGACGAGTTCGCCGAGCTGCGCGCGCGCATCACCTGGGACCGCGTGAAGGGGGAGCTGAAGGCCCGCGACGGCGCCGCGCGCATCGCCGTCGCCAACGCAGGCACCATCCCCGACCGCGGGCTCTACGGCGTCTTCCTCGCCTCGGGCGACGAGGTCCGCGGCGGCTCCACGCGGGTGGGCGAGCTCGACGAGGAGATGGTCTTCGAGACCCGCGCCGGCGACGTCTTCGTGCTCGGCGCCAGCTCGTGGCGGGTCGAGGAGATCACCCACGACAAGGTGCTGGTGAGCCCCGCGCCCGGTCAGCCCGGGAAGATGCCCTTCTGGCACGGCGACCGGCCCGGCCGCCCGATCGAGTTCGGCGAGCGGATCGGCAAGCTGTCGCGTGAGCTGGTGACCGATTCGTCATCGAAGGCCACCCGCCGCCTGCAGAAGGAGCACGGCCTCGACGAGAAGGCCGCGCGCAACCTGCTCGCCTACCTGCACGAACAGGCCGAGGCCACGGGAGCGGTCCCGAGCGACCGCACCATCGTGGTCGAGCGCACCTACGACGACGTCGGCGACATCCGCGTCTGCGTGCTGACGCCGTTCGGCGCGCGCGTGCACGCCCCGTGGGCCACCGCGGTGCAGGCGCAGCTTCGCGAAGGGCGCGGGATCGAGGCGGACATCCTCTGGGGCGACGACGGCATGGTCTTCCGCGTGCCCGACGCCGGCGCGCCGCCCGCGGTGGAGCTGTTCTTCCCGGCTGCCAACGAGGTGGAGGATCTGGTCACCCAGGTGGTCGGCCAGGGCTCGCTCTTCGCCGCCCGGTTCCGCGAGAACGCGGGCCGCGCGCTGCTGCTCCCACGCCGCCACCCGGGAAGGCGTTCTCCTCTCTGGGCGCAGCGCAAGAAGTCGGCGGAGCTGCTCGCGGTGGCGCAGCGGTACGGCAGCTTCCCGCTCCTGCTCGAGACCTACCGCGAGGTGCTGCGCGACGTCTTCGACCTGCCCGGGCTGGTCGCGCTGCTCGGCCGGGTCGAGGCGCGCACCCTGAAGATCGTCTCGGTCGACTCGCGCACGCCCTCGCCGTTCGCCTCCAGCCTGCTCTTCAGCTACGTCGCCAGCTTCATCTACGACGGCGACGCGCCGCTGGCCGAACGCCGCGCGCAGGCGCTCTCGGTCGATCAGGCGCAGCTGCGCGAGCTGCTCGGGGAAGCGGAGCTGCGCGAGCTGCTCGACGCAGACGCGATCGAGGAGTTCGAGCGCCGCGCGCAGCGGCTGGACGCCGAGCACAAGCCGCGCACCGTCGATGGCGTGCACGACCTGCTGCTCCTGCTCGGCGACCTCTCCGAGCCCGAGCTGCA
>JAYWAO010000532.1:0-3247 GCA_043782365.1 Deltaproteobacteria bacterium
CGGGCCATGGGTGTGCTCGACCGGCCGCCCGACCCGGCCTTCGACGATCTCGCGCGGCTCGCGGCGCACGCCTGCGAGGCCCCGTTTGCGTTCATCGCATTGGTCGACGCGGACCGCGTGTGGATCCGGGGCAGCCACGGCCTCTCGCTGGCCCCGGCGCCGCGCGAGACGTCGTTCTGCACGCACACCATCAGGCAGCGCGCCGTCTTCGAAGTGCTTCTGCATCGTGCCGCTCCTGGTGGAAGGGCGCTGCCTCGGGACGCTCAGCCTGGGCAGCTACACGCCCGACTCCTTCGGCACCTCGCACGTAGCGTTCCTGCAAGAGGTCGCAAACCAGGTCGCCCTCGCCGTCGCCAACACCCAGGCGTACGAGGAGATCGCCGCGCTGAAGACCCGGCTGCAGCGCGAGAACGCCTACCTGCGCGAGGAGATCAGCGCCGAGCACAACTTCGAGGAGATCGTCGGCCGTAGCCCTTCGCTGCTGGAGGCGCTGCGCAAGGTGGAGAGCGTGGCGCCCACCGATTCGACCGTGCTGCTCACCGGCGAGACGGGCACGGGCAAGGAGCTGTTCGCGCGGGCCATCCACCAGCGCAGCGGCCGCAAGGACCGGCCGTTGGTCAAGGTCAACTGCGGCGCCATTCCGCCGGGGCTGGTGGAGAGCGAGCTCTTCGGCCACGTGAAGGGCGCCTTCACCGGGGTGGTGCAGAACCGGGTCGGCCGCTTCGAGCTGGCCGACCGCGGAACTCTCTTTCTCGACGAGGTGTCGGAGCTGCCGCCAGAGATCCAGGTGAAGCTGCTGCGGGTGCTCCAAGAGCAGGAGTTCGAGCCCGTCGGCGCCAGCCGCACGGTGCGGGTGGACGTGCGGGTGATCGCCGCCACCAACCGCCCGCTCGAGGCGGCCGTCGCGGCCGGCCGCTTCCGGGCCGACCTCATGTACCGGCTCAACGTCTTTCCGCTCAGCGTGCCTCCGCTGCGGGAGCGGCGCGCGGACATCCCGCTGCTCACCTCGTTCCTGCTCGGCAGGCTCGCCCACAAGCTGGCCAAGCCGCTCGAGCGGGTGAGCGCGAGGGCGATGGCCCACCTCACGAGCTACGACTGGCCGGGCAACGTGCGCGAACTCCAGAACGTCGTCGAGCGCGCGGCCATCCTCTCACGCGGGCCCGTCGTCGACTTCGAGCCGGAGCTCCTTGGCGGGCAGCGCGCGCCCGGAGCGGGCGCTGCCCCAACCACGTTGGAGGCAGTCGAGCGCGCGCACCTCCTCCGGACGCTCGAGGCAGCGCGTTGGGTGGTGGAGGGACCCCGGGGAGCAGCCGACGTCCTCGGTCTCCATCCCAACACCCTGCGCAGCATGATCAAGCGCCTCGGCTTGGTGCGTCCGCCGATCCGCTCCCACGAGCAGTCGTAGAGTCCCACCAAGCGCTCATTGGGTCAGGCACGCCCCGGCGGCGCGACCACCTCGGTCTGGAAGAACTGCAGGACTTCGATGAGGTCTCGCTGCAGGAAGGCCTTGGTGTGGGGCAGGCTCATGTGCAGCTTCTGGGCGGCCTCGTCGTCCCAGCACTCCCAGAGCAGGAAGCGGGTCGGCGTGCGCGCGTCGTGGTGCACGACGAACATGGAGCAGCCGCTCTCTTCACGGGTTGGCGTGCACAGCTCGCCGAGCGCCGCTTTCGTCTCGGCGATGCGGCTCGGGTCCTTGGTGCGGAGCTCTGCAGTGACGTAATAGCCAGGGGTCTTCATGTTTGGACTCTCGGTATCTTCGGGTTGGATGGACTTTGAAGGTGATTCGACGGGCGGGAGCGAGCGCTGGGAGCACCAGCGCTCGCCGGGTCTTCCTCAGCTCACAGCAGCCGCTGCACGATGGGGCAGTTGACGATGATGCCCGTCGAGCCGAAGGCCTTCCCGCCGGGCCCGGTGAGGAAGCCGCGGCTGACGAGCCCCAAGATCTGGAACTCCTCGTTCACGCGCGCGCGGTAGCCCTTGGCGATGGCGCCCGCGGTCCACTCCACGAGGTTGACGTCCCAGAGCGGGCTGTAGTCGGTGGCGATGGTGGGCAGGCCGCCGAGCACGTTGAGGGGGCCCCGGCCATCCGAGAGGGCGCTGTAGAACCCCTGGCGCTGCGGGTTCACCTCGGTCGGGCTCAGGTTCTGCGGCCCGTTCACCACCGCGAAGAGGCGTTCCACGGCGCTGAAGGCGCTGTCGTCGCGGCCCACGGTGATGTCGCGCAGACCGGGCGCGAAGGTCGCGCCCTCGAGCGTGGCGGCGACCTCGTCGCTCGACTCGGTGCTCAGATAGACGACCGGGCGGCCAAAGCTGAAGCCCAGGGTGAGGCTGAGCGTGACGGTGAAGTTGTCCTCACCGCCCGGCCCACGGCAGATCTTGACGACCTTGTCGTGCACGAGGGCGTGGTCGGCGGGGCTGGTGCAGAACCCGGCCAGCGTGTCGGCAGGCACGTCGAAGGCGAGCACCGGCGCGTTGTAGGTGTGGCCGCCCGCATTGCTCAGCTTCACCACCGGGCTGTAGTCAGCGTCGCCCACGGAGCCAGGCACGGCTTCGCCGGGCGGGAACGGCGTGGTCGTGCCCTTGGTGACCTTGTGGACCGGAGAGAAGTCGACGGTGCCTTGGTCGAAGACGATCGTGCCCTCGTTGTCGACCGTGCCCGTCCTCGTCCCCTTCTTGCCGGGCGAGTAGGCGTAAGCGAGCTTGGCCGAGAAGTTCAGCCCCAGCGCGGCGGCGTTCTCCTTGTCGTCGGTGTCGGTGAGGATGAACCACACCGGCTTGCCGGTCGCCCCGAGCCGGCCCTGGTAGAGCGGGAGGGTGACGGTGAGAGCCTCGAGATCGACCGTGCCCGCCTTGAGCAGGAGCACTGGTCCCACCAGCTTCGGATTCACCGTGGAGGGCGCCGGACCGAAGTAGCCGGCCGGGACGTCCGCGCCGATCGACGGCGGAGCGGGGTTGATCTCGGAACCGGTCACGGCGCCGCCATTCAGCGACCCGACCTTCTGCGGCGCGCAGATGGGCGAGAGCTCGGCGGCGGGCGTGGCGGAGGTGCTGCCTTGAGAACAGGCGGCGGTGAGGGCGAGAAGACAGAGCGTGATTGAGAGTTTCATTGGAGTTGCCTTTGGCGTTGAAGGTTGGGTGTGGAAGGGCGGCGCGCTAGAGCAGGCGCTGGACGATCGGGCAATTGACGACGAGGCCCGTTGACCCGTATGGCTTGCCGCCCGGTCCCGTGAGGTAGCCGCGCAGCACC
>JAYWAO010000533.1:0-3244 GCA_043782365.1 Deltaproteobacteria bacterium
AGAGAGACACCATGCCGAAGTTGAAGACCAAGCGCTCCGCGGTGAAGCGGTTCCGCAGCACCGGGACGGGCAAGATCAAGGCGCAGAAGACCAACCGGCGCCACAACCTGACGCTCTCCAAGAGCCGCAAGCGCAAGCGCAGCCTCCGTGGCGGCGTGCTGCTCAAGCGGCGCGACGAGAAGCACCTCAAGAAGGCGCTCCCGTACGGTCTGCCGAAATAGTAGTAGCGTCGCAGTAGCAGCGTTCTCGCAGTGAGCGGACCCTGAGAAGGGTTCGTGAGCACCAGCAACATCCACACACGCCGCAAAGTAAAACCTTCGCCCGCGGCGGGCCTCCGGACAACCGGTGGTGGAGAGGAGACAGCAATGCGCGTCAAGCGTGGGTTTAAAGCTCGTCGTCGTCGCAACCGCGTACTGAAGATGGCCAAGGGGTTCCGCGGTCGTCGCAATGGCTGCTACAAGCGGGCCAACGACGCCGTCGAGCGCTCCATGATGCAGTCCACGCGGTCGCGCCGCGTGCGCCGCCGGGACTTCCGCTCGCTCTGGATCGCCCGCATCAACGCGGCCGCCCGGATGAACGGCGTGTCGTACTCGCGGCTGATCAACGGCCTGAAGAAGCACGGCATCGCGCTCGACCGCAAGGTGCTGGCGGACCTCGCCATCGCCGACCCGGCAGCGTTTACGGCCATCGCCAAGCAGGCGGCGGCCTAAGCGTTTCGCGAAGTCGTTGTAGAGCGAACGGGGCCGCGCCGAGCGATACGGCGCGGCCCTGTTTCGCTTCGTAGGTCTGTAGTTCGCGCGCAGCAGGGACTTCCGGAGGCGGACGATGTTCGACGAACTGAACGGGCTCTTGGCAGCGGCGCAGGCCGAGCTTTCGGCGGCGCGGGACGGCGCCGCGGTGGAGGCGGCCCGGGTGAAGTACCTCGGCAAGAAGGGCTCGCTCTCCGCGATCCTCCGCGGCATGGGCAAGCTGCCCGCCGAGGACCGTCCTCGCGCGGGCGAGTTGGTCAACCGCGTGAAGGCCGGCATCGAGGCGGCCCTCGAGCAGGCGCAGAAGAGCGTCACCCAGCAGGCGCTGCTCGAAGACCTCGGCCGCGAGAAGCTCGACGTCACCCTGCCCGGAGTCCCGCACCGCCGCGGCCGCCGCCACCCGGTCTCGCAGGCGATGGACGACATCATCGAGATCTTCGCGCGGCTCGGCTTCCACCTGGCGACGGGCCCCGAGCTGGAGTGGGATCTCTACAACTTCGAGATGCTCGCGCTGCCGGCCGACCACCCGGCGCGCGACATGCAAGACACCTTCTACCTCGACGGCGCCACCCTCCCGGCCCCGCCGCCCGGCGCGCCGCCCTCCGCGGCCAGACAGCACGGCCTGCTCCTGCGCACGCAAACCAGCCCCGTGCAGGTGCGCACCATGCTCTCGCAGAAGACGCCCGTGCGGATCATCGCGCCCGGCAAGGTCTACCGCTGCGACTCGGACATCACCCACACGCCGATGTTCCACCAGGTGGAGTGCCTGCACATCGAGGAGGGCCTCTCGATGGCCCACCTGCGCGGCACGCTCGACGCGTTCATGAAGGGCTTCTTCGGCCCGGGCACCAAGACCCGGCTGCGGCCCAGTTACTTCCCCTTTACCGAGCCCTCGGCCGAGGTGGACGTGTCGTGCGCCGCGTGCGGCGGCAAGGGCTGCCGGCTCTGCAAGGGGACCGGCTGGCTGGAGATCCTCGGCAGCGGCATGGTCAACCCCGACGTGCTCCGCATGAGCGGCTACGACCCGGAGAAGGTGACGGGCTACGCGTTCGGCGTCGGCATCGACCGGCTGGCGATGCTGCGGCACGGGATCGACGACCTGCGGTCGCTCTTCGAGAACGACGTGCGGTTCCTCGAGCAGTTCTAGGCGCTACCGAAAGTATCGAAAGAAGGTCGTGATGAAGATCTCGCTCAACTGGCTCAAGGAGCTCTGCCCGACTTCCCTCTCCGCGACCGAGGTCGCCGCGCGGCTCACCGCCGCGGGCCTCGAGATCGAGGGGCGCGAGGAGCGCGGCCTGCCCGTGCAGACGCCTGCTCCTGGTGCGCCCGCGGGCGTGGTGGCGGCGAAGGTGCTGGTGCGGGCCCCGATCGCGGGGTCCGACCACCTCTCGCTCTGCGACGTCGACGACGGCACGCAGGTGTGGAAGGTGGTCTGCGGCGCGGACAACTACGCGGCCGGCGACGTGGTGCCGCTCGCCCGCATCGGCGCGGTGCTGCCCGGCGGGATGGTGATCAAGCAGGCGAAGCTGCGCGGCAACGAGTCGAGCGGCATGCTCTGCTCGGCGCGCGAGCTGGGCCTCTCCGATGACCACGCGGGCCTCCTGCACCTCTCGAAGGACGCGAAGCTCGGGGTCTCCGTCGAGTCGCTGCTCGGCCTGCCCGACACCGTCTTCGAGGTGAACGTCACGCCGAACCGCCCCGACGCGCTCTCGCACCTGGGGGTGGCCCGCGAGCTCGCGGCGCTGCTTGGGGTCCCGCTGCGGACGCCCGCGCCCGTGCTGGGAGTGGAGAAGGGCGATCCCGCGGCGCTCGTGCACGCCATGGCCAAGGTGGAGATCGAGGACGCGCAGCGGTGCACCCGCTACCTCGCACGGGTGATCGAGGGGGTGAAGATCGGACCCTCGCCGCTCGCGCTGCAGGAGCGCCTCCGCGCCTGCGGCGTGCGCGCGATCAACAACGTGGTCGACGCCACCAACCTCGCGCTGCTCGAGCTCGGCCACCCGCTGCACGCGTTCGATCTCGACCAGGTGCGCGGCGCGCGCATCGTCGTGCGCCGCGCGGCCGAGGGTGAAGTGATGAAGACCCTCGACGGCCAGGACCGCGCCTGCACCAGCGACGAGCTGCTGATCTGCGACGGCGAGCGGCCCGTGGCGCTCGCGGGCGTGATGGGTGGGCTCACCAGCGAGGTGTCCGATGGCACCGTGCGCGTGCTGCTCGAGAGCGCTTGGTTCGAGCCCTCGGGCATCCGCCGCACCTCGAAGCGGCTGGGGCTGAAGACCGAAGCGTCGATCCGCTTCGAGAAGGGCGCGGACGAGCAGGGCGCCCGGCTCGCGCTCGACGTCTGCGCCGAGCTGATCGCCCGGCTCTCCGGCGGCCAGGTCGTGCCCGGCGTGATCGACGTGTACCCGGCGCCGCGCCCGCTCGCGCAGATCACCGTGCGGCCCGCGCGCGTCTCGAGCGTGCTCGGCTGCGAGATCACCGCCGGCGAGTGCGAG
>JAYWAO010000534.1:0-3244 GCA_043782365.1 Deltaproteobacteria bacterium
CTGCTTCTGGCCGATGGCGACGTAGATGCAGAAGACGTTGAGGCCCTTCTGGTTGATGATCGCGTCGATCGCCACCGCGGTCTTGCCGGTCTGGCGGTCGCCGATGATCAGCTCGCGCTGGCCGCGGCCGATCGGGATCATCGCGTCGATCGCCTTGATGCCCGTCTGCATCGGCTCCTTCACCGACTCGCGGGCGACGATGCCGGGCGCCTTGACCTCGATCTTGCGGCGGTGCTCGGTGACGATCGGGCCCTTGCCGTCGATCGGCTCGCCGAGCGCGTTGACGACGCGGCCGACGGTGGCCGGCCCGACCGGGGCGTCGGCGATGGTGCCCGTGCGCTTGACCTGCGCGCCCTCGCGCAGCTTGGTCTGGTCGCCCATCAGCGCCACGCCGACCGAGTCCTCTTCGAGGTTCAGCACCAGGCCCTGCAGGCCCGGGACGGAGGGGAACTCGACCAGCTCGCCGGCCATCACGTTGGCGAGGCCGTGGACGCGGGCGATGCCGTCGCCGGTGCTGAGGACGGTGCCGGTCTCGGTGACCTGGACCTCTTTGCCAAAGGCCTGGATCTGCTCGCGGAGGATGCGGCTGATCTCATCGGCGCGGATCTGCATGCTCTCGTCTCCGGTGTGGCGCGTGGTGCTGGGTGCGGTGTCCGAAACGGTTTCTAGCGGAAGAACTAAGCCTTGAGCGACTCGCGCAGCCTGGCGAGCTGGGTCTTGATCGAGCCGTCGTAGAGGACGCCGCCGACGTCAGCGGTCAGGCCGCCGAGGAGGGAGGCATCGACCGCCGCCGACAGCGTGATGGTCTTGCCCGTGGCCTTCGCCAGCGCCTGCTGCACGCGGGCGAGGTCTTGGTCCGAGAGGGGCTGCGCCGCGGTGACGGTGGCCTGCAGCCTGCCCTGCGCGTCATCGACCATCGCGGAGAAAGCCGAGGCGATCTGCGGCAGCCCATCAAACCGGCGGCGCTCGACGAGGAGCTTGAGGAACGAGACGACCAGCGGCGCGAGGCTGGCGGCGAGCGAGTCGACCGCGGCGTTCTGCCGGGCGGACGGCGTGCCCGCAGCGAGGAGGGCCTCGGTGGCGTCGGGCGCAGAGAGCGCCTGCGCGCAGGCGGCGAGCTGGCCCGAGACCGCGTCGATCGAGCCAGCGCCAGCCTCTTGCGCCAGGGAGAACAGCGCCCGGGCATACCGGCGGGCGACGCTGGATTCGAGCACGAGTGAACCCCGCGGAGAGACGGGGTGGAAGAACCCGTCCAGGTCAAAAGTCGCGGCTTACTAGCATGGGCCTACTGAGGGGTCAAACGGGATCTGCCCCGGGGTGCCGCGGCGCGTCTGCGGGGTGTGGCGTTCGGTCCTACCCGCGCCGCGGTAGCAGCTTTAAAGGATGCTCTCGCTGCGGCGCCGGTAGGCCGCCATCGCCTCGTCGAGCTGGCCCGGCGTCGACTGCAGGGTGGCGAGGAAGTGCGCCCGCTCGAGCTTCATCACGCGCAGGTCGTAGTCGGTGGAGACGGTGGCGCCGTGGGGCTTCTGGTCGTCCACCAGCATGGTGTCGCCGAGGTAGTCGCCCACCCGCAGCGTCGCGGTGGTGGGGACCTTGGTGGCGTCTGGGTCCTGCCCGGCGAGCGGGCCTGCCAGCGGATCGCTCTCGACGGGCGGCAGGTGCAAGACCGCCTCGCCCTCGCGGATCACGTAGAACGCGTCTCCCAGCTCCCCTTCGCGCGCCAGCACCGAGCCGCCCGGGATGTCCACCACCTGGAAGCGCTCGAGCAGCTTGAGCCGGGTCTGCGGACTGAGCACCTGGAAGAGGTCCACCTGGTAGAGGCGCGCTGCCAGCACGCGGCGGCGGTAGGCCTGCTCGAGCGCCGCGCGCAGCCCGGGGAGCCGCGCCACCTCGCGCAGCACCGCCTTGCGCTCGAGGAGCCCCACCTTGCTGGGCAGGGCGGCCCGCAGCGAGGCCGGGGCCGGCGAGTCCCAGACCAGCGCGTCCTCGGCGAAGAGCGAGCCGGGGGAGAGCGAGCAGATGGGCGAGGAGTCGAGCAGCACCTCCAGGCAGCCTGCCTCGACCAGCACCATCCCGGGCAGCGGCTGCCCGCGCACCGTGAAGGTCTCGCCCATCGGCAGGTCCACCGAGCGGACCAGCCGCACCAGTTGGTCGACCTCCACCTCGGGGACGTCGCCGAAGAGCAGCGCGTTCTGCAAGATCTGGAAACGGTCCTTCACGGCGGGCCTCCGGTATTACACTTGAGCGGCCGGGCGCCCGCCCGCGCAGGGCTTGGCGTCCGCAGCCGCAAAGCCTACGCCCGATGCCACATGAGGGGAACCTGCTTTCGGGACTCCCCGGCAGGTGCGACGACTCGGGGATCCTGCTCAAGGTGGAGCTGCCCGAGGTCGCCGACAAGGATGTCGACATCCGCGTCGAGGGCAACACGCCGACCCTGACCGGTGAGCGGAAGATCGAGGCGGAGGAGAAGGACGAGAAGGGCCGCGGCTACACCCGCGTCGAGCGCTGGCACGGCTCGTTCATGCGCAGCTTCACCCTGCCCTCCACCGTGGACGTCGAGCACGTCTCGGCACGCACTACCAGCTTGAGGAGCGTGCGCACCTCGGCCCGGCAGCGGGCCCCGCGGGGGAGAGTCCCGGCGGAGTGATGTACGTGTATTACTTCGTGGGGCTACTTCTTGTTGGGGGCGCTGGCGGGCGGCTTGGAGGCGGCCTCGGAGCCCGTGTCCATCTTGCAGGTGCCATCGAAGAAGACGCCCCGCTCGATGACGATCGAGGCGGTGGTGAGCCCGCCGCGGACCTTGGCGGGCGCGCGCAGCTCGATCGACTTGATCGCCTTGGCGTTGCCGTTGAAGTCGCCGACGATCACCAGCGAGCCGACCTGGATCTCGCCCTTCACCTCGGCGCCCTCGCCGATGATCAGCGTGTCGGTCGAGATGATCTCGCCGGTGAACTTCCCATCGATGCGGACGTTGCCCTCGAAGAGCAGCTTGCCCTCGAAGGAACTTCCCTTGCCGAGGAGCGCGTTGAGCTGCTCGGGCTTCTGTCCCGCTGCCTGTCCGCCAGCCACTTCCTGCAGCATCGCCATCTGAAGACCTCGCGCGAAGACTTGGAGAGCCGGTATCTGTAGCGCCGATCCCGGCCGGGATCCAGCAAACGGCCGCCCACTGCAGGCGCGGCGTCACCAGACCTCGCGGGCGCTCCGGCCAGCGCGGCGTCACCCGCACCCTGGTGCCCATCTTTCA
>JAYWAO010000535.1:0-8963 GCA_043782365.1 Deltaproteobacteria bacterium
ATCTTCATGGTCCGCGGCACCGACGTGCGCCACCCGTACTCGCGGTCGCTGGTGCCGGCGAAGAAGTAGCGGCCCTCGGGTGCAGTTCCACGCGATCGGGGCCAACCTCCGTCGTAGACGTAGACGTCAACGTCAACGTCAACGTCAACGTCACGGCCGCCAGGTTGAAGGTGCCCCGTTTCGCGCGCCGCCCGCCAGCCCCTACTGCAAGGATCTGCACCCGCAGCACTCCTGGCCCATTGACGCGCAACGCCGCCCCGTGCGACACCGCCGCGCTTTCGTTTCTGCGACTTGACTTGGCTTCAGGGAGGCACCGTGGCTCGTCCCGTGATCGGCGTCATCGGCGGCTCTGGTCTGTACGACCTGCCCGGCCTCGAGCACGTGCAGCGTGAGCTGATCACCACGCCGTTCGGCGCGCCGAGCGACGCCTACGTCACCGGCGAGCTGGCGGGCACGCGGCTGGTCTTCCTCCCCCGGCACGGCGTCGGCCACCGCTTCACGCCTGGCGAGATCAACTACCGCGCCAACGTCCACGGGATGAAGCAGCTGGGCGTCACGCACCTCGTCTCGGTGAGCGCGGTCGGCTCGATGCGCGAGGACATCGCGCCCGGGCACCTCGTCCTGGTGGACCAGTTCATCGACCGCACCGTCGACCGGCCGCGCAGCTTCTTCGGCGAGGGCGTGGTGGCCCACGTCGGGTTCGCCGACCCGACCTGCCGCGCGTTCCGCAAGCACCTGGAGGCGGCCTGCTTCTCGGCGGGCGCCACCGTGCACGCCGGCGGCACCTACCTGTGCATCGAGGGCCCGCACTTCTCGACGCGCGCCGAGAGCCTCCTCTACCGCTCGTGGGCCATCGACGTCATCGGCATGACCGCGCTGCCCGAGGTCAAGCTCGCCCGCGAGGCGGAGCTCTGCTACGCGACCCTGGCGCTGGCGACCGACTACGACTGCTGGCATGATTCGCACGAAGCGGTCACCGTCGAGGCGGTCGTCGCCACCATGCAGAAGAACGTGGAGGTGGCCCGCCAGGTGATCCGCAACGCCGCGCTCGCCGCGGGCCGGCTGGGCGAGGAGCGCGACGGCTGCTCCCGGGCCCTCGACAGCGCGGTGATGACCTCGCCGGCCTGCATCCCGCAGGCCGCCCGAGAGAAGTACGCGCTGCTGCTGCGCGGCCGGTATCCGGCGCCTGCGTAGAAGCACTCACTCAAACGAAGCGCGGTTGCAGCCGATCTCTTCAAGTTCGCGCACCAGAACGGAGTAGCCCCGATGTCCCTCCTCGTCGTCGGCAGTGTCGCGCTCGACTCAGTCGAGACCCCCTTCGGCAAGCGCGAGGACGCGCTCGGCGGGAGCGCCACCTACTTCTCGGCCGCCGCCTCGCTCTTCACCAAGGTGTCGGTGGTCGGCGTCATCGGCGACGACTTCCCGCTCGAGCAGCTGCAGTTCCTCCGCGACCGCGGCGTCGATCTGACGGGCCTCGAGAAGGTCCATGGCAAGACCTTCCGCTGGTCGGGAAAGTACGGCTTCGACCTGAACGCCGCGCAGACGCTCGACACGCAGCTCAACGTCTTCGCCGACTTCGACCCCAAGCTCGGGCCGGAGGCGCGCGCGGCGACCGAGGTGTTCCTCGGGAACATCGACCCGGCCCTGCAGCTGCGCGTGCTCGACCAGGTGAAGAGCCCGAAGCTGGTGGCGGCCGACACGATGAACTACTGGATCACGGGCAAGCGCGCGACGCTCCTGGCGCTGCTCCCCAGGGTGGACGTGCTGATGGTGAACGACGGCGAGGCCCGGCAGCTGGCGGGCGAGGCCAACGTCATCAAGGCCGCGCGGGCCATCCTCCGGATGGGCGTGGGCACGGTGGTGGTGAAGCGCGGCGAGTACGGCGCGCTCCTCTGCTCCGCCGACGAGACGTTTCATGCGCCGGCCTTCCCGGTGGCCGACGTGCTCGACCCCACGGGCGCCGGCGACTCGTTCGCGGGCGGCTTCCTCGGCCTGCTCGACCGGCTGGGCAACAAGGAGCTGCCCGCGCTCAAGCAGGCGGTGGCGATGGGCTCGACCGTGGCCTCGTTCACCGTCGAGCAGTTCTCGGTGGATCGCCTGCGGAACCTGACGCTTGCGCAGGTGCAGGCCCGATTTCGTACCCTGCGGTCGCTTTGCCACTTCGACGAACTGCCCGAGTTGGGCTAGGTCATGTTCCCGGTCTTGCCGCCGCTGGCGGAGCGGTGTAGTGAACGCCACCTTCACCTCGGGGAGCGCCATTGAGGACCTGCATCCTCACCGACATCCACGCCAACCTCGAGGCGCTCACCGCGGTGCTCGAGGCCGCCGAGGGGCAGTCGGTGGACCGGTACGTCTGCCTCGGTGACACCGTCGGCTACGGCGCCGAGCCGAACGCCTGCTGCGACCTCGTCCGGACCAAGTGCGAGTTCACCGTGCTCGGCAACCACGACGCGGCCGTCGCGGGGAGGATGGACTACAGCTACTACTACGCCGCCGCGCGAGAGGTCCTCGACTGGACCGCCTCGACGCTCACCGTGCAGAACCTCGCCTGGCTCAAGGGCCTCGTCTACTCGCGGCCCGAGGGGCCGGTGATGTACGGCCACGGCTCTCCGCGAGAGCCCTCTGCGTTCGAGTACGTCTTCGCGCTCGAGCAGGCCGAGGATCTGGTGCAGCGGGCGGCTCGCCTGTACCACCTGACCTTCATCGGCCACTCGCACTTGCAGCGGGCGTTCCTGCTGGGCAACCCGGTGCAGGACGTCTGGCAGGAGCGGGTGCACATCGACCCCGACCACACCTACCTCTGCAGCATCGGCTCGTGCGGGCAGCCCCGCGACTACGACCCCCGCGCCTGCTTCGGCGTCTGGGACGACCAGACCCAGACCGTCGAGTTCCACCGCGTGCCGTACGACGCGGAGACGGCGTCCCAGAAGATCCTCGCCGCCGGCCTGTCGCCGCACTTCGCGCGACGCCTCCTCCACGGCGTCTGACGGAGCCGGCGGTGGACTTTCCCAGGCACCTGCTCGACATCGAATCCCTGGCGACGGCCCAGATCGACGCCGTGCTGCGCCTCGCGGCCCGCTTCAAGGGCGAGCGGGCGCGGATGCGTGAGGCCCGCGAGGCGCATGAGGCCCGCGCGGCTGCAGGGCTGCCGGCGGGACGTCCGGTCTCGACTCCGCCTCCCGCGCGGCGCGGCCTGCTCGCAGGGCGCACGGTCGTCACCCTCTTCTTCGAGGCCTCGACCCGGACGCGCTCGTCGTTCGAGACCGCCGCCCGGGCGCTCGGCGCCGACGTGCTCTCGCTGCAGAAGGAGGGCTCCTCGGTCTCGAAGGGCGAGACCCTCGCCGACACCGCGCGCAACCTCGAGGCGGTGGGCGGCGACGCCTTCATCGTGCGGCACCCGATGTCGGGCGCGCCGCTGCAGATGTCGCGGGTGGTGAAGGCCTCGGTGATCAACGCGGGCGACGGCGCGCACGAGCACCCGACCCAAGCCTTGCTCGACGCGCTCACCCTGCAAGAGCGGTTCGGCTCGCTGCAGGGGCGGACCATCGCCATCGTCGGCGACGTCGCGCACAGCAGGGTCGCGCGCAGCAACATCCACTGCCTGAACAAGCTCGGCGCCAAGGTCCGCGTGGCCGGGCCCAGCACGCTCCTCCCAATGGGCATCGAGAAGCTCGGCTGCACCGTGCACCACTCGCTCGACAGCGTGCTCGACGGCGTCGACGCGGTGATGGCCCTGCGCATCCAGACCGAGCGGATCGCCGACGCGCGACTGCCCAGCCAGCGCGACTACGCCCGCCGCTGGGCGATCACCGCCGCGCGGGTCGCGAGGCTCCCGGAGCACGCGGTGGTGCTGCACCCGGGCCCGGTCAACCGCGGCGTCGAGATCGCCAGCGACGTCGTCGATGGCCCCCGCTCGCTGGTGATGGACCAGGTGGACAGCGGCGTCGCCGTCCGGATGGCCGCGCTGGCGCTCTGCCTGCGCGCGGACCTGCCGGCCGGGGAGTCGCCATGAGCCGCATCTACCTCGCGGGCGGACGGGTGCTCGACCCGGCCACCCACCTCGACGGCGTGCGCACGGTCGTCCTCGAGCTCGGCGAAGGCGGCGCGGGCAGGTTCGCCGAGGTGCGCGAGGCCGCTCCCAGCGCGGCCGAGGCGGCTTCGGGCACGGTGGTCGACTGCGCTGGCAAGTTGGTGCTGCCGGGCCTCGTCGACCTGCACGTGCACCTGCGCGAGCCGGGCGAGGAGGGCAAGGAGACCATCGAGTCGGGCTGCCGCGCCGCGGTCGCTGGCGGCGTCACCACGGTGGTGGCGATGCCCAACACGAGGCCCGTCTGCGACAGCGCAGCCATCGTGCGCCTCGTGCAGTCGCGCGCGCGTGAGGCCGGGCTCTGCAAGGTGCTGATCGCGGGCGCCATCACCAGGGGCTCGCTGGGCGAGGCGCTGGCCGACGCGGCGGAGCTCGCCGACGCGGGCTGCGTCGCGCTCACCGACGACGGCCGGCCCGTGATGAACGCGGGCGTGATGCGCCGCGCGCTCGAGTACGCGCGGGATCTCGACCTGCCGATCTTCGTCCACGACGAGGACCTCAACCTCTCGGCCGGCTTCGCGATGAACGAGGGCCCGGTGGCCACGCGCCTCGGCCTGCCCGGGTACCCGAACGCGGCCGAAGTGGTGATGGTCGAGCGGGACCTGCTGCTCGCCGAGATGACCGGCGCCCGCCTGCACATCTGCCACGTCTCGGCGGCGGGCTCGGTGCGGGCGATCCGCGCTGCGAAAGAGCGCGGCGTCCGGGTCACCGCCGAGGCCGCGCCCCACCACTTCACGCTCACCGACGAAGCGGTGGCGGGCCTGCCGGCGACGGGCTATCCCAACGCGCCGATGGGCCTCGCCTACGACACGCACGCGAAGATGAACCCGCCGCTGCGGTCCGAGGCCGATCGCCAGGCCGTCGTCGGCGCGCTCGCGGACGGCACCATCGACGCGGTGGCCACCGATCACGCGCCGCACGGGCCGCTCGACAAGCAGGTGGAGTTCGGCTGCGCCGCCAACGGCGTGGTGGGGCTGGAGACGGCGCTGCCGCTCCTCCTCTCGCTGGTGCGCACCGGCGAGCTCTCGCTGCTCTCGGCGGTCGAGCGGATGACCACGGGCCCGGCGCGCGTGCTCGGCCTGCCGCTCGGCCGGATCGCCGTCGGCGCCCCGGCCGACGTGATCGTGGTGGACCTCGAGAAGAGCTGGACGGTGGACGCCCGCGGCCTCCACAGCAAGAGCAAGAACAGCCCGTTCCTCGGCTGGACCCTCAAGGGCCAGGTGGAGCGGACCTACGTCGACGGCAAGCTGGTCCATACGGCGCAAAAGGCGGCAAACGCAGCAGCAACGGCAGGCTCGAAGGAGAAGCACCGATGAAGAAGGCGACGCTGGCGCTCGCGTGCGGCGAGGTGTTCGAAGGCCAAAGCTGCGGCGCTGACGGAGAGGCACAGGCGCTTGGCGAGGTGGTCTTCAACACCGCGCACACGGGCTACCAGGAGATCCTCACCGACCCGAGCTACATCGGGCAACTGGTGACCTTCACCGTCAGCGAGGTCGGCAACTACGGCATCCACCTCGGCGACGAGCAGTCGGCGCGGCCGATGGCCTCGGGCTTCATCGCCCGGCGCGTCTGCCACAGCCCCAGCAACTGGCGCTCCGAAGAGGCGCTGCCCGCGTGGCTCAAGCGGTGGGGCATCGTCGGCATCGAGGGGATCGACACCCGCCGGCTGGTGCGCATCCTCCGCAGCGAGGGGGCGCAGCCCGGCATCATCGACACCACCGGCGCGTCGGCGAAGGCCCTGGTCGAGCGCGCGCGGACGCTGCCCACCATGGACGGGCAGGACCTCGCCTCGCTGGTCTCCACCAAGACGGCCTACCAGTGGACGCTCTCTTCGGACGGGCTCGCTGCGCCGCCGCCTCCTCCCGACAAGCGCGTCATCGTGGTCGACTACGGCGTCAAGCGCGGCATCCTCCGGCAGCTCGTCGATCAGGGCTGCGCGGTGACCGTGGTCCCGTCGAGCACCACCGCCGAGGAGATCCTCGCCAGGCAGCCCGACGGCGTCCTGCTCTCGAACGGCCCCGGCGACCCGGCCGCGGTGCCCGACGCCGGCAAGAACGCGGCGGCGCTGCTCGGCAAGGTGCCCATCTTCGGCATCTGCCTCGGCCACCAGATCCTCGCGCTGGCGCTGGGCGGGCAGACCTACAAGCTGAAGTTCGGCCACCGCGGCGCCAACCACCCGGTGCGCGAGCTGGAGGGCGGCCACATCGACCTCACCTCGCAGAACCACGGCTTCGCCGCCGACGAGAAGTCGCTCTTGGGCAAGGCAGAGGTGACCCACATCAACTTGAACGACGGCACGGTCGAGGGCATCCGGGTGCGCGACGCGAGGATGTTCACCGTGCAGTACCACCCCGAAGACTCGCCGGGTCCGCACGACTCGCGCTACCTCTTCCGCCGGTTCGTGCAGACGATCGAGGGCGCCGCGAAGTGATCCAGCAGCTGATCGACCAACTGCTGGCGTGGTCGTCCGCTCACCTCGGCGACGACATCGTCGTGGCCAGGAAGGAGTACTTCGGCCGCACGGGGGGCGAGGTCCACGAGGACGACCGATCCTTCGATGCGCGCATGCAGGGCTTCTTCAACTGGTACCTCTTCGACCGGCGCACCCAGGGCGACCTCGGCCTGCAGTCGCCCGCGCAGAGGTTCCTCCAGGAAAAGGGCGGGACCATCTTCGACAAGGAGCTGCTGGTCGGCGCCACCCGGTCACGGCTCTCCCTCTACTCGTACCTGGGCCACCGCACCCTCTTGCGCCGGGTGCCAGACGGCATGGTCCGGGTGCGCGACGGCTTTACGGGTGACGACTACGACGTGCTCGAGAAGAAGCAGATGACCGGCCTCGAGGAGGGCGACCTCTTCGAGGCGCGCCTCATCCCCGTGGGCGGCAAGTACCAGTTCTCCTCCAGCTTCCTCTTCCACCCGCGCGAGGTGCGCCGCGCCGTGCTGCGCGAGATCAAGCGGCGCCGCAAGGCGCTCGAGCTCTCGGACCCCAGCGGGTTCTGCTGGGAGGTCTCCAAGATGGCCCTGCAGGCGGAGCGGTTCCGCAACGTCAGCATCGAGGCGATCTACAACTTCGAGACGCCGTTCCTCGGCCACAAGAAGCCGCGCAGCCACGAGCCCGGCACCGGGACTGGCAGCGGTCCGGGCGCAGGGCAGGGTGGCGGCCATGGCTGAGCAGCCCGGCAAGCCCGGTGGGAGCGCGGAGCACCACCTCTTCGGCAAGCCGCTCGATCCCGCGCTGCTGGCCGAGGCGCAGCCCGTGCCTCCGAAGCCGTTCCCTTGGCGCGCAGTGGCGATGCTGCTGGTCCCCGCGGCCGCGCTGGCAGCGGGCTCCCTGGTTGCGCGGCTGCTCGACGGGCCGCAGCCCACGGGCGACGCGGCGCTTCGCTGGCTCCTCCTCTGCGCAGGCGCCGGGCTGGTGGCGGGCGCGGTCGCCGGAGCGCTGATCTCGAAGACCGCGGGCGGCCGGCTGGTGTGGGCGGTCTGGGGGCTGGTCGCGCCCGGTGTCATCGCCGGGCTGGTCGTCGGCGCCGGCGTGGCCTTGCGCCCCGCGCGGGAGTGGTCGGCGGCGCGCGGCGTCGCGAGGTGCCGACTCACACGGCAGGTCTGCACCCCCCGCGAGTTCCGCGACGCCTGCGCCAAGGCCGCCGTCAACGAGCCCGGGGCGCGGCTGCGGGCGCCTGCGCTGTTGGGCGGCCCCGGCAAGGAGCTCTGCTACCCGGCGGGCTGCACTGGCCGCTGGCATTATTCGGGCCCGTGGCAGCCCGATGACTACGTCGCGCCCGGCTCGATGCTCTGCTCGGTGGTCTTCGACGCGGAGGGCCGCGGGCTCCGATACGCGGTCAATCCCGGAACCGAGCCAGACCAGCCGCAGTGAACTGATTGCACTGCTGCAGCGCGTTTTCCTTTCGTTCCTTGACCAATTTGTGACCAAGGTTCTAAGGTCACTCTTCATTCGTTTGCCCACCCCCACCCTCATATCTGGACGGCCCGCGCGCATGGACCTGACTTCTCGTCCGCGTCACGACCGCAGCAAGAACCCCACCTCTGGCTCCGGCGTGCGCCTCCCCGGACACGCGCTGCGCTTCGCCCTCTGGGCTGCGCTGCCGGCCGTCATCATCGCCGGCGCGACGATCGCGCAGGACGCACCGCCTCCCGATCCAAGCGCCTCTTCAGCGGCGTCGGGTCCGCTCGAGCCGACCAAGCCGCAGATGCTCACGCCCGACGCGAGCGCGTTCTCGGTGCGGTCGCCCTACGCCGACCTGCCGCGGGCGGCGAAGTTCGTGCAGAAGGTCGCGCTCAACCTGGTGCTCGGCCTCGACTACTCCGAGGAAGGGGCCGGCGCCGAGTTCACTGGCCCGCTGATGAACTCGATGGACTCGAAGATGTTCTTCGGAAAGCGCGCGCCCGCACGCCGGCGCCTGCTGGTGGGCCTCTCGCCGTCGCCGTCCGGCGGCTACGACATCTTCGTCGGCGGCTGGGACCTCTCGAACGGGAAGAAGGCCAACCCCGACCTCGGCCAGCTGAAGGACAGCCTCGCGGCCATGATCGACACCGAGCGCTCCGGCGCCAAGAGCGGCGACATGTCCACGCTCGGCCAGGAGGTCTACCAGCTGAGCTACACGACCTCCGACCGCATCATCGCCAACCTCAAGACGCTCGGCTACACCACCATCGAGTACGAGGGCGCCAACTCCGAGAACATCTCCGACCGCATCTTCAAGCCCATCGACAGCGGCGAGCGCGCGAAGCTCCCGCTGGTGGTGAAGCTGATCGACAGCATCAAGACCAGCCTGATGGACGCGCCCCCTAGCGGCGCGGGCGGCGCGGCGGCTGGCGGCGCTGGGTTCGGCGGCGGCGGCGGCGGCGGCGGCGGCGG
>JAYWAO010000536.1:0-8949 GCA_043782365.1 Deltaproteobacteria bacterium
AGGCCCAGCGCGGCCTGCGCGACGCAAGCGGCCGAGGGGCTGAGGTGGTCGGGTGAGACGGTGGCCAGGATCAGGCGGTCGATCTCGCCCGGAGCGAGCCCCGCCCCGGTGAGCGCGGCGCTGCAGGCGCGGACGGCGAGATCGCTGGTAGCCACGCCAGGAGCGGCCCAGCGGCGCTCCCGGATGCCGCAGAGGCGGACCATCTCGTCGGGCGTGAGCGGCGCGCCGAGGGCGGCGAGGTCTTCGTTGGTGACGACGAGCGGGGGAAGGTACGCGGCCACCGAGGTGAGCCGGACGCCGCGGCCGAGGGTGCTGGGGACGAGGACGCGCAGGGGCACGCAGGGAGACTACCGCGCCGTCTTGCGCCCGCAATATCCAACGAGCGCGGCCAGCGAGCCGAAGTTCGCCGCCACCAGCTCCCGCGCCGCCACCACGAAGCCGAACCGCGCCTCCAGCTCCTCCGCCACCACCACGAGGCTCAGCGAAGGCAGGTCCAGCGGCGCCTCCGCGCCCGCGGGCACCTCGAGGTGCGCCGCCAGGATCTCCCGCAGCGTCGCCTCCAGCTCCCCGGCGCTCATCCCCGCCTCCCCGGCCGCCCGCGCTGCGCCAGCTCCCGCAGCGCCGCCAGATCGGCCTTCCCGTTGCTCGTGCGCGGCAGCTTCTCCAGCTGGGTGATCTGCGCGGGCCGCTTCGCCGGCGAGAGCTGGCGCGCCGCCAGCCGCGCCTGATCTGCGGCGCCCGCGTCTCCCTCGACGAAGCCGAAGAGCCGCGCCCCGAGCGCCTCGTCGGGCAGCGCCACCACCACCGCGTCGCGCACGGCCGGCGCGCCCCGGAGCAGCTCGGCGACCCCCTCCACGCCTACGCGCTCGCCGGCCACCTTCACCACGCCGTCGGCGCGGCCCGAGACGAAGAGGCAGCCGCCTTCGTCGAGGTGGCCGAGGTCGCCCGTCACCAGCGCGCCGTCTGGCCGGAGCGCGCGCTGCGTGGCGGGCTCGTCGTCGAGGTAGCCCAGCATGGTGGAGCGCCCGCGGACGAGGAGGTGGCCCTCCTGCCCGGCCGGGAGCGGGTGCCCGAGGCCGTCGTCGATGGCGAGCGTGACGCCGGCGATCGGGAGCAGCGCCCCCTCGGCGAAGCGGGGGTGGTCGTCGCTGCAGTACGCGACCCGCGGCGAGGCCTCGGTGAGGCCGTACTGGTTGAACAGGCGGGCCTGCGGAAAGGCGCGGCGGAGCAGGTCGCAGGTGGCGGCGTCGAGCGGCGCGCCGGCCGAAGCGGCGTAGGCGAGCTTGGGGATCGCGCCAGTGCTCTCGTCCTGGCCTTCGGCGCGAAGCTCGAGCGCGGCCCGCGCCAGCAGGCGCAGCGAGACGGGCACCGAGCTGAGGCCCTGCACGCCATCGCGCGCCATCGCCTCGAGCTGCTGCGCGGGGAAGCGCACCTCCGAGAGCAGCGAGAGGGTCGCGCCAGCGCGCAGGCCCGCCAGCGCCTGGCCTACCAGCGCATATCCGTAGATCAATGGCAGAACTATCGCCGTCCTAGGAGCAGCGCGTACCGGCAGATATCCCAGGATGGCGTCGATGTTGGCTGCCAGCCCGGCGCGGCCGAGCAGCACCCCCTTGGGCGCGCCCGACGAGCCCGAGGTGAACAGCAAGAGGCCGCAGCGCGGGTCGAGGGGGGTCCAGGAAGGCGCGGGCTCGAGGAAGGCCACCGAGAGCGCGCCGTCGGGCTCGGCCTCGGTGATGACGATCCGCGCGCGGCTGCGGGTGGCGAGCGGCTCCCAGGCGGGAGCGCCGGGCCGCGCGTCGAGCGGGAGCAGCGCCGCGCCGCACTCCAGCACCGCGAGCGCGGCGACCAGGAAGCCGCAGGGCTCCGACTCGGCCACGCCCACCGCGCCGCTCGGACCGGCGCCCAGCCCAGCCAGCGTCTGCGCGGCTTTCTCCACGGCGGCGGCGAGCGCCGCATAGGTGATCGGTTCGGCGTTGGCGCAGACCAGCGCGCACGCCTGCGGGTGGTAGGGCGCGCCGTCGGCGAAGAGCCGGCGCAGGCCTGGCAGCGAGTGCGCTGGAGGAGTCGCGAGGACCGGGGCCGAGTTCACCACCGCAGCACCGCGGCGCCCCAGGACATGCCGCCGCCCACCGCCGCGAGGCCCACCAGCGCACCATCCTGGCAGCGCCCGGCCGCCCGCGCCTCGCAGAGCGCGGCCATCCACCCCGCGCTGCCGATGTTGGCGTGCTCGGCCACGTTGACGAACGCGCGCGCGGCCGGGATGCCGGCCTGCTCGCAGACCGCGGCGATCAGCGACGCGCTCGTCTGGTGCGGCACGTAGAGGTCGAGCCGCGCGCCATCGACGCCGGCGCGCGCGAAGGCGGCCGAGAGCGCGGCGAGGTACTTGCCGGGGACGATCTGCAGCAGCTCGTCGGGCGCGCCCGAGAGCAGGTAACCGCCGCGCTCCAGCTCGCCCTGGGTGGGCGGCAGCGCGCCGTCGGTGGTGATCAGGCGGCCGAGCGACCCGTCGGTCTCGAGGAGCGCCGAGAGCAGCGCCGCCCCCTCCTTGCGGCCGACGACCAGGGCGGCCGCGCCGTCGCCCAGGGAGAGCTGCGCGATGCGGCTCTGCGGCGGCAAGACTTTTGAGAACGTCTCCGCGCCCGTGATCAGCGCGACCCCCTCTCCGGTCGCGCCCGCGCTCACGTAGAGCGCCGCGGTGGTGAGCGCGAAGAGCCCGGCCGAGCAGCCCGTGCGGGTGTCGATGCAGGCCGCGCGCGCGCCGAGCCCGCTGCCCACCGCCGCCGAGAGCGTCGAGGTCATCCGGTGCGGGGTGGAGGTGCACGACAGCACCAGCGAGACGTCGGCCGGCTCGAGCCCCGCGTCGGAGAGGGCCGCGCGGGCGGCCCGCAGGGAGAGGTCGAGCGTGGTCTCCTCGGCGGAGTGGTCGAGCGGCGTCCCCGGCAGGTGGGCCCAGCTCCGCTTCCAGAGGCCGAGGCTCTCGCGCAGGGCCTCGGCGGCGAAGCGGAGCTGCTCGTCGTCGGGAGCCCCTCCGCCGGGCCCAGCAGAGCCCCGCCGCGCGGCCTGCGGCATGGCGCGCAGGACCTCGAGGCTGTCGAGCGTGCGCGCGGGAAAGGCGGTGCCTGCGCCGAGGATGCCCACGCCCGCGATCGGTCCAACCACGACTGCCGCCATGCCTCCGATGGTACCAGACGCCGCCTGAAGGGTAGTGTCTCGGAGATGGAGCTCGGGCTCGGCGATCGGGTGGCGTTGGTGGTGGGCGGCGGCCGCGGCCTCGGGCGGGCCTGCGCGCTCGCGCTCGCGCGGGAGGGCGCGCACGTCGCGGTGATGTCGCGCACCCCCGCGGAGCTGGAGGCGGTCTGCGCCGAGGTGCGCGCGCTCGGGCGACGGGCGCTGGCGCTGCCGCTCGACGTCACCGACCTCGGCGCGCTCGACCAGGCGCTCGCCAGGCTGCGCACGGACCTCGGCCCGCCGACCCTGGTGGTCCTCGGGGCGGCGGCGCTCTACCAGCCGCGCAAGCTGCAGCACGTGGAGGACGACGAGGCGGCCCGCTTCCTGGCGGTGGACCTCGGCTCCGCGGTGGCGCTCTGCACGCGCGTCCTGGGAGAGATGCTGGAGGCTCGCTTCGGCCGCATCGTCGCGCTCGGCAGCGTGGCGGCGCGCACGGGGGTCTCCGGCGGCACCCTCTACGCCGCGGGCAAGGCCGCGCTCGAGGGCCTGTGCCGCGGGATCGCGCTCGACTACTCGCGCCGCAACATCACCGCCAACGTGGTGTCGATCTCGTTCGCCGACACCGAGCGCCTGCAGGGTCGCCTCGCCGGCGACCCCGACGCCCGCGCCCGCCTGGAGCGCGCCTGCGCCACCCGCGCCATCCCCACCCCCGGCGAGATCGCCGACGTGGTCGCGTTCCTCTGCTCGCCGCGCGCCTCGTCGATCACCGGGGCGGTCATCGACGCGACCGCGGGCGCGCACCTCAACAATCTCTGGTAACACTTCGTTAACGGAGCCGCCTTGGCCGACAGCGCACTGCCCGTGGTGGCCCCCGCGCTGCCGGCGCCCGGCGCGGGCTGGATCGTCTCGCGCGGCTATGACCTCGCCTTCTTCTCGGGCAGCCTGCTGGTGCCCGCGGTGCTCTGGGCCGCGTTCCACCTGGGCTTCCTCACGGGCATCGCGGTCTATGTGATCTTCCAATTGCTCTTCAACATGCCGCACAACTTCCAGACCTGGACGATGACCGTCCTCGACCGGGAGGACCGCAAGCAGCACGGCGTGCGCTACGCGGCGGCCCTGGCGGTGCTGCTGGCGGCGTTCGGCGGCGCGCAGGTCTTCTCGCCCACGGTAGCCTACCCGTGGCTGCGCGACCTGCTGCTCTATTGGGGCTACTACCACCTCGTCAAACAGCACTACGGCTTCCAGCGGCTCTACGAGCGGAAGATGGGCGGCGTCTCGCCCCGCGAGAGCTTCTGGATCAAGCGCCTCTTGGAGGCGGTCAGCTATCTCCCGCTCCTCCTGCGCTTCCGCGACGCGTCCCTGATGACCATCTCGGCGGGCGGCGTCTCGTTCGCGATCCGCCACCCCGCGCTGGGCCCGGCTGCCATCACCGCGGTGCTCGCGCTCTGGGCGGCCGCGGTGACGGCAGCGGTGACCTGGCACCTCTGGCAGGCGGCGCGCGGCCGCAGCGGGCTCTGGCCGCGCGCGCTGCTCCTCGTCTCGGTGACCCTGGCGTTCGGCGCGGCGGGCCTGGAGCGTGAGGTGCTGGTCGCCGTCGCGCTGCTCACCACCTTCCATAACCTCCAATATCTGGGCCTCACCTGGTTCCACAACCGGACGCGCGCCGGGGCCGCCGCTACCGAGGGGAACCCGCCGGTGGGCTGGCTCGCGCAAGGCCACGTCGCCAGATATGTCTTTGTATCGATGGTCTATGGCGTCGTGCTCTTCCTCCCGCGCCTGCTGGCGGGGGGGTCGCGCTTCGCCGACCTGCCGGTGACCCTGATCGTCGCCCTGCACTACTACGTCGACGGGCGGGTCTGGCGGTTCGACCTCTACCCAGAGCGCGGCCGGTGGCTGCGCCTGCGCAAGTAGCCCGGGGCGCGGCTAGACGTCGGCCAGGTCCATCTCCACCACCAGCGCGCGCGGCGGCTCGCCGGCCTCGGCCTGGAGCACGGCGCCGAACGAGGTCGCGATGTCGGCCCAGGCCTCGAGCCGCGGGTCGCGCGGACCAGCGCCGAACGCCGGCAGCGAGGGGAACGAGTCGGCCCCCTGCCCCAGCGCCATCGTTCGCACCTCGACGCGCGCGCGCCGCGGCCCATGGCAGCGCGAGCGCAGGCGCAGGACGTGCGCCGCGCTCGGCGCCGGCGGGAGGCCCGAGAGCAGGTAGCGCGAGAGGTCGCGCAGGAGGCGCACCAGCCTGCGCTCGTCGGCCACCACCGGGCCTACGCAGTCGATCTGCAGGGACAGCTCGGCGCGCGCCTCCGCCTCGGCCCAGATGGAGAGCGCCGCGCCAGAGAGGATGCGTCCGAGGTCGACCCGGCTCATTTGGAGGGGCGCATCGGGGCCCGGGTCGCCGGGGCTGCTGGTGCGCATGAGGGAGAGATGGTTTGCCACGCTAGAGCCTGTAGCATTCTCGGGGCCAACGCGGCGGGAGGCAAACGATGTGTTGCCGCAGAGGGACGGCGCGTTGGCTGCCGGGCCGCCGCACCGGCTTCGCCGTAGCGAGTTGCCACACCGTCGCCGGAAGGGGCGACAGGATCCGTCATGGCAGCCGAGCGCCTCTGCCGAGAGGGAGCCCGTTGAGGGCAAAGGCACGCTCCTCTGCGTGGAGCGAGGTCATCCGCTCCGCAAGTGCCGCGAGGTGGGAAGGAGAGGCCGGCTCACCTAGCGCGCGCGCCAGGCAGACCGCGGGCCACGCGTCGTCCTCGAAGAAGGCGTCGAGCTGGCCGCGCGAGCGCACGAACAGGTGGAGCACGGCGGCGCCCGCGCTCAGGTTCGCGAAGCGCGCGGCGAACGCGAACAGCTCCGGCGAGCGCTTCATCGCGCTGCGCTCCCGGGAGGCGAGCGCAGCCACCTCGACCGAGAGCGTCTCCAGCGCGCGCGCCAGGCGCTCCGCCAGCGGCAGCAGCGCTGCTGCCGGAGCCCCACCGAGCCCGCGCAAGAGTGTCACCGTTTCTGGAAGCCCCTGCGTGAGGTCGTCGCGGCCCGCGTTGACCAGCGCGAGCCGGGCAGGCTCGAGCGGCGCCAGCGTCGCGGTGAGCGAGCAGAGCAGCGTGAGCGTCCGCGCCCGCTCCTCGGGAGTGGCCGCGCGCGCGGGCGAAAGCCGGGGGAGCTGCGCGCCGATGGCGTCGAGGTTCACCGCCGTGCTGCCGTCGAAGAGGCTGACCACGGCCGCGTCTCGCAAGAGCTTCTGGAACGCGCCGTCGGCGTGGTCGCGCAGGTAGTGGCGGGCGCCCAGCACCACCGCGGCCTCGCGGATCACCCGCTCGCAGGTGACGGGCACCAGGTACTTCACCACCGAAGACCAGAGCGAGAGCTGCTCGGGCGCCGCCTGGATGGCCCGCGCGCCGACGGTGGCGAGCGCGTCGCAGAGGAGCAGGTCGGCGAAGCAGCCCGCGAGCTGGGCGCGGGCGTGGGGCAGGTCGAGCACGGTCTGGCCGTAGAGGCGGCGCCCGCGGGCGAAGTCGAGCGCGAGGCGCAGCGCGGTGTCGGCGGCGCCCAGCGAGAAGCCCGCGCAGGCGGTCCGGGTGAGCTGCAGGCCTTGCAGCAACACCTCGGCGCCCGCGTGCTCGGGGCCGATCAGCGCGCCCTCGGGGAGGAGCGCGCCGTCCACCAGGATGCCGCTGATGTCGGCGCCGCGGATCCCGTGCGTCGGTAACTTCGGTAACGGGTGGAGCGCGGCGCCGTCGACCTGCTCCTTGTCGAGCAGGAGGAGCGAGCAGCCGTGCAGGCCGCCCTCGGGCGTGGTGCGGGCGAAGAGGGTCAAGAGCGTGCCGCGGGTGGCGTTGTTGATCAGCCACTTGCGTCCGCGCACGCGGAGCCCGCCGGGCTCGCGGAAGGCGGTCATCGAGGAGGCGAGCACGTCGCTGCCGTGCTCCTCCTCGGTGAGCGCGAGGGCGGCGAGCCGGCCCTGGAGCAGCGCCTCGGCCGTACGCGCCCGCTGCGCCGGCGTGCCCGCGAGCCAGACCGCCACCGTGCCGAGGAAGGTCTGCCCGAGGGCGATGGCGGTGGTGAGGTCGCGGCGCGAGACGCAGCGCTGCAGCCAGAGCGCCTCCTCGAACGAGGCGAGCCGGCCGCCGTCGGCCACCGGCACCATCTGGCGCAGGTAGCCCCAGGAGACGAGGGCGTCGACGCTCTCTTGCGGAAAGGCCTCGCGCTCGTCGAGGGCGACCGAGCGGGCGAAGGAGAGCGTGGCGGAGGGGTCCCGCGGGTCGCCCAGGTGAGCCTCGAGCGCAGCGGCGGCAGAGTATTGCGGGAGCATGGGGCGATGGTACCCGAGTGGAGCATTCCCCTGCTCGAGATCAGAGCCCCTGCTTGCGTGCGCCTCCTCGCCCTGCCAGCAGCTGGGGAAGGAGCGGGACCACCACCCCGTAGCCGAGCGACACCACGAACAGCGCCAGGGCAGGGAGCGCCATGGCGCGGACTGTACGCTACAGCGCGACCTCGAGGCTGATGAGCGTCGCCGTGTCGAGCTCCTTCTTGCCCGGCGCCGGGATCGAGTCCCAGGTCAGCGTGAAGCCGACCGCGAGGTTGATCGTCTCGGTGAGCCGCGCCGAGAGCTTGGCGGTGTCGGCGAAGAGCACGCGGACCGCGCCGAGCACGTTGGGCGAGAGGTCGAGATCGTTGCTGAAGCTGATCTCCTTGCTGACGGCGTACTTGTAGGCGACGCCGAGGTGGGGCGCGACGATGTTCACGTAGGCGGGGGTCGAGCCGCTCGGCGTCGGGTAGTAGTTGAAGCGGTACTCGCGGCCGGCGACGAAGCCGAGGTCGGTCTTCAGGCTGGTCTTGGCGAGGTCGCCCTCCTTGACGTCGAACCAGATGATCGACGCGCCGATCTCGCCGAGCGGCCGCGACTCGATCGACGCGACGTGGTCGGTGGAGACGCTCGCCTGCGCGTACCCGGAGAAGATCGGCGTGAAGCGACGGTCGCCGCGGACGCTGACGCCGGCCTTGAGCGCGGTCACCTGGCTGGTGCTGGTGGTGACGCCGGCCGCGGTCGCCGAGGTGGTGGTCTGGCCGTAGGCGCCGTACGCCTTGACGCCGGTGATCCACTCCTCGCCTTTGCGCTCGAGCGCGAGGCTGCTGGTGAAGGTGAGCGTCTCGGTGTTGCCCGTCAGCAGGATCGCGCCGGCTCCGAGCGTGCCCTTCCAGTGCGGCGCGGCGGCGGCCTTCTCGGCGGCGGCGTTCTCGGCGGCGGCCTTCTCGGCGGCGGCCTTCTCGGCGGCGGCCTTGTCGGGGGTGGCAGCAGCAGCAGGCGCGCTCCTCTCGGCGGCAGCGGCGGCCTTCTCGGCGGCAGCGGCGGCGCGGTCGGCGGCCTTGGCGGCAGACTCGGCGGCCTTGGCTGCGGAGTCGGCGGCCTTGGCTGCGGAGTCGGCGGCCTGCACGGCGGCTTCGGTGGCCTTCGAGGGGTCGGAGGCGGGCGCGGGCTTGGCAGCAGCGGGGGCGGCGAGCAGCGCGGCCGCGAGGGCAAGGGCAAACATGTTCACTCCTGGACCGAAGGAAATTGCGCGCGGCTTATACCGCAGGAGCGCCGGGAGGGGGGCGAGCAGGGAACGTTGGGGTGCAGTTCCCGCCGATCGGGTCAGGCCACCCAGTAGGCGGGCCGCAGTCTGTTGGCAGCAGTTCCAGCCGCTCTTGGCCCGGAAGGAGCCCCGGCAAATGCGGCTCCTCGCGATCTTCCGTGCCAGGCCGAGGGGCCTTCGTGTGCAGAGGATCCCAGAAGGTCCCAGGGGGTCGGCAGCG
>JAYWAO010000537.1:0-3222 GCA_043782365.1 Deltaproteobacteria bacterium
AGCCCCTCCGCGGAGCGCACGATCGCCGCGACGTTGTGCGGATCGATCACCCGGTCGAGCACCACCGTCAGCGACCCGAGCCGCGAGGCGACCACCGACTCGATGCGCGCGCGCCGCTGCTCGGTGAGCAGCGAGGCGTAGAACGCGTCGTCCCCGTCGAGGTTGAAGGTGGCGGCGACCTCGGGGCCGTCCTCCAGGTCGTCGAGCCCCTTGCCCTCGAGCACGTCCTGCGTGAGCCCGCGGGGCCCGAGCAGCTCGCTCGGGTCGACCAGGCGCGGCGCGCCCAGCCACGCCCGCGGGGCGCGCCTGCGCGGGCTCATTGATTGGGGGCGCGCCGCGACTTGGCAGAGCGCCGCTTGCTGGGCGGTAACACCTTCTTGTTCTTCGTCTTGGCCTTCGACTTGTCGAGCTTCGCCTTGAACGCCTCGGCGGCGCGGGAGGTGGGCGAGCGCTTGCCCAGCTTCTTCTCGGCCGCCGCCTGGGCCTGCGCCTGGGCCTTGGCGAGCGTGCGCTTCTGCGCCGCCTCGCTCGCGCCCTGCTTGCCGATCGGCTTCTTCGGCGCCGCCTTCTTGCCGACCGCCTTCTTCGCGGTGGCCTTGGCAGGAGTGGGGGCCGCCGCCTTCACCGTCGCCTTGGCCATCACGGCGAGTGGCTTCGCGGCCGCCGGCTTGGGCTTGGGCCCGCGCACCACCGGACCCAGCGTGCGCACCGCCGGCACCACCGCGCGCGCACCGCCGCCGCGCCGCGACGCCGACTGCAAGAGCGCCTGCGCCGCCTCCGAAGTGGGCTTGAACTTGCCCGCCAGCGGCTGCTCCGACTTCGCCGCCTTCTCCTTGAACATGCCGTCCTTGCGGCGGCCGGTGATCTTGGGCGCGCGCTTCTGCTTCTCCTGCGCCGACTCGGCGCGCTCGTCCTCGAGCAGGTCGTCGCTGGCCTTGGACTTCGCGGGCGCGGGCGGCTCGACGTCCTCCAGGCGCAGCGGCTCATTGGCAAGGGGCGAGCGGAAGACCGTCTTCGCGCGGACCGCGGCCTTGGCGGCCTCCTCGACGGCGATGGCGGCCTCCAGCTCCTCCTCGGTCTCGATCGCGTCTGCGGAGACGGCCTTGGCTGCTTGCTCGCCGCCCGCCCCGGGCTCGCCCGGATCGACGTCCTCGACGTCCTCTTCAGGCGGCAGGCCGTGTCCCGGCAGGTCCTTCTCCAGCGGCGCGGCGGGCCCCGCGCGGTCGAGCTCGTAGACCACCGCGTCGAGCAGCTTCTCCATCCCCTCTCCGGTCGCGCCGGAGATCAGGTGCACCGTCAGCCCGCGCCTGGCTAGCGCGGCCTTGAACGCCTCGGCGGCAGCGCGGCCCTCGGGCACGTCGATCTTGTTGGCCGCGACGATCTGCGCCTTGCGGCCGAGCGCGGGGTCGAAGAGCGCCAATTCGCGGTTGATGGCGTCGAAGTCGGCGATGAGATCGCGGCCGAGCAGCGGCGCGCTGGACGCGTCGAGCAGGTGGATCACCGCCCGGCAGCGCTGCATGTGCTTCAAGAACCGCGTGCCCAGGCCCGCGCCGAGGTGCGCGCCCTCGATGAGGCCCGGCAGGTCGGTGAGCACGAACGAGCGCGCGTCCTTGTACTGGACCACGCCGAGGTGCGGCTGCAGGGTGGTGAACGGGTAGTCGGCGATCTTCGGGCGCGCCCGCGAGAGCCGCGCCACCAGCGTGCTCTTGCCCGCGTTGGGGAAGCCCACCAGGCCGACGTCGGCGAGCAGGCGAAGCTCCAGCCGTACCCGCTTCTCCTCGCCCTCGGTGCCGGGCTGCGAGAAGCGCGGCGCCTGCAGGGTGGGGGTGGCGAAGTTCATGTTCCCGAGGCCGCCCTTGCCGCCCTGGGCGAGGACGTGGCGCAGGCCGTTCTCGCGCAGGTCGGCGAGGATCTCGCCGGTCTCCAGAGAGCGGACCAGCGTGCCCGGCGGGACCTTGAGCACCATCGCGGGCGAGCCGTGCCCGTTCTGGTCGCGGCCGCGGCCGGGCTCGCCGTTGCGGCCCACGTACTCACGCTTGAAGCGGAAGTCGAGCAGGGTGGTGAGCCGCTCGTCGGTCTCCAGCACGATGTCGGCGCCGTCGCCGCCGTCGCCGCCCGAGGGGCCGCCGCGGGGGATGAACTTCTCGCGCCGGAAGGCGACCGCACCGGCCCCGCCGTCTCCGGCCTTCACGTGCACTTCTGCTTCGTCGATGAAGTTCATGTCTGCCGCTCTCGTGCTTCGGTAAAGTCAGCTAACGAAACTGCCAAACGCAACGAGCCGGCCCGGGTGGTTCCCGAACCGGCTCGAAGGAGGAAGCGCTTCTTGTCGGCCGTGCGCCCGCCGGAGCGCGCGCGCAGCCAGAGCCGCGCGTGCCTTTACGCCGCTGCAGGGGCGGTGACGACGGCCAGCGGAACGACGTGCACGTAGGTGCGGTCGCCCTGGCGCTTCTGGTACTTCACGTGGCCCTCGACGGTGGCGAAGAGGGTGAAGTCCTTCCCCATCCCGACGCCGCGGCCCGGGTGCACCTTGGTGCCGACCTGGCGGACCAGGATGTTGCCCGGCAGCACGGCCTCGCCGCCGAAGATCTTGATGCCGCGGTGCTGCCCCGGCGAGTCACGCCCGTTGCGCGAAGAGCCTTGTCCCTTTTTGTGAGCCATGATGTCCCTCGAATCTTTTGGTTAGGCGAAGCGGTCTAGGCGGAGATGCCGGTGATCTTCAGCTCGGTGAACGGCTGGCGGTGGCCGCGGATGCGGTCCCAGCCCTCTTCCTGGGTGCGGAAGTGCCAGAGCTTGCGGTGCTTGCCGTGGGAGACGATCTCCGCCTCGACCTTGGCACCGGACACGAGCGGAGCGCCGACCTTGACGTCTGCGCCCGCGCCGACGAGGAGGACCTCGAAGGCCAGCTTGGCGCCGACTTCCTGATCGAGCTTCTCCACCTTGAGCAGGTCGCCCTGCTTCACCCTGTACTGCTTGCCGCCCGTCTTGATGACTGCGTACATCTGAGTGCTCCTTCGACTTTCCCGGCTGTGAAGCCCGGCTGGCAGGGGTGTCCCGCCGCTGGGCGCGGAAAAGGGTGGCCGATCTACGCGGATCGCTCCCGGGTGTCAAGGAGGGGGCCAAGGCCAGGGGTGCAGATCCCGCGAGTCGGGCTGAAGCCTGTTGGGGTATCGCGGGCAGGAGCCCCGGCAAATGCGGCTCTTCGCGATCTTCCGTGCAGGTCCC
>JAYWAO010000538.1:0-8859 GCA_043782365.1 Deltaproteobacteria bacterium
GAAAGATGTGACCAATCATGAGGTCAAAGTCCGCCAAGTTGAAGGTGCCCCGCCTCGCGCGCTGCCCCCTCCAGCCCCTACTGCAGGGATCTGCACCCCGGCCCGTCTCGGGAGGTTGACATACTTTGCCAATGCCCCTACTTTTCCTGCCATGAGCACGATGAACATCTCCCTTCCCGAGTCGCTCAAGGAGCAGGTCGACGCCCGCATCGACGCCGCCGGGTTCAGCTCCTCGAGCGAGTACGTGCGCGACCTGATCCGGCGTGACCTCGCCCGGCAGCAGCTCCGGCAGAAGCTGCTCGAAGGGCTCGAGTCGCCCATCGTCGGCGTGGCCGATGCGGCCTTCTTCGCAAAGCTCCGCAGGCGGCGGGCGCGCCGTTGAAGCGTGCGGTCGTCCTCCACGCCCGCGCGCAGCAGGACATCGCTGAGGCCTTGGCGTTCTACGATCGGGAGGCGCCGCACGTGGTGCCTGCATTCATCGACGCGCTGCAGACAGCGACGGAATCGATCCGGAAGAGGCCAGGAGCGTCGAGCCAGCGCTGGGCCCACGAGCTCGACTGGCCCGGGCTCCGCGCGCTCGCACTCGAGGACTTTCCCTACAGCGTGTTCTTCCTGGAGCAGCCCAAGCAACTCGCCATCCTGCGTGTGCTGCACCAGTCGCGCGATCTGGCCGAATTGCTCAGCTGACCGCCGGGGGCCTGGCGCGGGCCTGCCCCCGCAGAGCCGGGCTACTGCGGATACTCCGGGATCCACTCGCACCCGGGCACGCGGACCGCCTTCGGGTCGGGCGTCCCATCTGGCCTCAGCCGCGCGCGGTCGAAGCCATCGCGGTGCATGCAGGTCTCGTAGTGGAGCTCGCTCCCGCGCGTCTGGAAGAAGCGGGCGATCATGTTGATCAGATACAGGTCGACATCGAACTTCTCGCTCGGGTGCGGCACGTCGAACCCGTGCTTGCCCTTGCGCTCGAGGTACGGCGTGATCAGCGCCGTCTTCCTCGTGATCGGGTTGCCCGCGATGTCGGTGCCCGGGGCCTCCATGACGACTGCGTCACGCAGGCTGTGCTTGAGCCGCGGCACGCCCGGGTTGTCATATCTAGTGTTGCCGGTGTCGAGAAACTTGTCGTTCACCGCGTCGTAGGCATAGAGGCCCGGGTCGACCAGCGAGTCGAGGTCGCAGTCCTGGGGCTTCACGCAGCGCACCAGGTCGACGATCGCCTGGTCGCGCGGGTCGATGGCCGCGTTCGGGTCGCGCAGCCGGTCGGCGACGGGCTGGAAGTAGTGCAGCTTCTCCAGGCACTCGGTGGCCTTGCTCTGGATCAGCACGTCGTTGGGCGAGCGGCCCCAGGCGGCGTGCTTCACCGGGTCATACACATACGGCACCGCGCCCGCGAGCCGCGCGGTCGAGTAGCCCGTGTTGACCGGCACGTTGAGGTCGCCGGTGGTGGCGACCACCAGCACGCCCGCCGGGTTCCCCTCGCGCACGGGCAAGAGATCCTTGGTGAAGTGGGGCGCGTAGCTGGCCGGGTCGCCGGGCTCGAGCACGGTCTGCGCGATGCCGAAGAAGCGGCGGAACTCGGGCGAGCCGCGCTTGAGGCCGAAGCCGCGCGCGAGCGCCACCAGCGGCGAGCCCTTGGGGAGCGTGCGGTGCTGGAAGACCACGTCCTTGGGGAAGGTGTCGATGACGAGGTCGGGCGCGCCGGCGCGGAGGCGCTTGAACTGCACGCAGTCGGCCTGCCGCTTGAGCAGCAGCGCGGCGGCGCCGGCGGCGGTCTGCGGGTCGCAGGCGCCGACGTGGATCGGCGCGGCCGAGACCGGCGAACCCTCGCCGAAGGAGGCGTTGTCCATCTGCACCTGGAGCCGGAAGCGGCCGCCGGCGTCGACGATCGCCCAGTCGTGCTTGGTCTCGGCCGTCTTCGCCTGCAGCGTGGTGTTCCACAGCTCGACGCGGTCGCCGGGCTTGAGATCGACCGGGGTGTCGGTCAATTGGACCCGCCGCTCGCTGTTGACGTCCTGCACGTCGAAGAAGAGGTGCGAGCCGCCCGCGACGGGCTCATTGGCGAAGATGGGACCCAAGACTTCCAGGAACACGGCCTGGATCACGCCGCCCTGCTCGGAGCGGATGCCCACGTCGCCCAGGCCCGAGCCACCCGCCGTCGGCGCTGCCGCCAGCACGTGCGGCTCCACCGCCGGCAGGATCGAGGCGAGGATGCCTCCGAGCGACTGCCCCCAGACGAAGAAGTCGCTGCCCGGGTTGGGCGCGCCGGCCCAGGTGTCGGGGCCCCCCACGTCGGGGACGCCGTCGCCGTTGAAGTCGCCCGCGAGGTCGGACTTCCCGTCGCCGTTGATATCGCCCATTTGATAGGTGCCGAAGGCGCGGAAGACGCGGACGAGCTGCATCCAATCGACGATCGACTGCCGGACCACGTCGCGGGTATGGAAGGTATCGGCCACCCAGAAGTCGCCGCCCGAGTCGGGGATGCCGTCGTTGTCGAGGTCGCGCGCGCGGCCCTTCAAGATGGCCTTGGTGGCGGGCGCGAAGCCGTACTGGCCGATGATCGCCTCGACCACCTTGCGATCGGTGTCATTGACGCCGAGGCCGTGGCCATAGCTGTCGATCGAGACGGTGGCGATGCCCTGCTTGGCGAGGTTGCCCGCGAACCCGAGCATCTCGGTGCGCTGCGAGGTATAGCCGTGGCCATAGATGGCCACCGGGAACGGCGCCTTGTGGCCATTGAGCGGCTTGGGCACGGTGAGCATGAACCAGACCCGGTCGCGGGTGGCGTGCTCGGCCTTGGTGCGAAGCAAGGCGGTCTCGGCCGCGACCGGCGCGTCGAACCCCGCCTGCAGCGCCTTGGTCTCCAGCGCCTTCCAGCCGTCGGGCCGGTGCCAGAGCCGCGCCTGGCCCGACCTGGCGTTCATCCGGAAGGTCCCGTCGGCGGGCGCGACGTCGTTGTCGTCGATCAGGTCCGGCGTCACGAACGAGCCGATGACGAAGTAGTCGACGAACTTGTAGGTGTCGACGAGGTACTGCATGTCGAGCTTGTCGCTGACGCCGATCAGATCGCCCAGGCGGTAGAGCGCGTCGTGGAACTGGTCGAGCGGCACCACATACGGGTTGAGCGCCCAGGTCGCCGGATCCTGCCCGGCGGGCACCTTGTACGACTTCACCGGGTGCACGGGGTGCTCGGACACCGCGCCGATCTTGTCGTCGGCATAGAGCACGGGCTCGAGCGTGGCCGGGACGGCCTGCGCCATCCATCCGAGGGGGCCCTTGCCGTAGAGGCCGTCGCGGATGGCCTCGAGGTCGCGCGTGGTGGACTGGGTGGTGAAGGTCCAGGCAAACGCGATCGAGTCGAGCGCCAGGCCCGAGAGCTTGCCCTTGCCCAGATAGGGCAAGAGGCGCCCGAGCGACTTCGTCTGCACCAGGTGGTTGACGAAGGGGAACGGAGAGCGGACCGGGTGCCCCTGCGCGTCCTTGATGCGATTGGTGAGCACCACCGCATACTCGGTCTGCTGCTGCAGCGAGACCACCGGCCGGATGATCAGCGTGTGGGTCTGCTTCTCATAGAAGGTCAATAGGTCGCGATACTGGTCGGGCCCGGTGGTGTTGGGCAGGTCCCAGAGGCCGTCGTGGTCGGTGTCCTCGGCGGGGTCGAGCACGCCGTTGCCGTTGAGGTCGGTCTCGGTGGCGGTCTCGAAGAGCAGGCTCGAGGTGGTGTCCCGCGGGTCGTTCATGAAGAACTTGTTGGTGTCCTGCAGCGCCACCGGAAAGCTGCCGCGCCCGAGGTCGAGGTAGACGGGCTCGCCGGTGGACAGATTGACGACATAAACGGCGTCATTGGCGAAGTCGTCGTCGAGGTGCGCCGCCCGCACGGCGAGCGCGTCGATCTCGCCGTCGAACGCCACCGTGATCGGCGCGAAGGTGCCCCACCCGTCGACGCCGTTGATCTCCTGCCGCACCATCGACTCCAGCACGGTGGGCGCCACCAGCGACGCGTTGATCCGCTTGCCCGTCGCCGAATCCGGATCGGGCCGGGTGGCGAGGTCGTTGGGCAGCGGGATCTCGGGGAGCGGCCGGTGCAAGAGGTCGAACATCACCACCGGGCCCGTGCCCACCGGCGTGTTGGCGATCCCGGTCGGGGTTGGCGCGCAGGAGACCAGCGCGAGGGCGGCGCAGAGCGAGGCGAGCGAGGCTGCTTGGAGCGTCTTGTTGGACTTCATCGAATCTCCTTAAAACCAGATCGCGGCGCGGGCCTTGACCCGTGCGACCGCGTCCATCTTGGTTCCGGCTGCATCCACCACGAAGGCGTCCCCGGGCAGGAAGACGCCGCCCGCGAGGCCCGCGTGCAGGTTGAGGCCCGGCGAGAGCGCGCGCTTGAAGTTGACGCCCGCGTCCAGCTCGAGCCCGTAGCCTTTGCCTGCAGGCTGGCCGAAGGCGTTGGTGATCGCGCCGGTCTTCAGGGTCCAGTACGGGTCGGCCACGGGCTGCGGGGCGATGGCCCACAAGACCGAGCCCCACACCTGGAGGCCCTCCGCGACCTTCACCTTGAGGGTGGGCTGCACGAAGAGCGCGTTGGTGACCGCGCCGTTGGTGGAGAGGAGATCGATGCCGGGCGCGGGCGCGTTCGAGAGGAGCGGGTCGGTGGCGCGGCGGACGGCCGAGGCGCTCTGCCACGCGATCACCTGGTCGAAGAGGATCATCCCGACGGGGAAGTCGCGGCTCAGCTTGAAGTTGTTGATCTGGTCGTCGAACGGGTCGGCGTCGCCCGTGGCGAAGCCTGCGAGCAGGTCGACGCCGAAGCGCGCGCCGTCGAGCCCGCCGCGCACCACCGCGCCGCCCTGGAGGATCTTGCAGCGGTCGCCGCCCGCGCCGCCCGTGCAGGTGGCGTTGCGCACGCGGTTGGTGTCGCCCAGCACCAGCGCCCCCTCGGCGGCGAGCGCGGCGTCGAGGCCGGCGAGCTTGCGCTCGACCTTGGCGGCCGCGTCGAAGGCCCACACCGAGAGGTCGGTCGAGAAGGGCAGGGTGGTGCCCTGCAGCAGCACCGGCGAGTCGGGCGAGGTCACCTTGCGGCGGGTGATGAAGAGGCCCAGCTCGCGGCCCTCGGCCTTGTGCACGAGCGCGAGCAGGCCGCCGAAGGCCTTGTCCTGGATGGCGCCCTTCTCGGACCAGTCGGCGAACGGGCGGAAGAGCGTCGCGGTCGAATCCTGCAGCACGAGGTCGGCGCCGATCGCGACCGTGAGATCCGGCGCGTCGGGCCCCATCATCTTGACGAGCGGCCGGGTCGAGAACGCGAGCCGCACCACCCGGTCGCCGAAGCGCTGGTCGCCGGCCTCGGCGTCCACCGGGCCGTTCGCGGGGCTCGTCAGCATGCCCTGGCCGAAGCTGAAGGTCGTCGTCCCAAAAGTAAGCTGGCCCGCGCTCCCGCGCCAGCGGACCGCGAGCTCGCGCAGGGCGAACGAGCTGGGGTTCACGCCCCACGCCTGGTTGCGCAGCGGATCAGCGAGCAGCGGCTGCGGCGCGCCGCCCGGGGGCACGGCCTGCGGCGCCAGCACGTAGCCGCCCGGGAGCGCGGCGAAGAGGCCGTTCAAGATGTCGGCCTCGAAGCGGAAGTCGAGGCCTTCAGTGTTGCGCAGCTCGCCGCCGACGCGGAGCCGGTGCTCGAGGAAGGTCTTCTTGCCGAGCGTGTCGATCGGGTCGGTGGTGTCGCGGCGGCCGAGCTGGAGGCCGGGCTGGGCCCAGCCGAGGAGGCGGTAGCTGGCGTGGAGCGCGCCGGTGAACGATCCGACCGAGAGGGGGACGAGCGGCGGCTCGGTCTTGGCCGCGGGGGCTGCCGCGGGCGCAGGCAAAGGGGGAGGCAGCGGCGCTGGGAACGGGGCGAACGGGGCCGGGGCCTCGATGGAGGGCGCGGGCCTGGGCCCTGCGGCCTCCTGCGCGGTCGTGCCGCTAGAGGAGAGGAGCAGCGCGGCGGCGAGCCCGTACGGCGCGGTCCTGCGAAGCACGGCGGCGATCCCGATCAAGAGCTGCCTCCTGGGTGCGCGCCTGGGCGCACGAGAGCGAGGCGATTGCGTTAGCCGAGCATGGGGAGGGGCACAATGCGGAAGATGACGGGCGTGTAACCACGGCCCCCCAGGCGTGCTATCAAGCGCCCCTCTCCACCGGGAGCCTCCCCTCAGTGACCACGTCCCTCTCCGTGCTGGTGCCGGTCTACAACGAGCAGTTCCTCGTCGCGACCTCGCTCGACCGCCTCCGCGTGCTCGAGGCGAGCCCTGCGCTCGACCGCATCGAGGTGATCGTCGTCGACGACAAGTCCACTGACGACACGCCCGAGGTGCTGGCGGCGTTCGAGAAGGCCGCCCGCGAGAAGGGCGGGAAGATCGAGTGGATCTTCCTCAAGCACGAGAAGAACGGCGGCAAGGGCAAGGCGGTCCAGACGGCGCTCGAGCGGGCTACCTGCGAGATCTCCGTCATCCACGACGCCGACCTCGAGTACCACCCGCGCGACCTGGTGCGCATCGTCCAGGTCTTCACCGAGGAGGACGCCGACGCCGTCTTCGGGTCGCGCTTCGCGGGCGGGGCGGTGCGACGCGCGCTCTTCTACCGGCACGAGCTGGGCAACCGGCTCTTGACCTTCCTCAGCAACCTCTCCACCAACCTGAACCTGACCGACATGGAGACCTGCTACAAGGCGGTCAGGACCGACCTGCTCAAGTCGATCCCCATCGTCTCGAACGACTTCCGCCTCGAGCCCGAGCTGACCATCAAGCTCGCCAAGCGCGGCGCGCGCATCTTCGAGGTGCCGATCAGCTACTCGGGCCGCACCTACTCCGAAGGGAAGAAGATCAACTGGCGCGACGGCTTCCGCGCCCTCTGGGCGATGGTCCGGTTCACCTTCTCGGACCACATCTACAAGCAGGACAAGTACGGCAGCCAGATCCTCGCGCGCCTCTCGCGGGCGCCGCGGTTCAACAACTGGATGGCCGAGGCCATCAGGCCGTTCTGCGGGCAGCGGGTGCTGGAGATCGGCAGCGGGGTGGGCAACCTCACCTCGCAGCTGTTGCCGCGAAAGCGGTATGTGGTGAGCGATATCAATCCGTTGTATCTGCAGACGCTCGCCACTCTGCAGACGGATAGGCCTTACCTGAAGGCGAAGTATTGCGACGTGACCGACCCGGCCACCTTCCCGGTGGCGCAAGGGCCGTTCGACACGGTGATCTGCCTCAACGTCATCGAGCACGTGAAGGACGACGCGGGCGCGATGAAGAACCTCGCCAGCGTGCTCGCCGAGGGGGGCAAGGCGATCGTGCTGGTGCCGCAGGGGCAGTGGGCGTTCGGCACGCTCGACGAGGTGCTGGGGCACGAGCGGCGGTATGACGAGGCCGGCCTGCGCAAGCTGGTCGAAGGCGCCGGGCTCGAGGTGAAGCACCTGATCAAGTTCAACCGCATCGGCACCGTCGCGTGGGTCCTCAACGGGAAGCTGATGAAGCGGCGGTCGTTCGGCCGCATCCAGGTGGCGATGCTCAATCTCCTCACGCCGATCTTCAAGCTGGTCGATGGGCTCCTGCCGGTGCCGGCGCTCAGCTTGATCGCGGTGGCGGAGAAGAAGAAGGCGTAGGCGGCTCGGGTACGTCACCCGTCTCCGACCCCCGAAGCAGGATCGCATCAAGGGCGAGGAAGAGGAGCTGATCGGCAGGGTGGAGAAGCAGCTCGACGAGAGGATCGGCGAGGAGCAAGTGTTCACGCTGCGATGGCGATGCTAGTTGGAGTATCGTGCGTGCAGAGGGTCAGATGACTGGCGCGATCAAGTTCAAGAGCATCGTCCGCAGCGATCACACGATCCGGCTACCCTCCGAGGTTCCTGAAGGGCCAGTCGAGATCGTCGTCCTGGTCGAGTCGCAGGACGAGAATCGCCAGCAGGCCGAGCGCGCCGAGAAGCGCAAGCGCGCGATGGGCAGCGCGACCGGCACCTTCACCGTGCCCGACGACTTCGACGACGCGCTGCCACCCGAGATTCTGCGCCAGTTCGAAGGTGGCGAGCCCGGCGTTCCCTGATGCGCTACCTCCTCGGCACGCACCTCTGGCTCTGGTTCGCCGTCGATCCGCAGCGGATCAAGGAGCCTGTGCGCGCCGCCATCCTGGCCGCCGATAGCGAGGTGTCGATCTCGGTCGCCAGCATCTGGGAGATCGCGATCAAGGCGTCGGCTGGCAAGCTGGCTCTGCCGGCGACTGTCGATCGCTTCGTCGCGGAATACGGCGAGGCTGCTGGCTTCGCGTTCCTTTCGATCCTGCCGCACCACGCCGCCGCGGGTGGCGCTCCTGCCCAGGCATCACAGCGATCCGTTCGACCGGCTCCTGATCGCGCAGGCTGCTGCTGAATCGATGACTTTGGTCACCGCTGACAGCAAGGTCGGCGAGTACGCGGTCCCGCTGTTGTGGGCCGATCGCTAGCTGCCCGCGTGCTGGGACGAGCGCACTGAAGTCGCCTCCTCCGACCACGCTGGGTGATCGCGCCGCAGGGAACCGCAGGGAACCGCAGGGAACCGCACCCAGGCGACTCCTGCCGGCCGGTGGCTTGGTGGCGTTGTGTTAAGAGAGCGCTGGTGAGCACCGAGGCTGGCCAGCCCGACATCCTCCTCAACGACTTCAAGCGGCAGTGGGCCGACACCTCGGCGGCCGTGCTGGAGGCGGTCGCGCGCGTCGGCGCCAGCGGCTGGTACGTGCTCGGCGGCGAGGTGCAGCAGTTCGAGGAAGACCTCGCGCGCGCCTTCCGCGGTTTCGCTGCGCCGCAGGGGGAGCGGCAGGAACCACCGGAGGGCGTGGGCCAGGCGATCGGCTGCGCCTCGGGCCTCGACGCCATCGAGC
>JAYWAO010000539.1:0-8851 GCA_043782365.1 Deltaproteobacteria bacterium
ATCCCGATGGGCGAGGAGCGGCCCGGCGGCGCGCTGGCGGTGACCTCGCACTACTTCGAGTTCATCCCCGAGGCGCAGGCTGGGTCGGCGCTCGCGGCCGCCGCCGAAGGGAGACCGCACGACGCGCTGCGGGCCTGGGAGCTGCAGGACGGCGAGCGTTACCTGATCGTCCTCACCACCGCAGCGGGCCTCTACCGCTATCTGCTCGGCGACATCGTCGAGGTGTGCGGCTACCACGAGGCGACGCAGACGCCGCGGATCCGCTTCGTGCGCAAGCACGGCGCCTCCTCCAACCTCGCGGGCGAGAAGCTCGACGAGAGCCACGTCAACCGCGCGGTCGGGGAAGCGCTCGCGGCGGTGGGCGCGGAGGCGACCTTCTTCACGCTGGTGCCCGAGCCCGCGCTCGGCGAGGCCTCGCAGCCGGGCTACGCGCTGCTCTTCGAGCCGTCGCGGCGCCCGCTCACGCCCGAGGCGGCCGAGCGGCTCCGCGCCCGCGCCGATGCCGCCCTGGGCGAGGCTTCATATGACTATGGCCGCTTGCGCGCCGGCAATGGGCTGCGCGCGCTGCGCCTCGTGCAGCTCGCCGCGGGCAGCTACGCCAGGGTCCGGCAGGAGCGGGTGCGCGACGGCAGCGCCGAGGCCCAGCTGAAGATCGCCCACCTCACCGCGGAGGCCGCCGCGCTCGCGCCCCAGCTGAGGTCCGCGCTCGAGGGCGCGCACGACGCCTCGATGGCCTCCGCGCTGAACGCCGCGCTCCCCACCGAGGCGGAGCAGTAGATGCGCCTGCTCTGGTTCATCGCCTGGCGGCAGCTGTGGGCACACAAGCTCTTGATGGGCATCGCCGTGCTGGGCGTGATGCTGGGCGTGATGATGCTGATCGTGATGAACGCGATCATGCAGGGCTTCCAGATGAAGTTCAAGAGCGAGATCCTCCGCATCTCGCCGCACGTGGTGCTGCTCGACAAGAAGCTCGGGCAGGACCCTTCGCTGGGGCGGCCGCTCTTCACCGGGCCGACGGCGTTCCGCCTGCTCCACCCCGAGCCCGGCGACCGCCACGACCGCATCGAGCGGCCGCTCGACGTGGTGCGCACGCTGGAGGCGCTGCCCGAGGTGGAGGCGGCCTGCCAGGGGCTCGCGGGCCAGGCGATCCTCTCGCGCGGCGCGCAGGACCTGGGCGTCGATCTGCGCGGCGTGCTGCCTGTCTCGCAAGAGCGGTGCACGCCGATGTCTCACTATGTGGTGGCGGGGACGTTTCAGGGCCTCGACGCGGCCAGCGACGGCGTGGTGCTCGGCCAGGGCGTGGCCGACGCGCTCGGGGCGCAGCTCGGAGACCGCCTGCGGCTGGTGGCGCCGGGCGGCGCGCCGCTCTCGCTGCGGGTGATCGGGGTGTTCGACACCGGCGTGCCCGCGGTCGACAAAGTGCGCGTTTATGTCCGCCTGCACACCGCGCAGGAGGTGCTGCGGCGGCCGTCGCAGGTGGGCCGCGTCGAGGTCCGCCTCCGCGATCCGTGGACCGCGACGGCGTTTGCGGCCCGCGTCCGGGCCATGACCGGGCACGACGCCGAGGGTTGGCTGGAGCAGAACGCGAACTTCCTCTCGCTCTTCGACTTGCAGGAGCGGGTGGTGGCGATGGTGATCGGGACGGTGCTGCTCGTGGGCGGCTTCGGCATCCTCGCGGTGCAGATCATGAGCGTGCTGCAGAAGACGCGGGACATCTCGATCCTGCGCAGCGTCGGCCTGCGGCGGCGGGACATCTTGGTCGGCTTCCTCATGCAGGGCGCGGTGGTGGCGCTCTCGGGGGCCACGCTCGGGTGCCTCGCGGGGTGGAGGCTGGTGGCGTTCCTCGGGACGCTGCACGTGAAGAGCGAGGGGATCCTCAAGAGCGATGTCTTCGTGGTTTATGAAGACCCGATGTTCTATGTGTACGGGTTCGTGTTCGCGCTGGTGACGGGGATTACGGCGAGCCTCTTGCCGGCGTGGCGGGCGTCGAAGGTAGAGCCGGTGGAAGTGCTGCGCGGGCAGCTCGGTTGAGCGGTCTGCTCGCCGACCGGGCCTGAACGGATTGACGCTGGCTATAGCGAAGCTATAGCTAGCGCCCGCGGCCGTAGCGGGAGAGACGCCCCTGGTAGATCTCCTCGCGACTGTTGCCGCGGGCCGCGGGAAGCGGATGGGCCTTGGTGTGCTGGTCGGGCCGCTTCCAGGCATCCTGGAGGTCGCTGACCAGATCGTCGCCGCTCCGCTCGCCGGCGAGGAGCGCGATGTAGCCGCGTAGCAGGCCTTGGAGGCTGGTGCCCTGGCGCGATGCTGCGGCGCGCGCCTTCTCGACCAGCGCCTTGTCGACCGAGAGCCTGAGGCTGGTGTTCATTCGCAGCCCTCCCCGAATTCGGCTGCGGCGTACGCCTCGTCGATGTTGGGGTTGGTCAGCAGCGCCTGGCCGACGAAGACGGCCGCGACGCCATCGCGAGAGGGGTGGATGTCGACGGCGATCTTCGGCAGCAGCCAGCGCTGCTCGAGGTCGGCGCGGCGCCGCAGCACCGTGTGGCGCACGATCGGGTTGTGGCGGACGAAGAACCGGAGCCCGCGAACGGTGCCCTCGCTCTCGTCCTTGAGGCGCTCGCGGGTCTGCTCCGTGGGGTTGGTCGCGCCCTTGTCGGTGAACCACTTTCGCTCGCCCAGCTCGAGGTCCTCACGGATAGAGTTCCAACGCTTGGCCTATGCGCTCGCGTAGCGAGCCTGGGGAGACGCGCAGTTGGCGCAGATCTGCCCACTGCCGCATGAACGGGACCCGCGCATGAGTGCCGAGAAGCCAATCGAGCACAGACTGCAGCATCCGGTCGGACGACCCGTCCGATAGCAGGGTGTAAGCCAGGTCGCTCATTTGGACTCAATTACCCGGCGAGTAGGGCAGCAGCATTTGCAAGTCCTCCCGCATTCCAACGGGCACCGGGGCGTGGGGCTTGCCAACTCGCACAGCCGGGTCACGTTCCAGTCCACCAGTCGGGTTCAGGTACGCGATCAAGCCACCCTTGGCCATCGTCCTGACCTTCGGATTGGCCCGGGACCGCCACGTACTCGGCAGCCAGCGGAGCATGGCTCCTTGCGCCTTGTGACCATTCGGCAGCGGCTCGAGCCCCGCATAGAGGAGGGTATCGTCGGGAACGATATTCACCACCGAGGGAGAGTGGGTATTGATGATCACTTGCCGGAGCGGATTCCCTTCGCTGATCGGCTCCTGCGGGTCGACGGCCAGCTCTTGCAGCAGGTTCATCATCGCGCCCAGCCGCTCGGGGTGGATCCCGTTCTCCGGCTCTTCCAGGCAGAGCAAGCCGGCCGCCTTCGGATCAACCTCCAGCACCGCGAGCGCGAGAAAGCGCAGCGTGCCATCCGACAGCGCTCGGGCTTCATGCTCGGTTCCGGAGCGATCGGTGACGACAAGGGTGAGCAGCTCCCGCGTGTCGTCGCGCTTGACCTGGATGCTGCGAATTCCCTCGACCAGCTCGGCGAGCCGGTTGGCGCCGCCAATGCAGCCACACGGCAAGAAGGCCCTCTTTTTGGAGGGCGTCGGCATGACCTCCGAGGAAGAGGACGAAGCCGAGCTCGCCGACCCGGTTCGAAGGAATGAGGAACTCCTGCGCGAACTTGGCGGCAACGGCGTGGGGACGCCGCGCCTCGTTGGGCTTTTGGCTCGCCATGAGGGGGGCGAGAGCGAAGTCGAGCGCCAGGGAGTGCGGGGTGCAGAGGTCTCGGACGGACTTGAGGGGCATGGAGGTTTGGGTCCGGGGCAGGAAGAGACGAATCGTCAACCGAGAGGGGCGCCAGGCACGACCAAACCCTGGTTCCAAAGAGGTCACCACAATGGAGACTGGCATGGCTGGCTGGAGTCGACAGCAAGAGGTCCCCTCGGCCGCTGGCGCCGCGAAGACTTGTAGCAGAGGCGCAGGCGAAGAATCTGGGGATCTGTAGGCGCAGAGGCCTACTCCGCCCCTGGCGGCAGATAGTCGCGCAGATAGATCCGCTGCACCGCCAGCACGAAGCTCACCACCAGCGGCCCCAGGATGATGCCCAAGAGGCCAAACGCCGCGAGCCCGCCCAGCAGCGCGAGGAAGAGCAGCCCGGTGTGCATCGCCACGCTGTTCTTCATCACCAGCGGCTTCACCACGTTGTCCGCGAGCGTCACCACCAGGCCGCACCAGACCGCCACGCCGATCGCCGCGCCCACCTTGCCTTGGATGGCCAGCACCGCGACGGTGGGCACCCAGACGAGCCCGGTGCCGATCACCGGAATGAACGAGGAGAGCATGGTGGTGATGCCGAGGAAGAGCGCCTGCGGCACGCCGGCCGCGAGATACCCCATCGTCGCGAGCCCGCCCTGCACCAGCGCGGTGGCCGCCGTGCCCGCGAGCGCGGCGGTGGAGACCACCCGGAACTCGCGCACCAGCTCCTTGGTCTGCGCGGGCGAGAGCGGCGACATGGCGCCGAGGAACTGCACCACGCCGCGGCCGTCGAGCAGCAGCACGTAGAAGGCGGCCAGCATGAGGACGGCGCCCGCGAGCAGCTCCAGCGAGGCGCCGAGCAGCGGCGCGGTCGAGGTCTGCAGCCAGTGGAGGCCCTGCTCGGGGAGCTGCGCCAGCTGCTCGCGGGAGATGTGCAACGTCGAGAGCCCCTGCTCCAGCGCTGCCCGCGGGCCCTCGGGGATGTGGTCCCAGGAGAGGTCGCCCACCGTGTGCACGCCCATCGCGTCGCGCAGCCAGGCGAGGCCGGCGGCGAGCTCGCGGATGGCGAACGCGGCCACCGAGGCGATCGGCGCGACCAGCAGCGAGAAGAGCCCGAAGACGAGGATCCCCGCGGCGGCATGGCGGCGGCCGCCCAGCCTCTTCGTCAGCCGGTCGAACATCGGGAGCAGCGCGCCCGCGAGCACGCCCGCGAGGAAGAGCGGCCCGCGGAACGGCCAGAGCACCCAGCCGGCGCAGACGAGGCCCGCGGCGTAGAGCACCAAGAGCGACCGGCGCGCGTTCCTGGGCCCGTGCGAGAGCAGGGCGGCGAGCGGCGCGGGAGTGGGCGCGGCGGAGTCGGGCGCGAGGGGCGCGAGGGGCGCGAGCGGAGTGGCCGCGGACGTGCCAGCGGGAGGGGAGCAAACGGGAGAGGCTGGCGAATCCATCTGGGTAGAGTCTCACTGGTGGCGGTTCGAGGAAAGCCGCCGCGCGGCGATCGGGACCGCTGTCGTGCACTGGTGCGGCCGGCCGCCCCCTCCTTGGTGCCACGATTCCGCTGTATCCTCCCCGAATGCCCACCGTCTTTCGCACCTGCAACGTCTGCGAGGCGATGTGCGGCCTCGCCATCGAGGTCGACTCCGGCGGCGCCATCGGCCAGATCCGCGGCGACGACGACGACGTGCTCTCCAAGGGCCACCTCTGCCCCAAGGGCCCGGCGATGAAAGAAGTGTTACAGGACCCCGCCCGCCTGCGCCGGCCGCTGCGCCGGACGGCAAACGGGTTCGTCGAGGTCTCCTGGAAGGAAGCGCTCGACGAGGCCGGGGCCCGCCTCCGCTCGGCGCGCGAGCAGCACGGCCGCGACGCGGTGGGCGTCTACATCGGCAACCCTACCGTGCACAGCCACGCCGCCACGCTGGCGATGGTGCCCTTCCTCAAGGCGCTCGGCACGAGGAACCGCTTCGACGCCAACTCGCAGGACGCCAACCCCAAGCTCTTCGCCTGCATGCTGGTCTACGGCGACCGCGCGGCGGTGACGCTGCCCGACGTACGCCGCACGCAGTATCTCCTGATGCTGGGCGCGAACCCGGCCGCCTCCAACGGCAGCGTGATGACCCTGGGCGACGTGCGCGGGACCTTCCGCGACCTGCGCGCCCGCGGCGGGAAGTTCGTGCTGGTCGACCCGCGCCGCAGCGAGACGGCGGCCTGGGCCGACGAGCACCTCGCGATCAAGCCGGGCGGCGACCTCGCGTTCGTCGCAGCGCTCCTTCACGTCATCTTCCAGGGCGTGCCCGGCAGCCGCTTCGACCGCGCCGCGCTCGCCCGCTCCTCGCGCGGCCTCGCCGACCTGGAGGCCCTCTGCGCCCGCTTCTCCCCCGAGCGCGTCGAAGGCGCGGTGGGCATTCCGGCCGCGACCATCCGGAAGATCGCGCAGGAGTTCGCGGCGGCCCCCAGCGCGGTGGCCTACGGCCGCGTCGGCACCTGCCAGAACCCCTTCGGGCCCACCGCGTCGTGGCTGATCGAGGCGCTCAACGTGGTGACGGGCAACTTCGATCGCGCCGGGGGCCTGCTCTTTTCTTCTCCCGCGATCGACGTCGCGAAGCTGGGCAAGCGCGTCGAGAAGGGCACCTACGGCCGCTACCGCTCGCGCGTGCGCGGCCTGCCGGAGTTCGCGGGCACGCTCCCGGCCGCCGTGATGGCCGAGGAGATGGAGACGCCCGGCGCGGGACAGATCAAGGCGTTCGTCACCATCGCGGGCAACCCGGTGCTCTCGGTGCCCAACGGCCCGCGGCTCGCCAAGGCGCTGGCCGGTCTGGAGAGCTACGTCGCGGTCGACTTCTACTTGAATGAGACGACCAGGCACGCGCACCTGATCTTGCCCCCGGTGCACGCGCTCGAGCGCGGACATTATGACGTGGTCTTCAATGCGCTGGCCGTTCACAATGTCGCCAAATGGTCCGAGCCCGTGGTGCAGCCCGAGGCCGGGGCCTTGGACGATTGGGACATCCTTTATGAGCTGGGGATGCGGCTCGGCGGGATGCGCTTCGGCGCGCCGCAGTTCGACCGGGCGCTGCGGCTCGCGCACAAGCTGCGCCTGAAGGCGAGCGCGGAGCTGCTGCTCGACCTGCTGCTGCGCTTCGGACCTTACGGCGACAAGCTCAACCCGCTCTCGGGCGGCCTGAGCCTGAAGAAGCTGAAGAAGGCGCCGCACGGCATCGACCTGGGGCCGCTGCGGCCTTCGCGCGATGAGCGGGTGGCGCACGAGGGCGGCCTCGTCGATCTGGCCCCGGCGCCGCTGCTGCAGGACGCGCAGCGGCTCGACGCGTGGCTCGCCGAGAAGGCGCCTCCGCTGCTGCTGATCGGCCGCCGCAGCCTGCGCACCAACAACTCGTGGATGCACAACTGCCAGTCGCTGGTGAAGGGCAAGGACCGGGCGACGCTCTTGATGAACCCAGCAGACGCCGCGCGGCTGGGCCTCGCGACGGGCAAGCCCGTGAAGATCACCTCGCGCGTCGGCAGCGTGTTGGCGCCGCTCGAGGTGAGCGACGAGCTGCGCCCGGGTGTGGTGTCGCTGCCGCACGGCTACGGCCACCAGGAGCTGCCGCGCGAAGGTCCGGGCGCGCAGCTCGTCGCGCAGGCCACGCCGGGGCCCAACGTCAACGCGCTCACCGACGACCTGCTGCTCGAGCCGGTGATCGGCACGGCGATCCTCTGCGGGGTGCCCGTGCAGGTGGAGGCGGCCTGAGCGCAAACGTCACCGACGGTGCCCCGGCCGGTCCCGCGGGCTCCGGTGAGGCGCTGGCACGGCGCTGGATGCGGCGGCTCGTCACCATCCCCGGGATCACGCTGGCGCTCGTCGCCGCGGTCGCCCTGGCGCCGCTCTGCTTGCCCTTGCTCGTGCTGCGCGACCTGGCCGCCCGAACCCGCCTCTCGGGCGTGCGCGCCTTCCTCTTCTTGCTCTGGCTGCTCTGCGCCGAGCAGGCCGGGCTGCTGGCGGCAGGGGTCGTCTGGCTGCTGCACGGCGGCCGGCGCGGGCCCGCCTTCGAGAAGAGTAATACCCAGGTGCAGCGCCGCTGGAACGGCGCCCTCTTCGGCGGCGCGGTGCGGCTCTTCGGCCTGCGCGTCGAGTGGCACGGCTGCGAGGCGCTCGCGCCCGGGCCGCTCGTCTACCTCTCGCGCCACGCCTCGATCGGCGACACGCTGCTGCCGATCGTGGCCGGCGGCCCGCAGGGGCTCACCTTCCGCTTCGTGCTCAAGCGCGGCCTCCTCTGGGACCCCTGCCTCGACGTGGTCGGCCAGCGCCTGCCCAACGCCTTCGTCAGCCGCGGCCGCGACCCGCAGGGAGACCTCGCGGCGCTGCGCTCGATCGCCAGGGGCCTCGGCGCGACGAGCGGCGTGGTGATCTTCCCCGAGGGCACCCGCGCCTCGCCCGCGCGCCGGGCCGCCCTGCTCGCCGCGCTGGAGCGGAAGGGCGACGCTGCCGCGCTGGCCCGGGCGCGCGCGCTGCACACAGTATTACCCATCCGGCTGGGCGGCGCGCTGGCCTTGCTCGAGGCCGCGCCAGAGGCGGACCTGGTCTTCTGCGCGCACTCGGGCTTCGATGGCATCCGCAGCCTGAAGGACTTCGCCTCGGGCGCCTTCGTGGGCGCGCACATCCGGGTGCACTTCTTCCGGGTGCCGCGGGCAGAGGTGCCCGCGGGCAGCGAGGCGCGCGCTGCCTGGCTGCACGAGCAGTGGCTGCGGGTGGATGCGCTCTCGCGCTCCTCTTCTTCCCCAACCCGCCCGAGCGCGTAGAGTCGCAGGCGAGCCGTTTCGCCGCACCTTCCCGGGGAGACCCCATGAACCGATCGAGCCCCAAGGCCAAGGCACGCACGGCCGCCAGGACCGCGCTCAACAAGGTCCACTGCGTCGCCTGCGGGACGGCGAACAAGCTCAGCGACAGCCAGGGGGCGCTCGGCGCGTGCAGCAAGTGCGAGCAGCCCATCGTCGAGGCGCTCTCGCTCCTCGGCGCGCTGGGCGTCTGGAGCGGAGACCAGGCGGCTTGCAAGGCGTGCGGCACCAAGAACAGCCTGTGGCACGTCCACTGCTTCGGCTGCGGCACGAGGCTCGGGGGCTGAGCACCTGATCGAGGAGGCGGCGAC
>JAYWAO010000540.1:0-8848 GCA_043782365.1 Deltaproteobacteria bacterium
TGGTCGTAGAGCGCGCGCAGGAGCTTGGGCTCTGCCTGCCGCGCGATGGCGAGCTGCTCGAGGCCCTTCTGCTGCTTGTCGCGCGACGGCGCGCCGCACATCTGCAGCTGCGCGCGGACCCAGGCGTTGAGGGCCACGTCGCCGGGCCGCTGCTGCTCGGCCTTGTCGATCAGGCGCAGCCCGCGGTCGCCCGCGTCGTTGAGGGCCTGGTAGAGCGCGAGCGCCCGGTTGGCCGAGGCCTCGTCGGGGTCCTCTTCGAGCGCGGCCTTCGCCACCGAGAGGCCCTGCGAGAGCAGCCTCTGCGCAGCCTGCGCGTGCGGCTCGCGCTCGGCGGCGATGGCGGTCACCTGCTCGATCAGCGCCTTCACCTGGAGCTCCCAGCCCTCGGGCTTCTCCAGCTGCAGCTTGGCGATCTTGTCGTTCTGCTCGCGGGCCGCCGCCTCGAGCCGGTCGGCGAGGTCCTTGTGCGCGCCCGCCTGCACCAGGAGCGCGAAGGCGCGCTCGCCCTCGGGGCCGGCCTCGCCGGGAGCCATCCGCGCCGCCTCGCCGAGCAGCGCGACTGCCTGCTCCAGGCTAAGCGCGTCGTCGAGCAGCAGCTTCTGCCGCGCCTTCTCCAGCTTGGCCTGCGCCGCGGCGGGCAGGCCGCCGAACCTCTTCTTGATGACCGGGGTGAGCGCCGCGCCGAGCCCGACCAGGGCGACGAGGCAGAGGGCGATCACCACGTTGCGCCGCGTGCGGGCCTTGGCCGCGAGCAGCTTCTCGAAGCTCTCGGGGTCGCTGACGGGCACGGGGCGCTTGGGCCGCAGCGCCTTGGCCAGCTCGTCGCCGGTGGGCTGCGCGCCGCCCTGTCTCTCGACCGCCGCGCTCCCCTTCGCCGGCGTCGTCTTGGGCAGCGCCTGGTGCGTCTTCACCGAGGGCGGCCTGGCCGGACCGCCCGACGGGGGCGCCTTGCCCTGCGGGATCTTCGCCGCGAAGACCAGCTCGCAGCGGCCGCACTCGACGGCGAAGCCGCCGCCGCTGGCAGTGGCCCCCTTCACCACGCCGTCCTGCAGGGAGTAGAGGGCCTGGCACCGCTCGCAGCGGATGAGCACGTTGAGCCTCTTCTTCTACTTGGCGAATGCTACGCGGGGTTGTCGAGGCCGAACGCGGTGTGGAGCGCGCGCACGGCGAGCTCCGAGTACTTCTCGTCGATCAGGCAGCTGACCTTGATCTCCGAGGTGGAGATGACGCGGATGTTGACGCCCTCGGCGGCCAGCACCGAGAACATCTTCGAGGCGACGCCCGCGTGGTTGCGCATGCCGACGCCGACGATGCTCACCTTGGCGATGCCCTCCTCCACCTCGACCGAGGCGATCTGCAGGTCGGCGGCGATGGCCTTCATCACCTCGCGGGTCTTGGGCACGTCGAGCTTGGCCACCGTGAAGGCGAGGTCGGTGGAGCCGCCTTGGGAGGGCGTCTGGACGATGACGTCCACCACGATGCCCGCGTCGGCGAGCGGCGTGAAGATGCGGGCCGCCACGCCCGGACGATCGGGCACGCCGCGGGCGACGAAACGGGCCTCGTCGCGCGTGAGCGCGATGCCGCTGACCACCAGGTGTTCCATTGCGGGATCCTCCTCGCCGACCAGCGTGCCGGGGTCGTCGGTGAAGCTCGACTTCACCCAGAGCGGCACCTTGTACTTCATCGCGAACTCGACCGAGCGGATTTGTAATACTTTTGCGCCGAGCGACGCCAGCTCCAGCATCTCCTCGTAGGTGATGCGGTTCAGCTTGCGGGCGCGCTTGGTGAGGTTCGGGTCGGTGGTGTAGACGCCGTCCACGTCGGTGTAGATCTCGCAGGCGTCGGCCTTGAGCGCCGCCGCCAGCGCCACCGCGCTGGTGTCCGAACCGCCGCGGCCGAGGGTGGTGATGTTGCCGCCGTCGTCGATGCCCTGGAACCCGGCCACCGCCGCGATCTCGCCGCGGGCGAGGCTCTCGCGCAGCTTCGTGTCGTCGATGCTCTTGATGCGCGCGTTGGCGAAGGCCGAGTCGGTGAGGATGCGGACCTGGTGCCCGAGGAAGCTCCGCGCCTTGCCGCCGAGCGCCTGGATGGCGATGGCGAGGAGACCAACCGTCACCTGCTCGCCGGTGGAGGCGACGACGTCTTGTTCGCGCTCGTCGGGCCGCGGGTTGAGCTCCTTGGCGAGCTTGAGCAGGCGGTTGGTCTCGCCGGACATCGCCGAGACCACCACCACGATGTCGTGGCCCTGCTGCCTTGCCGCCAGCGCGCGGCGGGCGACGTTGCGGATGCGTTCGACGTCGCCGACCGAGGTGCCGCCGTACTTCTGGACGATGAGCGCCACGGCCGCCTAGAACCGGCCCGCGATCACGGCTGCTCCGCCACCCTCCACGGGCACGGCGGCGATCACGACACGGCCGATGCCGCCGCTCTTCTGGGGCTCCTGGCTCTGGCCCCACGCCCCGTCGCCGCTGACGCCGGGCTTCCTCACCGGCTCGGGCTCGCCCGGAGACTCGAGAAAGTACAGGCCCACCGCGCCCGCGAGCAGCACGCCGCCCGCGATGGTGAGGATGGTCGCCTTCGTGCCGAGCGACTTGTTGGCGTCGTTCTGGGCGTTGAGCGCGGCGGTGTTGGCGCTGGTGGTGCTGCCGGTGGGACCGGTCGAGCCCGCGAGCGCCTGCTTGTAGGCGTCGTCCTGCGCCTTCACCGCGAGCCCCGCGAGCAGGCCGCCCGTGAGCAGGCCGACGCCGACGCCGCCGGAGACCCAGGTCCAGACGCGCCCGCCGCCACCGCCGCTGGAGGCGACCGCAGCCGCAGGGGCCGGACGGGCGCTGCTGGAGGGCTTGGTGGCCGCTGGCTTCGCGGGCGCCGCAGAGGCGGAGGCCGCGGGAGGAGCGGCCTTGTCGCCCATCGAGATCCTGAACGGGCTGTCGGGGTCGCCGGCGCGGCCAGGGCCGTTGCCGAAGTCGTCGTAGGCCTCGACGTAGAACTCGATCTTCTCGCTCTTGAAGGGGATGATCGCCTCGTAGAGGTCCTTGCCCCTGGTGCTCTTGCGCATGTCGATCGCCTTCTCGTACGGGCCGCCGGCGCCGTAGCGGAAGAACACCTGGGGGTAGCACTTGCTCTCGTCGGTCACCTTGGCCGTGACGATGAAGGCCCCCTTTGGCGCGGTGCTGCCCGCCGGCGGCGTGTAGCTCACCACGGGGGGCTTGGTGTCCTCGGCGCGCGCTGGGGCGGCGGCGAGGGCGAGGGAGAGCGCGGCGGCGGAGGCGATGAGGGAGACGACCCGCATGGGAGGAGGCTCCTGAAGAGAGACGCTGGCGCGACACTACTGCACAGGCTCCTGGAGGGCTACAAGGGAAGTGAGGGCGGTCGGCGGCGGCAGCGCGCGCCGCTGATTTCTTGTACACCGTCGCGCATGCACATCGTCCTCGACGGCACCTCGCTCACGCTCGACCACGTCGCCGCCGCCGCCGCTGGGACCGCCACCGTGGAGGTGGCCCCTGCGGCCCGCGAGCGCCTGCGCGCTGCACGCCGCCTGGTCGACCGCATCGCCGACAGCGGCGTCCCCACCTACGGCATCAACACGGGCTTCGGGACCTTGGCCGAGGTGTCGATCCCGCGGGCCGACCTGCGCAAGCTGCAGCGCAACCTCATCCTCAGCCACGCCGCGGGAGTGGGCACGCCGCTCCTCTTGAACGAGGTGCGGGCGCTGATCATCCTGCGCGCCAACGTGCTCTCGCGCGGGCTCTCGGGCGTGCGCGAGGAGACGCTCGACCTGCTGCTCGAGCTCTACCGGAAGAATGTCTTACCCGTGATCCCGGAGAAGGGCTCGGTCGGCGCCTCGGGCGACCTCGCGCCGCTGGCGCACCTCGCGCTGGTGCTGATCGGCGAGGGCGAGGCGTTCTGCGCAGACGGCGCGCGCCGCCCGGGCCGCGCGGCGCTCGCGCAGGCCGGCCTCGCGCCGCTGGTGCTGGAGGCCAAGGAGGGCCTCGCGCTGGTGAACGGTACGCAGGCGATGCAGGCGGTGGGCGGGCTGGCGCTCCTCGAGGCCGAGCGGCTCGCCCAGGTCTGCGACCTCGGCGCGGCGATGACCATCGAGGCGCTGATGGGCTCGCACAGGCCGTTCATCCCGGCCATCCACCGCGTGCGCGGGCACAGGGGGCAGGCGCAGGTGGCGGCCGAGCTGCGCGCGCTGCTGCAAGACTCCGAGATCAACCGCAGCCACCAGGGCCACGGCTGCGACAAGGTGCAGGACCCCTACTCGATGCGCTGCAGCCCGCAAGTGCACGGCGCCGCGCGCGACGGGATGCGCTTCGTGCGCGAGACGTTCGCCATCGAGGCCAACGCGGCCACCGACAACCCGCTGGTCTTCGCCGAGGGCCACGGCGAGCCCGACATCCTGGAGGAGTTCGGCGCCGAGCTGATCGTCAGCGGCGGCAACTTCCACGGCCAGCCGATCTCGCAGGCGCTCGACCTGCTGGCGATGACCTTGACCCAGCTGCAGACGATCAGCGAGCGGCGCGTCGAGCAGCTGGTCAACCCTTCGCTCTCGGGGCTGCACGCGTTCCTCGCCGAGAAGTCGGGGCTCAACTCGGGCTTCATGATCGCCCAGGTGACGGCGGCCGCGCTGGCGGCGGAGTCGAAGGTCCTCTGCCACCCGTCGTGCGTCGACACCATCCCGTCCTCGGCGAGCCGCGAGGACCACGTCAGCATGGGCATGGGCGCGGCGCTCAAGGCGCGGACGGTGGTAGAGAACGCGCGCAACGGGCTGGCGATCGAGCTCCTGGTGGCCGCACAGGCGCTCGACCTGCGCGCTCCGCTGAAGGCCGGCAAGGGCGTGGCAGCCGCCCACGCGGAGCTGCGCAGGCACGTGGCGCACATGGCGGAGGACCGGGAGCTGCACAAGGACATCGCGGCGGTGCGCGAGGCGCTGCCAGCCATCCTGGCGGCGGGGCGCTCGGCGGTGGGGCTCGCGTAGGGGCCCCGGGCGGGGCAGCTCCCCTGCTCGGTTCACTCAGCCGACCAGGGCCCGCGCCGGCAGGATGCGGCCTTCGAGCAGGTTGGGGATCCTGGCAGCGAGCGCGAGGGCCTCGTCGAACCCCCGCCGGGCCGCCTCGGAGTGCCAGCCCCTCGGAGCGGCCTTTCGTGTCGTCGGGCGAGGCCAGCGCCTCTCTTGTGGGGGGCTGGCGACCGCTCCACTTGAGTTGATCGGCCCTCGTCGGCCACTAGACACCCATAGAGCAAAACATGCGCTAATCGCGCGTTGCCATCTCGAACAGGGCACGTCTTGCCTGGGGGTGTGGAAGCCTGCGCGGCTGCCCATCGGCCAAGGGAAACAGCGGCTGTTGACCGCGCTGGCACAGGGCGTGCTGAGAGTGGGGTTGTGGTCAAACTCCTGCCCCGGGCTCGACGCATGCTCAACCGACTCCCTGCGCTCTCCGTCATCTGCGCTCTGCTCGCGACTGCCTGTGGCGGGCAACCGGAGGCCTGGCACAAGGACCTGGGTCACACCGGGTCGGCGATCACCTCCGACAACGGGCTCTCCACCAACGGCCTGTCCACCAACGGCCTGTCCACCAACGGGCTCTCCACCAACGGGCTCTCCTCGGCGGCCTTCGCGTCCTGGTTCGCCTCGAACCCGTCGAACAACTGGCTCTTGATGAAGTATCTGGTCCGCTGCGCGCTCCCCGCGGGCGCGAGCCTCTCGTATACCTACCTGGGCGTCCCGAGCACCTGGACCGGCGAGCTCGCCCTCGCGCCCACCTGGACCGCGGGCGGCACCATCCCGGTGGTCGAGCAGGAGCTGGTCTCGGCCTGCCTCGCGGCCCACACCAACAAGTGGGGTCTGCCCGTGAACATTTCGGTCCGCGGCTACTACAGCAACGGGAGCTACATCAGCGTCTCCAGCTCCGAGCAGGCGGCCTTCCCGAACGACGAGGGCTGCTTCTTCGGCAACCTCTTCAACGGCGCCGGCGTCTTCTCCGCCTACTCGGCCAACTCGCCGCTGCGCTCGGCCAGCAAGACCAGCCTGCGCGCCTGCGCGATGAGCGGCGGCGTGCTCGGCTCCTGCGCGCCGATCGGCTCCACCAGCGCCACCTGCCAGTCGCTCTGCACCGGGCAGTATGGTTCGTCCTACTTCGAGTACACCTCGTGCACCTGGAACGGGGTCAGCTATCACCCGATCTCGACCCGGCTCGCCAACGCCGACATCGCCACTTGCGGCGACGGCATCTGCCAGCTCTCCGAGTCCTGCTACAGCTCCGCCACGGGGGCCGGCTGTGCGGCCGACTGCGGGGTCTGCGACTGATGCCTAAGCCTTCTGGGCGCTGTTGAAGAGGCCGCTCCAGACCGCGAGCGTGGGTCCGTTGAGCGCGAACGGCTTGCACTCGATGATGAAGCCCGCGCCGTCGGGCTTGCAGAGAGTGGGCTTGGCCCAGAGCCGCAGCGCGTGGGGCTCCACCAGGAGCTGCGCCTCGAGGAGCTGGTTCTCCGGCAAGGCCTCGCGGCCGCGCATCACCCAGCCGTTGGCGGTGATGCCGAACATCCCATAGGGCCCGCGCTTGCGCGGGTTCACCTGGTTGACGGTGGCCTCCAGCGGGCGGTAGCCGGCGGGCAGGGAGGTCTCGGGCTGCTCGACCTTGCTCTCTGCCTGCGGGCCCCGCGGCTCGGCCTCGAAGGCGGCGATCACCATCGGCACGTCGGGCAGGGTCGCCTCCAGCAGCTGCCGCTCGCTGGGTGACAGAGCCGCGACCTGCTGCAGTTCGGCGTCGGCCACGGTGGGGTGCGCCGCGAGCAGGGCGACGACCGCGTCGCTCACCGAGACCAGCGCGATCATCTTGGCGTGAACGCTCGCCGCGGCCTTCGGCGAGTGGTGCAGCCAGATCGAGTCTTGGAAGACTCCCGGCAGCTTCCAGCGCGCCGCCAGCGACTGGCCGAGGCGGGTGTGCCACTTCTCCAGCATCGCCATCCAGAACGACTCGGGCCGCGCGGGGTAGTCCGGGTGCGCGGCCAGCACCTCCTCCACCGCGAGGATGCCGACCATCCACCCGAAGTCGTGGAGCAGGCCGCTGACGAACGCGTCGTCCTGGCGCAGGCCGCGCGCCCGCGCGAGCACCTGGCAGATCACCGCGCTGGCGACGCTCCCTTCCCAGACCTGGCGCTTGAGCGTGACGAGCGCGCCGGGCGCGCGGGCGCTGGCAGCGAGCCCGGAGGCGAGCGCCAGCCTCACCACCTCCTTGGACCCGATCCGGCTGACCGCCTGCTGCACCGAGGTGACCTCCCCCTTGCCGAAGAAGGCGGAGTTGGCGCAGCGGAGCACGTCGGTGGTGAGCGCCTGGTCGGAGGAGACTACCGCCAGGATGTCGGGCAGCCCGTAGCTCTCCCGGTTGACGATCTGGTTGAGCTTGAGCGCCACCGCCGGATAGGGCGGTATCTTGACCGCACCGCGGGCGATCAGCCCAAGCACGGCCTCCTCGATGTCGAGGGACGCGGACCCAATTCCTTTCGGTGGCGCCATCGTAGAAGGGTCCCCGCCGTAGTACGACCATGCAATCTAGAACGCGCGCGAGAGGTGTTGCAAGCCCGGCGCCGGGCAGGCGCCCCTGGGAGGCAAAGAGTACTAGGCCTTCACCAGGGCGGCGACCACGCGGTCGCGGCCACCCGCCTTCGCCTGGTACAGCGCCCGGTCAGCCTCCTTCATGAGGTCTGCTGCCGTCTCCCGGCTCGGCAGCGTGCGGGTGCACAGGCCGATGCTGACGCTCACCGCGAGCGGCCCCTCCGCGGTGGGAGCCGGGTCGCTGGAGACGCCGGCGCGCACCCGCTCGGCGATGACGCCGGCCTGGGTCGCGTCACACCCGGCCATGACGAGGAGGAACTCCTCCCCGCCGCACCGGCCGAGCACGTCGTAGGGCCGCACGGCCCTGCGCATCCGCGTCGCGATGGTCCTCAGCACCTCGTCGCCGGTGGCGTGGCCGTGCTGGTCGTTCACCCTCTTGAAGTGGTCCACGTCGATCATCCCGACGGTGATGTTCCCGTGCTCGCGGACGACCTTCTCGTGGGTGGCGTCGAGGAGCCTGAGGGCGACGTCGCGGGTCCACAGGCGGGTGAGCGTGTCCACCGCGGCCCGCCGCTCCGACTCGGAGAGCTCCTCCAGGAGCTTGACCTGGGTCCTCCCGAGGATCTGCAGGCGGAGCTCGTTCTCGACCAGGGCCCCGAGGTCCTCCAGGGCCCGCTGGTCCACCTCGGAGAACTGGCGGGGCGTCCGGTCGAGCACGCAGAGCGTGCCGTACCGCACGCCGCTGGCCGAGCGGAGCGGATAGCCGGAGTAGAAGCGGATGCCGGTGTCGCCGGTCACCAGCGGGTTGTCGGCGAACCGGACGTCTTTGGTGGCATCGGGCACGACCAGCACCCGGTCGCCCAGGATCGCGTGGCCGCAGAACGAGATCTCCCGGGAGGTCTCCGCCACCTCCAGGCCCTGCGAGGACTTGAACCACTGCCGGGTCTCGTCCACCAGCGAGACCAGCGCGATCGGCACCTCGAAGAGCCGGATGGCGAGGCGGGTGATGCGATCGAAGCGCTCTTCCGCGGGCGTGTCGAGGATCGACAGGCCACGCAGCTCGGCGAGGCGGGCGCCCTCGTCCGGAGGGATTGCTGGCGGAATCATGCGGGGCTCCGGGCGGCAACGAGGTGCCGTCCTCGTGTGTCGATTTTCCCACACGCGATGCGCGCGGTCCAGGACCTGGGCGGCCGCCGGGTGCAGATCCCGCGAGTCGGGCTGAAGCCTGTTGGGGTATCGCGGGCAGGAGCCCCGGCAAATGCGGCTCTTCGCGATCTTCCGTGCAGGTCCTAG
>JAYWAO010000541.1:0-23592 GCA_043782365.1 Deltaproteobacteria bacterium
CTACCGCCTCTTCCGCGACACCGGCCTCCTCTCCCTCCCCCGCCTCGCCGTCATCGTGGGCGCCAACGGCTCGGGCAAGTCCACCGGCAACTTCCGCGAGCTCATCTCCCGCGGCGAAGACGGCCCCATCTCCATCGCCGTCACCTTCCGCGAGAGCGGCGGCCGCCTCGCCACCTACCGCCTCGACATCACCGCCGACGAAGGCCGCCCCGTCGTCGACCGCGAGTTCCTCGTCTTCCGCGACGACCCCCACGGCGCGCCCTGGCACTTCATCGACTTCTCCCGCGGCCAGGGCACCGCCATCCGCAACGAAGAGCAGTACTCCCAAGACGGCAGCGAGCCCGACCGCTCCACGCTTACGATGGACGACCCCAGCGTCCTCGCCATCAAAGGCCTCGGCCAGTTCAAGGAGTACCGCCTCATCGCCGAGTTCCGCAGCATCATCGAGTCCTGGCACATCTCCGGCTTCCACATCAGCGACGCGCGCCCGAGCGCGCAAGCAGGCTACGCAGAGCACCTCTCCACCGCCGGCGAGAACGTCGCCCAGGTCGCCCAGTACCTCTTCGAGCACCACCCCGCGCGCTTCAACCGCATCCTCGAAGTCATGGCCCAGCGCGTCCCCGGCGTAGACCGCGTCGAGGCCCGCCCCACCGAAGACGGCCGCCTCGTCCTCCGCTTCCAGGACGGCAGCTTCAAAGACCCCTTCATCGCCCGCTACGTCTCCGACGGCACCATCAAGATGTTCGCCTACCTCGTCCTCCTCTACGACCCGAGGCCGCACCCGCTGCTCGCCGTCGAAGCGCCCGAGAACCACCTCTACCCGGAGCTCCTCCACGAACTGGTCGAAGAGTTCCGCAGCTACTCGCACCGCGGAGGCCAAGTCTTTGTCTCGACCCACTCCCCCGAGTTCCTCAACGCCACCAAGCTCGACGAGATCTACTGGCTGGTAAAGCAACGCGGCTTCACCACCGTGAAGCGCGCCTCCGAGAGCGAGCGCCTCCGCAACCTCGTGGCCGAGGGCGATCTCCCCGGCACCTTGTGGAAGCAGGGCCTCTTCGAGGGAGCCGGACCCGGCCGCGGTCCCTGAGGTCCGGTTGGTCGTGCGCGGCAGCGAGCTGGCTGCCGCCCCTGTCGCGTTCACCCGCTTCCATTCCGATGCTCCAAGTCACCTTCCAACCTCTCTTGTAATGAGTACGAGCTGCGCAGGGCGCACTACTTTGTCGTCATCGTGGCCGTCGTTTCGCTGGGTTCAAACCAAGCGCTCGCACGAAAGAAGGCCGAGCCCGCGCACTCTGCTGGCTTGGTCAACGAGGCGTATGGGTTGACGTAAGCAGAAGAGAAGCTGATTTGGGCGACGGCACCGCCGCGGATGCCTGACTTGGGTTGATTCGAGCGGTTTGAGGCAGTCATCTCAGGAGATAGGCTTTCACAAATGGACCCCCACCACCCCTCCATCTCCCGCGAGCACCGCAGCCTCCTCCTCGCCGCCCCCGCCGACTACGACCACACCCCCGCCGAGAGCCGCGCCCTCGTCGCTCCCCTCCTCGCCGCCCCCGGCCGCCCCTGCGCCCTCGCCCAAATCCACACCGGCCTCGCCTGGCTCGCCGAGAGCGAATCCCTCCCCTACGAAGAGCGCGGCGAGCCCGCCTTCGTCGCCGCCCTCCAAGCCGCCGAACGCTCCTTCCGCGACGCCCTCGCCTTCGACCCCGAGCAGGGCGACGCCCGCGTCTACCTCGCGCGGACACTCGAGTCCCATGCCCGCCTGGGCGCCGCCGAAGAGAACCTCGACCTCGGCATCAAGCTCCTCAACCTCGAGGTCCGGGCCGACCGCCTCCGCAGCGCCCACGAGCGGATGATCGAGGAGGCCCGGGAGGAGGCCGACGACGAGTGGTTCGAGCGCTCCACCAAAGCGGAGGCCCGGCGCCAGCTCGCCTTCCTCCGGGGCAGGCTCTCCCCCGAGGAGCGCGACGCGGAGATCACCGAGCAGGTCGCGGCCTCGTCCGCCGCCTTCTACCGCCGGCGGGACACCCTGGAGCTGCTGGTCGAGGCGGCGCAGGAGCTCTGCGCCCTCCGCCAGAAGCGCGGTGTCTCGCCCATCCGCACGCCGCTCGACGAGGACGAGCTGGCGCGCGCAGTCGAGGAGGGCGTCCTCGACGACGACGACCGGTTGCACGGCTGGACCCAGTTCCACCTCGCCTGGAGCAGCATCCGCGCCGCCACCGGCCGCCTCGAGGAAGCGGTCCGCGGCCTGCACAAGGCGGTCGCCGAGGAGCAGCTCGCCTTTGAAGAGGCCGCCAGCGCGGCGGCCCATCTGCGCGAGCACGCAGGCGATCTCCCGGGCGCCCTGGCAGAGCTCACTCGGCTGCAGTCGCGCTTTCGCAAGGAGGGGCTGCACCTCCCGTTCCAGAAGGGGCTACACCTCGTGGACCTCCTCTGGCAGCTCGACAAGGAGGCCGACGCCCTCGCCACGCTGCACGAACAGGTGGAGGTGCTGGAACTGGGCCTGCGCAGCCGCGCGTTGCGCCCGCACGATCGCGAGATGTACACGCTCAGCCTGAGAGCCTACCGCGACCACCTGGAGCCGGAGCGGATCTCGATGGCGCGCGAGAACGCGCAGTTCTATCGCAGCCACCCCGACCGGGCCGCACCCGCCTCCGCGCCCTCGGGTCCCCTCAAGATGTGAGCCACCGCGCGGCCCCAGCCTCGCGCGCCGCGCCTCCAAAAAACAGAAGCGCCGCCGTCCCGCCGCAGCGGAACCGGCGGCGCTTGGTGCATCCCCCGCGCCCGGCGGGCCCGGCTTAGTTCCGGAACCGGATGATGAACTCCGCCTGCAGCGCCGACTGGTGGAAGCTCGCGAACCCCACCCGGTTGTTCCGCGTCGAGTACGAATCCAGGTAGGTGGACGCGTTCGAGTTGTTCAACGCGTTCACCACCAGCAGCACCAGCTCCGCCTTCTGCTTGATCCGCAGCAGGTTCTGGAAGTTGTAGCGGGCCTGCAGGTCGATGATGAAGGTGTCCGGGTCGCGCAGCTCGGCCCACGAGTTCGGGTCGTTGAAGTTGGGCTGCCCCGTGCTGGTGTCGAGCGGGACGCCCGTGCCGCGGGGCGAGCGGTAGATGCGCTCGCCGTTGGCGCCCGAGTAGCTCTCCCAGTTGGCGGTGCCCGTGCGGTACTGCAGGCGCATGCCGAGGTCGAGGCCGAACGGGGTCTTGTACGAGATCGAGCCCTTGACCGTGTGGCGGCGGTCGTCCGGCGTGTTCCCGTCGTAGAACTGGGTCATGCGGGGGTTCTGCAGATAGGTGTCGAAGTAGTCGGAGACCGTGCCCCGGTTGAACGCCAGCGTGTACGAGGCGAGCAGGTCCCAGCGGCCCGGCGTGCCCTGCACCCAGAGGTCGAGGCCGTTGTAGCGGCGGTAGGCCGAGTCGACCGCGCGGGTGTTGTAGACGGTCTGCGGCGTGCCGTTCACGTAGCCCGTGATCTTGGTGCCGGTGACATCCCAGAGCCGGTTGATCTCCTCGTCCGCCCACAGGTTGCCGTAGTAGCGATAAGTGTAATCGACGCCGAGCACCGTCTCCTCGGCCACCTCGTGCTTGATGCCGATGTTGAATTCATCGACGGTGGGGCTCGCCGCCACCTTGTCGAAGAGCGCGGTGGAGTGCGTGTAGAACTGCCGGCCGCCGGGGCCGCCCGAGAGCGAGCAGACGTTGGCGATCAGGTTGGTGGGCGAGCAGCTGTAGAACGCGCCCGCGCCCGGGGTGGGGAGCTGGTTGCCCAGCGTCGCGCTGAAGTTCTGGATCACGCCCGCCAGGGTGGGGTTCGCGTGCTGGGCGATGAAGATGTTGCCCACGTCGTTGTTGCGGCCCATGTGGCCCGCCAGCAGCGTCTTGCGGTCGCCGAAGACGTCGAAGGTCGCCGAGAAGCGCGGCCCGAGCCCGAGCAGGTTGGTGATCAGGTTGCCGTCGGTGCCGTACATCTTGCCGATGTCGAAGCGCAGGCCGGGGATGATCGTCAGGCGGCGGTTGACGTTCCACCGGTCCATGATGAAGAAGCCCAGGTTGAGCGCCTTCGAGTTGGTGGTCAGGCTGCCCGGCAAGCCGTTGTCCCCGTAGTAGTCGGTGCGCTGGTTGCACACGCCCGAGGAGAGCGAGGCCTGGTCGCGCTCGTTGCAGATGCCGCCGCGGTCGGTGTAGCGGGTGTTGCCCGAGACGCCGGTGGCCTTCTGGTCGATCAGGTACGCGGTCTGCATGCCGGCCTTGAACTGGTGCGTGCCGCCCGCGCGGACCTTCCAGGAGAGCGTCGGGTCGAACTGGAGCCGCCACTTGGTCTCGTGGATGTAGTTGCCCTGCTCGGCCGCCGAGATCGAGCCGGCGTTGAAGTCGGTGATGCCCGTCGAGAGGTCGCGGTGGCTGACCGTGGTGTAGTCGCCGCCGGCCGGGTCCTGGTTGACGCCCTTGTAGGTGAGGCCCGTCTGCAGCTGGAAGAGCGTGGTCTCGGAGAAGTTGTGGTCGTAGTTGATGAGGACGAACTCGCCGCCGCGGTCGATGGTGCTCTCGGCCGCGTCGGTGACGAACGCCGACCCGATGCTGTTCTTGATGGTGTTGTGGTCGAGGTTGACCGCGAAGTGCACCCGGTCGCTCGAGGTGGGCTGCCAGGTCAGCTTGATCCGGCCGAGCGAGGTGGTGGTGTTGGTGGGCCGGTTCGTCTGCACGCCGTTGATCGAGAGCGCGTTCTCACGCAGCGAGAAGTTCTGCTGGTAGCTCGCGTAGAACCACAGCTTGTCCAGGATGATCGGGCCGCCGAGGTTCACCACCGGGCTATAAAAAGTCGTCTTCGGGCCCGGGCTGTCGTTGTTGACGTAGAGGCCGAAGGTGGGCGGCTGGTTGGCCGGAAAGGCGTTCTGGGCCGCCAGGAACGAGGGCTGGAAGGTCAGGTTCGCGTCGACGGTCCACTTGTTGGTGCCGCTCTTGGTCACCGCGTTGGTGATCATGCCCATCGAGTTGTACTGGGCGTCCATCCCGCCGACGATGATCTCGAAGTTCTGCACGGCATCGAAGTTCATCGGCGCGGTGATCGAGCCGTCGGTGATGTCGGTGGTGTCGAGGCCGTCGACGTAGAACTTGCCGTGGCGCGCGAGGCCACCGCGGGTGGCGGGGCGGTTGCCGGGGCCGACGCCGGCCACCTGCTGCGCCATGCCCTCGACCTGGTGGAAGATCGGCGTCTGCGAGGCCTTCTCGGCGTCGATCACCGCCACCGACTGCGCGGAGTCGGGGTTGATGACCGGGTTGACCTTCTCGATGATCTGGAAGGTCTGGGTGGCCTGGCCCTCGGCCTGGACTTGCAGCCTGATGTCGGCCGGGGTGGTCTGGCCGAGGCGCACGTTCACCTGCGACATCCGCACCGGCGAGAAGCCCGGCACGTTGACCTCGAGGACGTAGTCGTCGCCGACGGGGAGGTTGTCGAACTCGAACTTGCCCTCGTCGCCGGTGGTGCGGGTGATCGGCGCGGCGATCTGGCTGCCGGTCAAGGTCAGCGGCACTTCGCTGAGCGCCGCGCCGGTGGGGTCATACACATAGCCGGCGAGGCGGCCGGTGATCTCGCCGACGGCGACGGCCGGGCGCGAGGGGAGGAGCGAGAGGGCGAGCGTTGCCAGGACGAGTGCGCCGAGGCGCAGGGTCTGGGGACGGGTGCGGTTTTGCACGGTGGTCTCCGAGAGCTTTCTTGGGGCCGCTTACTGCTGCGGCGGGGCGACGATGAAGAGGGTGTTGAAGGAGGCGACCGCGATCGAGGCTGCCGGGATGTAGCTGGCGGGGCACGTCTGACCGGCCTGGCAGATGCCGTTGTAGTCGCCGATCTTCTTGCCGCTCGGCAGCGCGAAGTTGTGCAGGCGCACCAGCGGCGACCAGGCGTCGTCGCCGGGGGCGGCCGGGAAGACGATCGCCTTCTGGGCCGTCACCGCCGAGAAGCCCGAGGCCGGGTTGATGATGGCGGCGTCCATCACCACCAGCGAGGTGACCGAGCCGCCGCCCGCGTCGGTGACCACCTTGGTGGGGATGCGCCCGCCGTCGAGGTAGCGGACCTCGAGGCCCTTGTACCAGCCGACCGCGCTCTCGACCGTGCCGGCCACCGGCGTGGAGAGCGCCGTGTCGAACTGCAGGATGCTGGCGGTGGGGTCGATCACTGGCCACATCTGGTAGCTGGTCGGCGCGTCGGTGCGCACGGCGCCGAACTTGCCCGGCGCTGCCTTGCTGCCGACCGAGCGCGAGTCCTTGAGGTCGTTGCAGGTCATCCCCGAGATGCCCGTGACGCCGTAGGTGGCGACGATCGGGTAGACGATGGCGGTGAACGAGGTGTTGCTGGTGGCGAGCGGCAGCGAGTCGAAGATCGGGCCCTGCGAGAGCTTGCGGTACTCGTCGAGGCGCGGGTCGTAGCTGCGGTCGGGCGTGCAGCTGTTGGGGAAGAAGTCGGCGTGCGAGCCGCCCGTCCCGTCGAGGTTCTTCTTGGTGATCCCCACCGGGATCACGCAAGAGGCGCTGGTGGCGCAGGTGGCGTCGGGCAGGTTGCGGCTCTGCAGCGCCGCCACCGTGCAGGGCGCCGAGGAGGAGTTGCAGCTGGGGGGCGCGTTGGTGGTGGCGCTCCAGAAGATGATCGGATCCATGTTGTAGAACTGGATCGCCTTGCCGCCCGCGTAGCCCACCTGCACCGGGTAGCAGAACCCGACGCAGGACGGCCAGGCGAACAGCTCCCCGCTGGGGAGGGTCTCGACGGTCCCGCACTTCTGCGTCGTCCCGACCAGCGTCGCCGGGTTGCAGGTGTTGCGATCGGAGCTCGCCAGCATCCGTGAGTCGAGCCCGAAGACGGCGCCGTCGCTGGCGAAGACGACCCCGTTGTACGGGTCGGCGAGAGTGTCGCTGCCACAGGAGGTGCAGACCGCTGCCAGGGCGAGGAAGGCCGCCGCGGCGAGCGCGCTTCGGAAACGGAGGGTGATCGGCATGGGGCGCGCGTTTAGCACGCCGAAACAGCGCCGCCAAGTGAGCAGAGAGTGTCCATGGTGCCGCAGGGAGCCCCGGACCCGCGGCCTGTGAGAGCAGCGGCCGGGGAGGTCTCGGATCCTTTACGGACCCGCCTCGTTTCCCTTGCCGCTGCTCGCGCCCCAGGGCTAATCTCCGCGCCTCTTCGCCTGCCCCTAGCCCCCTGTCCGCTGTCTGCGACGCGAGCCCAGCCTTGATCTACGACAAGGTCGCAGCCTCCCGTCCTTCGAGGCTAGGGCCCACCGGCGTGTCGCTCGCGGTGCACGGGCTGGTCATCCTCTCCATCGTGGTGGGCGGCACCTACCAGAGCGTCCAGAAGGCCCAGACGGAGGTCGAGGTGAAGTTCCTCGGCAAGGGCTCGACTGGCACGCCGCCGCCCCCGCCGCCGCCCGCGGGCCCGAAGAAGACGCGGCGCAAGCCCGTGACCACCAAGATGGAGCAACCCAAGGTGGTGCCGCTGGCGGTCCCGCCGCAGGATCTGCCCGAGCCGAAGGAGGTCCCCAAGGAGGAGGCCGCCGAGGGTGGGCAGGAGGGCGGCGTCGCCGGAGGCGTGGTGGGCGGCGTGGTCGGCGGAGTGGTCGGCGGCACCGGCGGCGGCGGCGGCAACGCTCCTCCGCCTCCTCCCGAGCAGCCCAAGGTGAAGAACGTCCCGGCCTTCGCGATGAAGGGCCGCGCCCTCGCGCAGCCAGATCCGCACATCCGCAACGAGGCCTTCCGGCGCAGCCACGTCGGCTCGAAGATCAGCGGCCTCTACCGGGTCTGCGTCGGGCTCGACGGCAGGGTGTACGAGATCACGCCCGTCAAGCCGATCGAGGGGGTGGACGAAGAGATCATCGAGACGATCAAGGACACCTGGCTCTACAAGCCCCAGGAGACGCGGGTCTGCTTCGTCTACGGCTTCGACTACACCTTCCAGTGACGCGCGCCCGGGTCGCCCGCGCGGGCGGCTGGCTGCTGGCCGCGCTCGCCTGCTCGCCGCTGGCCGCGCCGGCGCAGGGCTTCTCTCCCCGGCAGAGCTGGTACGCCACCAAGCTCCCCGAGCCCCTGCTCGGCGAGAGCATCACCGACCTCGACGGCACCAAGGCGGGCGAGGTCGAGCTCGACCTCACCGCGCTCGGCCTGCCCTCCAAGGGCGCGCGCCCGGGCTCGCTGCGGGCGAGCGCAGAGCTGGAGTGGCGCATCACCGAGCGCTTCGGCCTGGGCATCGAGGTGGGCGGCTCGCGCGAGGGCGCTCCGGCCCTGGTGACCCCTGCGCTCTCGGTGGGGGTCTCGTACGCGCTCTTCCACGACCTCGCGCGCGACCTGCACCTGATGGCCGAGGTGCGGGCGAGGCTGCTCGAGGAGAACGAGAGCGGCATCAGCCTCCCGGTCGCCGATCCCAGCGAGCCCGGGCGGCGGGTGATGGCCGGCCTGCGCGGGGGAGGGCGCTACGGCCTCCTCACCGTGCGCGCCGCCGCTGCGCTGGAGGCGGTCGGCGACTCCGCTCACGTGGTCCCGCTGCGGCTGGAGCTGGCGGCGCTCGGCTCCTTCGGCCCGCGCGGGGCGTGGGGCTTCGGCGGCCTGGAGCTGATCGCCGACTGGACCCGTCCGGGCATCCTGGTCTGGGCGCCGATGGTGCTGCTGGACGGGGCGTGGCTCGGCCTGCCCGTGAAGCTGGCAGGGAGCGTGCCGCTGCAGCGCGACGAGGGAAGCTGGCGCTACAGCGGGATGGTGCGGCTCCTCTTCGAGCTCGACGACGACTAGGCGGCCCGCGCGGTCTGCCGGGTCTCGAGCGCGGGCTGCTCGCTGCCCCTCGCCCCAGCGGCGGCCGCGATGGTGTCTGCGCGGACCTTCGCAGGCGGCACCCGCACGTCCCACACCAGCCCGAGCGCCTGGAACGCCCGGATCAGGTAGTAGCTCGGGTCCACCTCCCACCAGAAGAAGCCCTGGTTCGCCGACGACTGGTAGAAGTGGTGGTTGTTGTGCCAGCCCTCGCCCATGGTGAGGAGCGCCAGCCAGAGGTTGTTGCGCGAGGTGTCGGTGGTCTCGTACCGGCGCGAGCCCCACACGTGCGCCAGCGAGTTGATGAAGAAGGTCCCGTGCCAGAGCAGCACGGTGGAGACGAAGAAGCCCCACACCAGCCCGGCCCAGCCGCCGAAGGCGAAGGTCAGCAGCGCCAGCGCCAGCACCGGCACGAAGTGCCACTTGTCGAGCCAGCGCAGCTCCGGGAACTTGTAGAGGTCGCCGATGCGCTTGGGGTCGTAGGCGTCGAACTTCTCGGAGAGCACCCAGCCGGCGTGGCTCCACCAGAAGCCGAGCTTCGGCGAGTGCACGTCGTCCTCGGTGTCGGAGTACTTGTGGTGGTCGCGGTGGTGCGCGGCCCACCAGAGGGCGCCCTTCTGCGAGGAGCTCTGCGCGACCAGCGCCAGCAGGAACTGGAAGACCCGGCCGGTCTTGAAGGCGCGGTGCGAGAAGTAGCGGTGGTAGCCGATGGTGACGGCCGCCATGCGAAAATAATAGAGCGCGAGCGCGAGGCCGACCAGCTTCCAGGAGATGCCGACCACGAACGGCGCCAGCAGCGCGACCGCGTGGACGCCCCAGAAGGCGGCGGAGAGGGCGAGGGCGGGGCGGGCCGCGGCGGGCGTGGTGGGCGTGCCGTTTTCCATGGAACGGTTAGTAGCGGGGGACTGTCACGGTGCTGTCAGCGGGCAACGGGGGGTCGCGGCCGGGCCGGTGGCCGCTGGGCCCTCGTGACCGGAAGGCTCCCTCGGGGAAGAGCAACTGCTAGAAGAGATGTCCATGAATCGGACCCTGGCTGCCGCTGCCCTCTCCCTGGCGCTCGCACTCTCGCTCACCGCCTGCGCCGCCCGCAGGCACCCGCTCGACTCGGCGGCGGTGCTCGGCCGCGCCGAGGTGGCGCAGTCGGTCGAGGTGAAGCACGTCCTGATCGGCTGGAAGTGGCTCGACGTCGCCTATCGCAAGGCCGGGATGACTCTCGACGAGCGGGCGCAGCGCCGCACCGAGTCCGCCGCCGAGGAGGTCACGCGGCAGGTGTTCGAGCGCCTGCTCGCCGGCGAGAAGATCGAAGCGCTGATGCGCGAGTTCTCCGAGGACGAGGGCAGCGCCAAGAGCGGCATCGCCTACCCGGTGACCGCCAACGCCCGGCTGGTGCCCGACTTCATCGATCTCGCGCTGCGGCTCAAGCCCGGCGAGACCGGCATCGTCAAGAGCCAGTGGGGCTTCCACGTCATGCAGCGGGTGAAGTAGCGGCCCGGGCGCGGCTCGGCTTCGAGATCAAGCGCACCGACTCGCCCACGCTCACCCGCTCGATGGCGATCGCCCGCGACGACCTCAAGCTCGATGCGCTCTGGGTGGTCTACCCGGGCGCCGCCAGCGTGGCGCTCGCGCCCCGGATCCTCACCCTGCCGGTGGGCCGTTTGTGGGAGGAGCTCGGGTAGCACCAGACCCGAAAAGTCAGAGGTCAACTCTGGCTTTTCAGGTGTGTCCTAGCCGAACCCCGCCGCGAAGGCGCTGGGGAACTGCGGGTACTCCGGCGGCCGCTCCTCGTAACGCCGCAGGAAGATGCGGGTCATCTCCGGGTCGAACTGCCGCCCGGCGTAGTCGCGGATCTCCTGCATCGCGCGCAGGTGCCCGAGTCCCTTGCGGTAGGCCCGGTCCGAGGTCATCGCGTCGTAGGTGTCGGCGATGGCGATCACCCGGCTCTCGAGCGGGATCTCGCGATACTTCAAGTGGCCCGGATAGCCGCTCCCGTCCCACGCCTCGTGGTGGAAGCGCACGCAGCGGGTGACGTCCTTGAGGTCGGCGACCCGCTCGATGATGCGCGCGCCGATCTCCGGGTGCCGCTGGATCTCCAGGTACTCCTCGGGGGTGAGGCGGCCCGGCTTGTTGAGGATGCCCTCGCGGATGCCGATCTTGCCCACGTCGTGGAGCAGCGCTGAGAGCCGCACCCGCTCGACTTCGACTTCACTGAGCGCCAGCTCGCGGGCGAACTCCGCCGAGAGCGTGGCCACCCGGTAGCTGTGGCCGTGCGTGTAGGTGTCCTTCGCCTCCAGCGCGATGGTGATCGCCTCGATGGTCTGGAGGAAGACCTCCTTCTTCGAGAGCACCAGGTCGAAGTTGAGCTTGGCGAGGTAGTCGTTCTTCTCGGCCAGCTGCCGCTCGAGCTCGCGGTTCTTCAGGAGCTGCCGCACCCGGGCGCGGAACTCGAGGAAGTTGAACGGCTTCGAGAGGTAGTCGTCGGCCCCCTGCTCGAGGCCGTGGATCTTCTGCCCGACCTCGCTCTTGGCGGTCAGCAGGATCACCGGGATGTGGCGCGTCTCCTCGGTGGCCCGGATCTGCGTCAGCAGCTGGTAGCCGTCCATCCGCGGCATCATCACGTCGCTGACCACCAGCGCCGGGCGCTCGCGGCGCACCAACTGCAGCGCCTGCTCGCCGTCGGCCGCGGTCAGCACCCGGTAGTCCCGGTGCAAGAGCCGCGACAGGTAGCTGAGCATGTCGAGGTTGTCGTCGGCGATCACCACGGTCTGGACGTCGCGCTTGGGCCCGGGCCCTGCCGGAGGCGGCGGATCCGAGCGCAGACCCTGCCGGGCCTCACCCGCAGCGGCGGCCACCTGCAGGCGCGCGGCGATCGGCAGCACTCCGCCCGCCGGCGTCTGCCCCGGCGCCAGCGGATCCACGGGCTCCTGCTCCTCGGGCTCCGCGTGGTGCGGCTCGGAGTGCAGCACCTCCAGCTGCTGCGGGTCGCGGAAGAGCGCGGCCAGCTTGCGGGCCTCCTCTTCGCGCCGGCGGTCGAGCACCACGTCGCGCTTCTCGCGGCGGCGGTCGAGCCGGTCCTCGGGGATCGCCTCGCGCGAGATCGGCAGCCGCACGGCGAACGTCGAGCCGACGCCCTCGATCGAGCTGACGGTGATGGTCCCCATCTGGAACTCGACCAGCTCCTTCGCGAGCGCCAGCCCGATGCCCGAGCCGCCGTACTCGCGCCCGTCGCCGCCCGACACCTGCGAGAACCGCTCGAAGATGGAGCCGATCTGGTCTTGCGGGATGCCGATGCCGCTGTCGGAGACGTAGAAGGCGAACTTCCCGCCCTCGACGCCGCAGCGCACCCGCACCCACGGCCGCGGCTGCTCGGGCGTGGCGCGGGTGAACTTCAGCGCGTTGCCGAGCAGGTTCAGCGTGATCTTCTCCAGCTTGTCGCGGTCTGCCTGCAGGCGGGGGATGTCGGCCTGCGCCTCGAACGTCAGCTCGATGCCGCGCTGCCGCGCCAGCCCCTGCGACGCCTCGACCAGCGACGAGACCACCTCGACCCCGTCGACCTCGCTGAGCTTGAGCCGCGCCCGGCCCGCATCCAGACGCGAGAGGTCGAGCAGCTGGTTGATGTTGTCGAGCAGCCGCACGCCGTTGCGGTGCATCATCTGCAACTGGCCGCGGGTGCTCTCGGGCGCGTCGGTCCACTCGGCCATCGCCGTCTCGAGCGGGGCGAGGATGAGCGTGAGCGGCGTGCGCAGCTCGTGCGAGATGTTGGTGAAGAACTGGGTCTTGGCCCGGTCGAGCGCGACCGCCTTGGCGAGGGCGACCTGCAGCTTGTCGCGGGCAGCGGCGAGCTCGGCGGTGCGCTCGTCCACCTTGCGCTCGAGGGTCCGGTTGAGCTCGGCGATCTCCTCGTAGCGCGCGGTCAGGCTCTTGATCGAGCCCATCAGGTCGCTGTTCTGCCGGTCGAGCAGCCGGTCGCGCAGGCGCAGCTCGCGCCGCGAGTCGAGCAGCATGCCGACCACCGCGCCCATGCCCGCCGGGAGGGCGGTGGCGAACCAGATCGGCATGTCGAGATAGCCGAGCCGCTCGAAGAGGAACCCCGCGCCGGCGCCCACCACCGTGCCGAGCGCGAGGAACCGCCAGGTCGGCGGGGCCTGCCACTCGAAGGTATACGAGCAGCAGCCGTCGCCGCGCGCCTGGCAGGTGGTCTCGACTGCCTTCGCCTCGGGCAGGCCCCAGATGAGCGGGAACGACTGCAGATTGCCCTGCCGGAACTCGCAGAAGCGCCGGTTCGGCTCGACCACCTTGGAGCGGTACTCGAGCTTCAGGTGGGTCTGGTCGAGCGAGAGGATGGAGAACGAGCCCACCCGGTTGGCCTGCCCCCCGATGTCGACGATGCGCTGGTAGACCAGCTTGGGGCTGCCGAACGCCTTCAGCAGCGAGTAGGCGAGCCCGAGCACCTCCTGGGTGCCGATGGAGAGGCCGGCGCGCCGCGGGAAATCGTCGATCTCGGAGTCGATCGAGAGCTGGTCGAGGATGCGCTGCGAGAGCGCGAACGAGACCCAGTTGTTCTCGTCCTCCAGGAAGGAGAGCGGCAGGTCCACGCCGGCCTTGGAGAGCGAGCGGAGGAGCGCCTCCTCACCCCGCAGCTTGCGGAAGGTGAGCACCATGCACTTGATCGGGCGGCAGGAGATCTCCGCCACGACGTCGGGGCTCTTGAGCGATGCGTCTGCCTGGGTCGGGTCGATGGGTTGCACTGAACGTCTCAGAGTAGACGGAAGGACGCACAACGCCAACTTTTGGCGCCGCGCCCAAGCAACAAGCCGGGCTCATGGTTCACTCGGAGCCTCCGGAGGAGGCAGCACGGCTTCCTTGGCCCGCCGCTCGTGCCGCTGGCTGCGCCGGGCGAGCGTCGCCTCGAGCAGCTCGTACATCCGGTCGACGTACTCGTTGAACGGCCGCAAGAGCGAGCGGTGCCAGGTCCAGCAGGCGTACTGCTTGCGCTCGAGCGGCTCGAACCCCGGCGCGGGCTCCGGCTCGCCGGGCGCCTTGAGCAGCGGCACGAACGGCCGCTCGGCGCGGGCATAGAGCGCGAAGGCCTCGCGCATCAGCGCGTGGCGGACTTGCTGGGCGATGGGCGGGTCGGCCTCGAGCGCCGCAGGCAGGAGCTTCACCTGCATCGACGAGAGCAGCTCGCTGAGGTTGAGCCCCGGCGAGGAGATCTCGCAGAGCGCGAACCCCACCGGCTGGTCCTTGCGCAGCGCGAGGAGCACCACGCGGCGGCGGAAGAGGCCCGCGGGCTGGTAGGCGGCGTCCACCTGACCCAGCTCCAGCGTGGCGCGGGTGAGGTCGTCCGAGCGCAGGATACAGCCTCGCTCGCTCGCGACGAACGACGCCTCCACCACGCCGAGGTCGCGGCCGCGCGCCTCGATCACGCGCAGGCCCGGCGTCTCGGGCAGCTCCAGCGTGGTCGCGTACACGAGATAGTCGTGCATCCGCAGATCGGAGCGCTGCCGGTCGGTCACCCGCCGCGCGTAGCCGCCGAAGACGCGCGAAGGCCACTTGTTGTCGGGCCGGAAGTAGCTCTTGCCGAAGTCGAGGTGCTGGTCCTGCGCGAGGAACTCGGTGATGCCGAGGTTCACCGCCCGCGGGCCCTGGCCGCTCTTGAGGCGGGGCAGGGCGGCGAGGTGCTGCACCACGAAGCTGCGCGAGTGGCTGCGCACCGCGGAGATGTGCGCGTAGAGGCGGCGGTCCTCGTGGAAGACGACCGCCTTGAAGAGGTGGCCCGTCTGCTTCGAGAGGTGGCTGAAGGTCTCGCGCACCCGCGGGAGCAGCGGCGCCAGCGTCTCCATCTTGTCCGGGTAGAGGAAGCCCGTCTCCTCGAGGAAGCGCCAGAGGTCGTCGAAGGGGAACTCGCCGGCGTCGGCGAGCCCGGGCAGCCGGTGGCGCATCAGCGCGTCGGCGAGCGCGCTGCGCCCCTCCGCGGAGAGGCCGGTGAAGACGATGCCGCAGCGCAGGAGCCCCGGAGAGCCCGGCATCGGCGAGAGGTTGCGCACCTCCCCCTGGCAGCGGAGGCGGTGGTCCTGGCCCTGGCCGAGGTCGAGGTCGATCGCCGAGAGCTTCGAGCCGGGCGGCAGCAGGTCCCGCGCGGCGTCGATGGCGAGCGAGAGGCCGGTGGCCGAGATCTCCAGCGCGGGCTTCTCCATCTCGGCGTCAGGTCCGTTGGCGTCCCTGGTCCCGGTGGTCCGCTTGGCCTGGATCGCGCCGGGAGACCAGAGGGGCGCCCGGAGCCGCACGGTGATCGGCCGCGCGGCGATCGGCCGGTGGCGCGCGGCGGCCCGGCGGTGGTTCGCCTCGATGGCAGGCGGCAGCTTCAGGCAGAGCGGCTCCGTCTGCACCACCGAGGCGAAGAAGCGGTACGAGCTCCCCCCCAGCTCGAACATCCCGCGGACCACGTCGTGGGCCTCGAACCCGTGGGCTGCCACCTCGAGCCGCAGGAGGCCGGCCGCGAGGTCGACCTCGCCCCGCTCGCAGACCTGCCCGTCGAGGTCGTCGTCGGCCGGCTGCAGGAGGATGCCGCCCTTGCGCAGGGCCATCCTCAGGAGGCCCGTGCAGGTGGCGGTGTCGTCGAGCCGCTGTGCCTGGGTGCGACCTCCCTCGGCGCGGGGCGGGAGCAGCTCGCAGCCCACTTTGTAGAAGAGGGCGCCGGCGGCGTCGTGGGCCTGCTCCACGTAGCGGACCTGCGCTGCCTCGGCCTCGAGGACGGTCTCGTCGCCGCGCCGCACGCAGAGCCCCTGCACCTGCGTGCCGGGGAGGAACGACTCCAGCGGCTGGTCGAGCTCCAGCCTGAACGACAGGCCGCGGTTGGAGAGGTCGAGCACCTCGGTGCGCTCCAGGCCGGCGAACGAGAGGGTCAGGCCGCCGATCTGCTGCCGCGCCATCGGCGAGCGCGGGCGGGCGAGCGCCAGCACCGCGCGGCGGAGCTGCTCGGGACCGGCCACCTGCCGCAGGTCGGTGCCCTCACCGGCCGCGTCGAGCACGCCCTCGGGCAGGGTCGCCCCGCAGAGCACGAGCCGGGCGTAGGTGCGCCAGCGCTGCACCACCTCGAGCAGGGCAGCGTCACAGGGGGCCACCAGCACGTCGGCCGGCAGGGTGGCCAGGGCCCGCGAGAGCCCCTGCTCGTCGTTGACGACCCGCACCTTTGCGGAGGTCCCCAGCGCGCGTTCCCACGCGGCGGCCTCGAGCGGGTCGGGGTTGAGCAGAACGACTTGCGGACGCTCGCTCACGCGAGGCCTCCTTCTTACCGCCCCCTTGAACTGGTCCCCTGCACCGCTATCGTTCCCATGAAGGAGCGGCCTGCGTCAACAAACTGGCGATGTAGGTGCGAGGCGCTCCGCTCGGTACTAAACCTCAGGTAAATCCTCTGGTCCGGTGAGGCCCGCAGGCTGATGGTCGCAGCAGTTGCACGCAAAAAGTCCACCCCATGATGACGGGGACACTGCTACAACGCGGATCTAATCGAGCGTGGAGGACGGGTTTGGCAGGCCAATACTTGATGGAGAGCGCTGAAGAGGCGGCCCGGCTGGAGGCGAAGACCCAGGCCGAGGAGACGCGGCGGCAGCTGGCCCTGGTGGGGCTCGCCCCCGGGATGCGCGCGCTCGACGCTGGCGCGGGCACCGGCGCCGTGGCCCGCGAGATGGCCGCGCTGGTGGGCCCGACGGGCTCCGTGGTGGCCTTCGACCAGAGCGAGCAGCGCGCCGCCTCGGGGGCGACGCTCGCGCAAGCGCCCAACCTCAGCTTCGCGAGCGGCGACCTCTACGCGCCCCCGCTGCCCGAGGCCTCGTTCGACTTCATCTGGTGCCGCTTCGTCTTCGAGTACCTCTCGGACCCCGACCAGGTGGTGGCGCAGCTGCTGCGGCTGCTCAAGCCCGGCGGCAAGCTGGTGCTCGGCGACCTCGACGGCAACGCGCTGTTCCACTATCCGCTGCCGCCTGCGGTGGAGCGGGGCCTCGGCCTCTTGATGGGCGCGCTCGAGGGCCGCTTCGACCCCTACGCGGGCCGCAAGCTGTTCCACCGCCTGCGCAAGGCCGGGCTGGAGGAGATCAAGGTCCACCACCTGCCCTACCACCTGATCGCCGGCCCGCCGACGCCGCGCGACCTCGCCAACTGGGAGGCCAAGGTCCGCACGCTGCGCCCGGCCGGCGAGCAGGCGCTCGGCTCGCCAGAGGCGTGGGAGCTGTTCAGCGGCCAGTTCATGGACCTCCTGCGCGACCCCGACGCGCTCACCTACAGCACGCTCTTCCTGGTCGAGGGCCGCCGCCCGGCTTGACGGCGCGCCAAAGGCCTCCGATACCTCCGCGCATGATCCACGCGACCCGCCTCGACCACACCGCGATCTGCGTAGACGACCTCGACGCCTCCATCGCCCTGCTCGAAGAGCTGCTCGGGCAGAAGGCGGCGCACCGCGAGGTGGTGCCCTCCCAGAGAGTCCAGGCGGCCTTCTTCGACTTCCCCAACGGCGCCGCCATCGAGCTGATCTCCCCGGAGGCGTCGCTGGGAGGGAACGCGGGCCTCACCAAGTTCCTCGCCACCCGCGGCGAGGCGCTGCACCACCTCGCGCTGCGGGTGACCGATCTCGATGCGCTGCTGGTGCGCCTGGAGGCCAAGGGCGTGCCGCTGATCGACAAGGTCTCGCGGCCCGGGGCGCGCGGGCACAGGGTGGCCTTCCTGCACCCGAAGGCCCTCGGCGGCGCGCTGCTGGAGCTGGTCGAGGCGCACGACCCGTAGCCTGGCCGCGCCGGCTCGTCACCCGCGGTCGTCCCCGGGTCGCTTATCGAAGCATCGGTCGGTTGACCGATCCGCGTCTGCCAGGACAGAGGACGCGCACCCATGCGCATTCGCGCCGCCGGGCGTCTCGTCTCTCGCTCTGCGCTGGGCCCGCGCTCAGAGGAGCGGCCTGCGTCGCGCAGGCGGACCGGAGGCTCGCGGCCGAGGTCACATCGGCAAGCATTCGTCAATGCAACAACGGTTGACACGGGGATCAAAATGATTCAGAGCTGATTCGGTTAACAAAAGCCCGTGGCGGGGGCCTTCCGGAGGATCAAAAATGGCGAGCCGTCGTGGTGGTGGTGGTGGTGGTGGAGAGTCTGATGCGTGGGTCAAGGCCTACGGCGAGAAGCTCGGCGTGCAGCTCGGCATCGAGATCGCGGCGAGCCTGAAGCGCACGCTCGAGGCGAAGCTCGACCTGGGCGCGCTCGTCAGGCGCGCCGGTGGCCGCAAGGGCGCGGGCGGTTGCTCCGAGGGTGGCTGTCCGAACCCCACGCTCGCCAAGGGGCTGTGCCGCTCGCACTACTACAAGGCCCGCTACAAGGCGCAGAAGGGCGGCGAGAAGCCGTCTCGCCGCAAGTAGACGCGCCTTGCGCTCGTCCGGTCCGCTGAACACTTCTGGCGGGCCATCGCACTTGTTGTAGAGTGCGCCCGCCATGCAATTCAGCTGCGAGAGTTGTAAAGCGACGCTTCACATCGGCGACGACAAGGTCAAGGGCAAGCGACTCGTCGTCCGCTGCAAGCGTTGCGGAAACCGCATCCAGATCGCTGATCCCACGCTCGGCCCCGCTCCAGCGGCGGCCGCGCCAGTCGCTGCTGCGGCAGGGCAAAACCTCGTCTCTGGGGCCGCGCCCAAGCCGGCTCCAGCGCCCGCTGCGCGCCCGGAAGAGCACCGGGCCATCGGCGGCGACGAGCCGCGCGACTCCGACACCGACGACACCCGCGCGATGGAGTCGGACCTCCTCGAGAAGGCGCTCCAGGCGAGCAAGCGGGACGACCTCTCCAGCGCCGGGATGGCTCCGCTCGCGGCCCAGCCCGCGCCCCGCAGCGCGCCGCCTCCGCCCCGAGACCCGCCGGTCTGGTTCTTGATGATCGCGGGCCAGCAGACCGGTCCGATGAGCCGCGCGGAGGTTGGCTTGAAGGCGGCCGCCAGCACGGTCACGGGCCGCACCTATGTCTGGAAGGAGGGCATGAGCGGCTGGCTGCGCGCGGCCGAGGTCGCGGAGCTCTCCGCCCTCTTCGCGGCCCCGCCGCCGCCGAAGCCCGCGCCCAAGCCAGCGCCGTCCAAGTCCACACCGCCCGTGCAGAAGCCCGCGCCCAAGGTGGCGCCGGTGCCTGCGGCGCCGCGCGCTGGCGTCGCCGGCTTCTCCACCCAGGAGTTCGGCTCGCGCGAGCTCCCGGGCGCCGCGGAGCCCGACGAAAAAGCCCTCTCGCTCGAGCTCGACGGGCCCTTGCACCGCACGGGCGTCGCCGCCGAGCCCGAGCCGATCTCGGCGAGGACCACCGTGCCGGGCAGGCCCGCCGCCAAGGGCCCCAAGTCGGCGCCGGTGGTGGCTGCGCTCGAGGCGAAGCCGTCTCCAGAGCCCGCCGGCATTTCGGGGATCTCGCTCGACGGCCTCTCGCCGATCGGCAGGGGCGAGGAAGACGACGAGGAGCGCACCAACGTCGAGGCGCTCCCGCTCGGCGAGCGCGTGCACCAGGAGCGGGTCGCGAGCGAGCTCTTCAGCTCGGGCGAGGTCAGCGGCGGCGTCAGCGCGGTCGACCTCGCGAAGTGGGCCTCCTCGGAGCTGGGCAGGAAGCCGCCGGCGTCGGGAGAAATGAGGAAGCCCGGCCCGCCGCTGATGACGCCGCCCGGGCAGGCCCCCGCGCCGGCCGCCGTCGCCGCGCCCAAGGCCGACCCCCTCGCCGACGTCCCCGACGCGCCCGGGCTGGTGATCCCCGACAAGGCCGACACCACGGGCAAGGTGCTCGCCCGCTCGGGCGTCACCACGAGCCGCACGCCCAGGGTGGTCGGCGTGGTCCTCGCCTCCCTGGTGGTGGTGGCCGTGCTCGGCTGGGCGCTGGTCGGCGGGGAGCCCCATCCGGAAGCGCCTCCCTCGCCGCCGCAAGAAGTCGCCCGGCCCAGCGTCGGCGGCACCGGCGACACGCAGGTCGGCCAGCTGGTCGCCAAGGAGCCCGCGCAGAAGCCCGCCGCCGCGCCCAAGAAGGTGTCCGCCGCCGGGTCCGACGCAAGGGCCGCCGAGAAGGCCCAGGACCAGAAGGCCGCCGCGCTCTCGCAAGAGCAGGCCGAGGCCTTGAAGCAGCTCGACAACGAGCGCGGCGTGGGCAACCACGGGCCCAAGGCCGACGCCGCGCCCGCAGCGCCCGCGACCTCCACCGCCGAAGCCGCGCTCACCCCGGCCGACATCCGCAAGAAGCTGGTCGAGAACAAGGGCGCCCTGCAGAGCTGCATCGAGGGCGCGCTCAAGAAGGACCCCACGCTCAGGGTCGGCAAGGTCCGCATCAAGACCACCATCGCGCCCTCCGGCACGGTGACCGCGGCCGCCATCGACAAGCAGAAGGTGGATGAGAGCCCGCTCGGCGCCTGCCTGAAGCGGGCGATGAAGCGGATCATCTTCCCGTCGTTCTCGGGCGAGGCGTTCGAGGTCGACATCCCGCTGCAAGTGACGGCGGGGGAGTAGGCCATGTACCTCGGACGCGTGGTCGGGACGGTGGTCGCGAGCGTGAAGTACGAGGGCCTGCAGGGCCAGAAGCTGCTGCTGGTGCAGCCGCTCGACCACCACCAGCAGCCGGTCGGCGGGCTCGAGGTGGCGGTGGATACGGTGCGCGCCGGGAAGGGCGACGTCGTCTTCCTGGTGGGCTCGCGCGAGGCGTCGCTGGCGCTGGAGGAGAGCTTCGTGCCCGTCGACGCGGCGATCGTCGGCTTCGTCGACGACATCGCGGGCACCAAGGCAAAGCACGGGGAGGCCTAGGTGATCCTCGCCAAGGTGCTCGGGCCCGTGGTCTCGTCGGTAAAGCACCCCTCGTACGCAGGGCTGCGCCTGCTGGTCGTGCAGCCCATCGACGAGGCCGGCGCACCGCTCGGCCAGAGCCTGCTCGCGGTCGACCGGATCTGCGACGCGGGCGAGGGCGACACCGTGCTGCTTCTCAAGGAGGGCACGGGCATCCGGCAGCTCTTCGGGCTGCCCAAAGAGGCGAAGCTGCCCATCCAGGTCTGCATCGCTGGGGTGGTCGACCAGATCGACCACGTCCGGGGCGCGTAGTGATCCCGCCGCTCGCCCGCACCGCGCTCGTACAGATCTGCAAGCGGATGCACGCCGCCGGCTGGGTGGCCAACCACGACGGGAACGCTTCGGTAAGAGTTGGTAAAGACCGCTACCTGATCACGCCGACCGCTACCAGCAAGGCGGAGGTCACCGAGTCGACGCTGGTGGTGGTCGACGGCGCGGGCAAGGTGGTCGAGGGCACCAGGAAGCCGCCGGGCGAGCTGGAGCTGCACCTCGCGGCGTACCGGGCCCGGCCCGACATCTCCGCGGTGCTGCACGCGCACCCGCCGAGCGCCACCGCCTTCGGCATCGCCGGGCTCGAGCTGGGCCCGCTGCCGCTGCCCGAGGCGGTGGTCTCGCTGGGAGCTGTCACACTCCAGCCGCTGGCCATCCCCAAGACTCCGCAGGCCACCGAGTGCGTCGCCCGCGGGGCCACCCTTGGCGAGGCGATGCTGCTGGCGGGCAACGGCGCGCTCACGGTCGGGCCCGACCTGGCGCTGTGCTTCCTGCGGATGGAGCTGGTGGAGCACGTCGCCAACATCGTGCTGCTCGCGCGCAGGCTGGGCGGGGCGCAGCCGATCCCCGAGGCAGCGTACCAGGCGCTCTTGGCGCAGCACCGCAAGGCGTTCCCCCGCTCGTGACGCAGGCCTCGCTGTCCGGCCCCGACGCGCTCTGCGCCGACTACGAGCGGCGCGCTGCGGAGGCGCGCGGGAAGGCCGGACGCCGCGCGCAGGGGCTCTTCTACACGCCGCCGCAGATCGCAGCCCAGGTGGTGGCGCTCGCGCTGGAGCACGGGCCGGCCCTCGGGCCCAGGCCGCGGGTGCTCGACGCGTGCGCCGGGGCCGGCGCGTTCCTTCTCGCTGCTGCGCGCGCGATTCCGCAGGCCGCGCTGTGCGGCACCGACCTCGACGCAGACGCGCTGGCGGTCGCGGCCGAGGCGCTGGCGCTGCTCGGCAAGCGCGCGCAACTGGAGCGGCTCGACGCGCTGGGGCAGGCCCCGCGCGGAGGTCCGGTCGACCTCGTGGTCGGCAACCCGCCCTACGGCCACGCCGCGCCCGGTGCGCGCGAGGGGCTCCTCACGCGCTTTCCCGCGCTGCGCGGGGCAGAGATCGACCTCTACGCGGCGTTCCTCTTGCGCTCGCTGGAGCTGCTCCGGCCCGGTGGCTGCGCGGCGCTGCTGGTGCCGGACACCTGGATGACCAACGCCCGCGCGGCCCCGCTGCGCGCGGAGATCCTCGCGCGCGCCGAGCTTCGCGCGGTGGCCGACCTGGGCAAGCCGTTCGCCGCTGCGAAGGACACGCGGGTGCAGGCGGTGGTGCTGGTGCGGAGGGAAGAGGGCGCGCCGCGCAGCTCACGGAAAGCGTATGCGGCCCGGCTCATCGAGGGGCGGCTGGCCGCGCTCGCGCCGATCGACCAGGACGAGCTCATCGGGCGCAACCAGGCCGGCTGGCAGCCCTACCGCACCGCGGGTGAAAAGCGGCTCTGCACCGCAATGGCGGCGAACTCGGTGCCGCTCGCCGAGGTGTGCGCGGTGGGCTACGGGCTGCGCACTGGCAGGAACGCGCTCCATGTCGGTCGCGGCGCGGGGCCCGAGGGGGCGATCCCGCTCTGCGGCGGTGAAGACGTGGTGCCGTTCGGGCTGCGCCTGCGGCCCAAGCACCTCACGGCGCCCACGGAAGTGTTGCTGCGCCTCGCCGCTCGCCAGCAGGGGACGCCGCGGGTGGCCGTGCAGCGGATCCGCACCAATGCCGCCGCGCCATGGGCCCGCTGGCTGGAGGCGGCAGAGGTGCCGGCGGAGGTGGTCTGCCTCGATTCGATCACCACGCTGTTCGCGCCGCCCGGTGCGCCCGCGCTGCTGCCGGGGCTGGTGGGGCTCTGCGGCTCGGTGGCGTGGAACCGCTGGCACCGGCTGCGGACCACCGACGTCAACGTGAAGCCCGCCTCGCTGCGCGAGCTGCCGCTGCCGCGCGCGCTGCTCGAGCCGGCCCGGCAGGAGGCGTTCGCGAAGCTGGTCCGGACGCGGGAGGCGGAGGTGGCGCTCGATGTGCGCACGCCTCCGCTGAGTCGCAAGCAGGCCGACCTCGCGCCTGCGCCCCAGAGCGAGCGCGCGCTCGACCGGGCGGTGTACGCGCTGTTCGGGCTGGAGCCGTGGGAGGTCGAGGAGGCCGAGCGCGGCTTCTGGGGGGCGCGGTTCGACGCGGAGTTCGCGCGGCTCTAGCCGTGGAGGCCGGGCCCGCGGAGATCCAGCGGCGCATCGCCCAGCGCCAGCTCCCGAAACGCCTGTGGCCAGAGCCCCCGCGGCTGGGCGAGGGTCTGGTCACGAGGCTGCTCGCGCGCTGGATGGGCGATTGATCGGCTATTTGACCAGATACCCGAGCAGGGTGTTGTCGCAGTTGCACTGCAGGTCGTTGATGGTCTGGTTGGTGTCGCAGACCGGCTGCGCCATGAGGCAGTCCCTCGTGAACCGGCAAGGTGACCCGCCTCAACCCGCCTACCGCCGCGCTGCTGCCATGAGGACCTCTCCTATGAACGCTATTACTCTCCGATTGATGCCCATTGGCGCCCTCCTGGTCGCGTCGGGCTGCGCGACCATGATGAATGGGTCGCGCCAGGACATCACCTTCGCCACCACTCCGGCGGGTGCCACCGTGATGGCCGACGGCGCGCAGCTCTGCGTCACCCCTTGCGCGGCGAACCTCAAGCGCTCGAGCGACCATGTGGTGAC
>JAYWAO010000542.1:0-8777 GCA_043782365.1 Deltaproteobacteria bacterium
GCTCGAGCTGGAGATCGGCCCCGGCCGCGGCGCCTTCGCGCTCGACCACGCCAAGGCCCACCCGGAGCTCGACCTGGTGGCCATCGAGACCCGGCGCTCCGACGTCGAGGAGATCCGTGCGCGCGCGGCCAAGCGAGGCCTGACCAACCTGCTCGTCTTCCAGGGCGACGCCAAGCTCCTCGCGCCGCGCTTCTTCGGCGAGGGCTCGCTCTCGGTGGTGCACGTGCAGTTCCCCGATCCATGGTGGAAGAAGCGGCACCAGAAGCGCCGGATGGTGGACGTGGAGCTCGCGGCGCTCATCCGCGCCCTCCTGAAGCCGGGCGGGCAGGTGGACTTCCGCACCGACGTGCCGGCCTACGCGCAGGCGGCGGTGGCCACCTGGGAGGAGGCGGGATTCGATAATCTCGATGGTAGAGGAAACTTGTGGACCGGGCAGCCGGAGACCCTCTCGACGCGCGAGCGGCGCTACGCGCAGAGCGGGCAGCCGGTGTTCCGCGCCCGCTTCGTCAACCCGGGCCCGCCGGAGGTGCGGCCGGCCGAGCTGGCGGCGCGGCTCGCGAACGCGGGGCGCACCGGGCGTGAGTGGACGGACCTGCGCCGGAAGTGAGGCGGCCGGGCGCCCGGTGGGCCGACCTCAGCGCGCCTGCCCGTCCCCCGAACCCTGGAGCTCCCGGCGCAGCCAGCCGCGGGCCGGACGCCTCGGGAGCTGTGGTTGGCCGTGGCACACAGCCCGGAGGGCGGCCGTCCTTCTAGCCCCGGCATTTGCCGGGGCTCCTGATTGGGCACCCTTCTCTGGAACCTGCGGATTCTCGGAGTCTCTGCACACCAAGCCGCCGCGCCCCCACGTCCTTGCACGGAAGATCGCGAGGAGCCGCATTTGCGGCGCTCCTGACGTTCCCGTGGGTCGCCAACCCCCGAAAAGCAGAAGCGGACGCCACGCCGGAGCCTTTGAGATGGGTCTCTAGTCTGGCCTCTTACTGGCTGACCCTGACCTGTTCCGAGAGCAGATGCCACGCAGCCTTGCGCTCCGGGTTGGGAATGACCGGCCGTCCGTCGCGGCCGACAGGCGTTTGGGTTCCACAACGTCCAGGGCTCCCGTATTGTGGGCGGTGCGCACGGTTGACTTGCCTGCACGGCGCCCCGTCTCTCCTTCGTGTCGAGGGTGTGCCGGGGGATCGGGTCCCCGGTTGCGTCTCGCTTCACCAGAGGTCTGCCGTGCCGCTCCTCGTCGTCCCCACTCCGCTCGGCAACCTCGGCGACCTCACAGGGCGCGCCCGCGAGGCCCTCGCCACCTGCGACGCGGTGATCGCCGAGGACACGCGCCACACCGAGGGCCTCCTGCGCCACTTCAGCATCCACAAGCCGCTGCTCTCGATGCCCGCGTTCGACGAGGCAGCCCGCGTCCCCTCGCTGGTCGCGAGGCTGGTGGCGGGCGAGACGCTCGCGCTCGTCTCCGATGCGGGCACGCCCGCGGTGAGCGACCCGGGCGCGCTGCTGGTGCGGGCCGCGGTGGAGGCCGGCGTGACCGTGGTGCCGCTGCCGGGGCCCTGCGCCGCGGTGACGGCGGTGAGCGCGAGCGGCTTTCCCGAGGGCCGCTTCCACTTCGCGGGCTTCCTGCCGCGCAAGGGCCAGGAGCGCGCCGAGCTGCTGCGCGAGCTGGTCGCGCTGCGCGCACAGCTGGTCTTCTACGAGGCGCCGGGCCGCACGGGCGAGACGCTGCTCGATCTGCAGGCCGCGCTCGGCGACCGCCCGGCGCTGGTGGCGCGCGAGCTGACCAAGCTGCACGAGGAGCTGGCGCGCGGGCCGCTCTCCCAGCTCGCGGCGAGGTTCGCCGGCGAGGTGAAGGGCGAGGTGGTGATCGTCGTCTCGGGCGCGCCCGAAGCGCCCCCGGTGCGCGACGCCGCCGGGCTGGAGGCCGAGGTGAAGGCCCGGCTCGCGCGCGGCGAGAAGCCCAAGCAGATCGCCGAGGCGTTGGCGCTGGAGCACGGCAAGCGGGAGGTCTACCAGCTGGCGCTCAAGCTCCGCGGGGGGTGAGGCTGCCGCAACCGTCAGCCGCCCCTGGTGGCCCTCTCGACCGCGTCCAGCAGCGTCTTCGCGTCGTACGGCTTGCCGACGATCTCCTTGATCCCCGCCGCCCGTGCCTGCTCCGGCCCCACCGCGCTGGCGTTGCCCGACGCGAGCAGCACCGGAAAGCCGGGACGCACCGAAGTCAGCAGCGTCGCCAGCTCGAGGCCGGACATCTCGGGCATCGCGAGGTCGAGCAGCGCGGCGTCGAAGGCGGCGGGGTCGGCGGTGAACGCCGCGAGGGCGGCCTTGGGGCTGGAGAACGAGGTGACCGACAGGCCCTTCTTGGAGAGCATCCGCCCGGAGGCGCGCAGGACCAGCTCTTCGTCATCGACCAGCAGCACGCGCAGTTCGGAGGGAACGGCGGGCATGGGACTCTCCAGCTGCGCCACCGAGGCCGCAGGGCCCTCGTACGCGGGGAAGTGGAGGTGGAACGCCGAGCCGACGCCGGGGCTCGACTCCACCGAGATGAAGCCGTCGTGGCGGGCGACGATGCCGTGCACGATGGAGAGACCGAGCCCGGTGCCCTGGCCGAGCGGCTTGGTGGTGAAGAACGGCTCGAAGATGCGCTTGAGCGTCGCGGGGGTCATCCCGCTGCCGGAGTCCCGGACGGTGAGCCGCGCGAAGTGGCCAGGCCGCAGCTCGGGCCGGCCCGCGCACTCCTCTGGGGTGAGGTGCGCCGCGGAGAGCTCGACGCGCAGCACGCCGCCGGCGTCGCCCATCGCATGGGCCGCGTTGGTCGCGAGGTTGGTCACCACCTGGTGGAGCTGGTTCGCGTCGATCAGCGCGGTGGGGGTGCCGGGCGCGGCATCGAGCTGGATGGCCACGTTGGGCGCGAGCGAGGCGTGGAGCAGCTCGAGCGCCTCCGCCGCGACGGCCTCGAGCCGCTCGGGCCGCCGCGCGGGCTCCTGCCGGCGCGCGAACGTGAGGATGCGCCGCACCAGCTCGCGGGCCCTCAGGCCGGAGCTGAAGATCTCCTCGGCCAGCTCCCGCCGCTCGTCGCCTTCGGGCAGGCGCTCGCAGAGCGCCTCGGAGTCGACCAAGACCACCGAGAGGAGGTTGTTGAAGTCGTGCTCGATGCCGCCCGAGAGCGTGCCGAGGGCCTCCATCTTCTGGGTCTGGTGCAGCTGCCGCTCCGCCTGCTCGCGCGCCTCCTCGGCCTGCTTGCGCTCGGTGATGTCCTGGGAGAGCACGCCCAGCGCGGGCTTGCCGCCGAGCCGGAGCGTGAAGGCGGTCTGCTGCACCCGGCGCACCTCGCCGTCCAGCCGCCGGATCGACACCTCCGCGCGCTGTGCGTGCGCAGGTTCCTCGCCTTGCGGCCCCACCTGCGTCGCCCGCCGGAGGAGCTCGAGCCGCTCGGGGCCGCCATCGCCGGGGACGGCCAGCTCCAGCATCAGGTCCCAGCCGGAGCGCCCGCGCGCCGCCTCGCCCGGCACCCCGGTGATGCGCGCCATCGCCAGGTTCCACTCGGTGATGACCCCCTCCTCGTCGAGCACCAGCACGCCCTCGGCCGACTGCTCGAGCAGCGCGCGGAACCGCTCCTCGCTCGCCCGCAGCGCCTCCGTCGCGCGGCGCACGCTGGTGAGGTCTTGGTGAAACGCCAGCGAGGCGGGGCCGTCCTCGAGCTCCACCGGCACCACGTGGATGGCGCAGGGGAAGGTGGTGCCGTCCAGGCGCAGCCCCAGGTACTCGTACTCCTGCTCGTTGGGCAGCCCGGCGGCCCGCAGCCGCACCTGCTCGAGCACCAAGGCCCAGCTCTCGGGAGCCACCAACGCGAGCAGCCCCAGCGGGCCCAGGTCGTCGATCGAGCGCAGGCCGTGCAGGCGGAGGAAGGCCGGGTTGGCGTAGGTGGGCACGCCGCGCCGGTGGATGCCGATCGGCACCGGCGCCTGCTCGATCAGCGCGCGGTACCGCGCTTCGCTCGCCTGCAGCGCGACCTGCGCCTCCCGCCGCTCGGTGATGTCGTCGGTGATCAGCGTCACCCCGGCCAGCACGCCTTCCCGCAGCATCGGCGAGAGGCGGGTGAGGTACCAGGAGGGCTTGCCGCCGGGACCCTCGCCGGGCGTCTCGAAAGACCGGGTCTGCCCGGTCTCCAGCACCTGCGCGATGGCCACCCTGGCGCGCGGATGACTCTCGGGCGGCACCCAGTCCAGCCAACTGCGACCGAGCACCTGCTCGACCGTCAGGTGCGGCAGCACGCGGTTGATGAACTGGATGGTTCCATCGGTCGAGAGCTCCATCAAGAAGATCGGGAGGCTGGCCGCCAGGGTGAGCAGCCGCGCCTCCCGGGCGCGCAGCGCCTCCTCGGCCTGCCTGCGCGCGGTGATGTCCTCGTGGAAGGCGAACACCGACGTCCCAGTCGGCAGCTGGAGGATCTTCGAGGTGATGAGGTCGACGAAGCGGCCGCCGTCCTTGCGCAGGGCGATGACCTCGATCGACGGAGGCACCGCCTCGCCGCGCTTGCGCCGCTCGATGCGGTCCAGCACGGCGGCCCGCGACTCGGGGGCGATCTGCTCGACTAGCGGCCGGCCGAGGAGCTCCTCGAGCCGCTGGTAGCCGAAGAGCTTCAGGTAGCCGGCGTTGCCGTAGGTGGTGAGGCCGCCCTCGGCCATCGCGATGGCCAGCGGCGACTCGTCGAGCAGCGCCCGCTGCCACGCGCGCCGCTCGTCGGCCGCGTCGGCGCCGGGCGCGGCTTCGTCTGCGGCTCGCTCGGCCATCGCCAGGCCCTTCTAGAAGTTCAGCGCCAGGGCTCCGCTCACACCCCAGATGAAGATCGCCTCAGCCCGCAGCCTGCGCCCTGGCTGGTCGACGCGGAAGTCGTAGCTCGGGCTCTGCTCCAGGCTCTTGGTGGCTGCGCCCGCGGAGATCTGCACCTGCCCGTCGCCGTTGAGGTCCTTGCCGATGTTCTCGGCGGTGAGGAAGTGGGGCGTGTCGACGCCGAGGGTGCCGGAGACGCGCACGTGCAGCCAGCGGGCGATGCGCCCATAGAAGCCCAGCGTGGTGAGCGCCTGCACGTGCTCCTCCTCGTAGGTGAGCTTGCCGAGCGCGTCCGAGACCTGCGAGTAGCCGCGGCTGGGCGAGAACCAGGTGATCTCGGTGTGCAGGTCGAAGGCGACCTTCTGCTGCGCGGCCTTGTCGTCGACGACGACGAGCTCGGTGCCGAAGGTGAAGGCGCCCGTGTAGGCCGGCTGGTAGCCCGTGTTGCCCTTCCAGGCGGCGGCGGCGCAGTTCTGGGTGGCCACGTCGGCGAGCTGGTCGGGGTGCCAGCAGTTGTCGTAGGAGCCGTCTCCGGCGCTCGAGCCGCCCACGGGGATGGGCAGGTTCGCCCGCACGCCGAGGTAGGGGTCGAGGACCTTGAACCGCTTGGAGAAGGCCGTCCAGGGAGAGAAGACGTGGGCCTTGCGGATCACCGGGTGCGAGGTTGCGCCAGCGGTGGCCGCGCCGGACGCCGCGCCGAACTTGCTCGGGTCGTCCACATCACCCGGCAGCGGTAAAGTGTAGTCGAGCCCCAGCACCCAGGTGCTCACCGGGTGGCCGGGGGGGAAGAGGTCGGGCTTCAACTGCTGCTCGCGCTCCTCGTTGATCGGCCCCCAGGCGATGCCGATGGTGGGGTCTTTGAACCCCGCGCGCAGCGACTGGCCGGGCGTGGGGAGGATCGGATTGGCCGCGTCGCAGGCGCCCGTGGCGTTGCAGCCCGAGATGTTGATCTTGTTGTTCTGCAGGGTGCTCACCGGCTGCACCGAGACGCCGTTCACGGTCGCGAAGCCCCACTCCTGCTTCTGCCCGAGGAGGAGCGGCGCGATGATGTGCAGCTCGAGGTCGTGGTAGAGGCCGACGTTGAGCCGGAAGTCGAGTTGGTCGGTGGTCTCGATGTGCTGCAGCTCGTCCACCAGGACGATGCCGCGCTTCTGCGTCGCGGGGTCGAGCTGCACGTTCTCGCGGGTGATCTTGGTCTGCTTCTTCAAGTGCGTGTAGCCGAAGTCGAGGTCCACCTCGACCGGGTGGCGCTCGTCCATCGCGTCGGCGACGTCGGTGAGGTGGGCCGCGCGGGCGCCGTGCGGGCCCGGCAGGCAGAGCGCCAGCAGCGCGGCGCAGGCCACGCGCGGGATCAGGGTGCGGGCAGCGGGGCGGCGCGAGTAGAGAGGAGGCATCGTGCCGAGAGTAGGAGGGGGTTGCCAGAGCCGTCAATCCCGTTTCGGCCGTGGTGTTCCGGCCGTGGACCTCCCGTCCCAAGACCCGGGCGGCTGATCCGCTTGCAGACCCGCGGACCCTGGTCTACCGCCGCTCCACCTCTGCCTCCACCACCGGCAGCTCGATCGCGCTCGCCTGCGCTCCGCCACGGTAGATGCTGTGGGTGGCGACGAGGTAGTCGCCGGGCCTGGCGAAGAGGATGTTGTCCACGAAGGTCTGCGGGTTGCGGTCATACAGCGGAAACCAGCTCGACTGGACCTGCACCATGATTCGGTGGCCTGGCAGGAAGACGTGGTTCGCGTGCGGCAGCCGCACGTCGAACTCCTCCACCCGGCCCGGCGAGAGCGCGTGGGCGCGGGAGAGCTCCTTGCGATACCGGCCGCGAAGGATATCGGCGGCGATCATCTGCTGGTATCCGCCCATCACCGGCCGGTTCACGTCCTGGTCGGGCCAGACGTCGATCAGCTTGACGACGAAGTCGGCGTCGCTGCCGGTGGTGGCGGCGAAGAGGCGGGCCATCGGCTCGCCGGCGATGGTGACCGGCTTCTCCAGCACGGCAGTCGAATAGCTCAGCACGTCGGGGCGGCCGTCGACGAAGCGCTGGTCGACCGCCAGCCACTCGCCCCAGCGCGACTCGCCCTGGGTGGTGACGATCGGCCGGGGCAGGTAGGGCACCGGCTTGGCGGGGTCGGAGACGAAGCTGTCGTGCCCGGCGGCGCCGGCCGGCGCGAAGTCGAGCTTGCCCTCGGCGGCGAGATAGAGCGGCCGGGTCCGGAGCGGACACCCGGAGGCGCAGCCGCGCGGCCACTGGTCGAACCGCTGCCAGCGATTGCTGCCCGTCTGATAGACCAGCGCCGGCGCCAGGTCCGGCAGCGGCCGGTCCAGGAGGTAGTGGTCGAGGAAAGGCTGCAGCACGTTGCGGCGGAACCAGACCGCGGTCTCGCCGTCGAACTGGACCGGGCCGATCGCCTGCCCGGCGCCGCGCCCGCCGCCGTGGTTCCAGGGGCCGAGCGCGAGGAACAGCCTGCCTGCAGCGTCGGGCCGCTTGCTGAGCGCGCGGAAGAGCGCCGGGCCGCCGTAGCTGTCCTCCTGGTCGAAGAGGCCGGCGACGATCAGCAGCGGCACCGTGATCGGCTGGCCGGCGAAGAAGCGGTCGAGCGCCTGGTCCTGCCAGAAGGAGTCGTAGGTCGGGTGGGCGCTGAGCAGCCTCCAGAAGCCGAGCTGCTCGAGCCCCTTGGCCTTGGCCATCGCCCCTGCCGAGCCCGCGGCCAGATATTCCTGGTATTCATCGCGGTATGCAGACCACCACCGCTCCTCTCCGCCTTTGCTGGCCTCCTGTTCATAGATGTATTCGAGCGAGCCCGTCTGGCGGAAGGCGCCGTTGTGGAACCAGTCGTCGCCGATGAAGCCGTCGACCATCGGGGCGAACGGCACCGAGGCCCTGAGCGCCGGGTGCGGGTGGAGCGTGCCCATCAGGCTGGTGAACCCTTCGTAGCTGCCGCCCAGGAGCGCGACGCGGCCGTTGCTCTCCTTGAGGTTCTTCACCAGCCAATCGATGGTGTCGTAGGTGTCGGTGGCGTGGTCGAGTCCGCTGCCGTTGAGCGGCCCTGCCTGCGGACGGGTCATCACATACGAACCCTCCGACTTGTCCTTTCCGCGCACGTCCTGGGAGACGATGATGTAGCGGGCCTCGGCGACGGTGTCGAGGAACTGGGGCACCACCGCCGCCAGGGTCGGGCTGGCGGTCCGCGAGAGCTTCTTGGCGGCGTTGTAGGGCGTGCGGTTGAGCGCGATCGGCGCCCCCTTGGCACCCTTCGGGAGCAGGATGACGGTGTGCAGCTTGACGCCGTCGCGCATCGGGATCATCTCCACGCGCCGCTGGTAGTCCCAGGTGTCGGTCTTGGGCGTGAAGGTCTCCGGGATCTCGCCCGGCAGGTCGGGCCGGGCGGCGGAGGGGGCCACGAAGGCTGCGGCGAGGCCGAGCGCCAGGGCGAGGGCCGGGACGAGCGGAGGAGATCTGGGCATGCGCGTGCCTGTCGGGTTCGAGGGGGCGGCGGTGACGCCGGCAGCAGAGCCGACGGCGGGCGGCGAGGCCAGGAATTTTGGAGGCGTCGCGGCCCGGAGGGACCCGGAGCGGCGCCTAGGCTAGTACCGCGCGTCCGAAGTCTCTCCCCTATGTGGCTCAATACTGGCTCAATACAGGTCAAACAACTCCGGTCGAGGCACCCCGATCAGGAGCCCCGGCAAATGCCGGGGCTAGAAGGACGGCCGCCCCCTTCGGGGGCTGCGAGCCTTGCATCGGGTTCGTCCTTGTCGTCGGCCATCCTGTGCGTGGAGTTGCGTGCGCTGCTTACGCCGAGTGGTGCGGCGGAGCAGCAGGGTCTTCGCGCGTTGGGGCAGCCCCGCAGGGGCGGTTGTCTTTCTAGCCCCGGCATTTGCCGGGGCTCCCGGAGTGCGGCCCATGGTAGCGAGGTAGCTGCAGACCGAGCAGATGGGGGAGACTCTTTCGGCGCGCGGTACTA
>JAYWAO010000543.1:0-23230 GCA_043782365.1 Deltaproteobacteria bacterium
GTCCCCCTCCGCCACGCCTTCGGCCGCGTCCTCGCCGAGGCCCTCCACTCCATCCGCGACCTCCCCAGCGCCGACGTCTCGATGATGGACGGCTACGCCATCCGCACCGCCGACGCCGACTCGCCCCTCGGCGCCTCCTTCGAGGTGAAGTACGAGGTCAAGGCCGGCGACGCCCCCGCCAGGCACCCGCTCCGCAAGACCGAGACCGTCCGCATCTTCACCGGCGCGCCGCTCCCGCCCGGGGCCGACTGCGTGGTGATGCAGGAGCAGACCACCCGCGAGGGCAACCTCCTCAAGCTCACCGGACCCAGCCCCAAGCTGGGCCAGCACCTGCGCAAGCGCGGCGAAGAGGTGCGCACGGGCGCGCGCGTGCTCGCGCCGGGCGCCATCCTCGGCGGGGCCGACCTCTCGCTCGCCGCCGGCGCCTGTGGTGCCGTAGCCCGCTGCTACCGCCGTCCGCGCGTGGCCATCCTCACCACCGGCGACGAGCTCGTCTCCATCGGGTCGACGCCGGGCCCGGGCCAGCTGGTCGAGACCAACTCGCTCTCGCTCGCGCCGCTCTGCACCGAGGCCGGCGCAGAAGTATTACTCCTCGGCCTCGCGGGCGACAGCGTGGACGCCATCGCCGCCGCGCTCCTCGCCGCCGACGCCGACGTGCTGGTGACCACCGGCGGCGCCTCGGTGGGCGACCACGACCACGCGCAGGCCGCCCTGGAGAAGCTGGGCGGCAAGCTGGTCTTCCACTCGGTCGCCATCCGGCCGGGCAAGCCCATCCTCTTCGGCACCGCCGCGCCGCTTGTGCCGGGCAACCGCGAGCGGCTCGTCTTCGGGCTCCCAGGCAACCCGGCCGCGGCCACGCTGGGCTTCGAGCTGTTCGTGCGGACCGCGCTGCGCCTGCTCCAGGGCGATCCGCGGCACGAGCGAACGGTCGCCAGGGCCGAGCTCCGCGGCCCGCTCGCGCGCGTCCCGGGGCTGACGTTCTTCCCGCGCGGCCACGCCTTCTTCGAGGGCAGCAAGCTCTGCTTCAAGCCGGGCGGGCAGCAGAACAGCATGCAGATCGCTAGCTGGTCGCAGGTGAACGCGGTCGCGGTGGTGCCGCCCGGAGAGGGCAAGCTGGAGGCGGGCACCGAGGTGGACGTGCGGCTCTTGGGGATGCTCTAGCCCCGGGGACCCGATTGGGCGCGAGCGCCGCGCAGCTCTCGTCGATCCACTCGTGGGTAGGCGCTGCGCAGCACCAGGAAGCCTAGATCGCCTTCGGCTGCCCCTTCGGCGGCCAGGTCCCGGCCTTCTCCGCTTCGTGGCGCTCCTTCGGGTGCTCGTCGTACCAGGTCCGCTCGGACTCTTCGGTAATTTGGTAGACGACGTCGGTCTTCCCGAGGATCGCCTGGCACCCGAGCCGGCTGGTCGGCTTGACGTCGAAGGCGCGGTCGAGGATGTCCATCTCGCCGTCCTCCTGCTCCCCTAGCGACGCGCCGCCCTCCTTCACCCAGACGTGGCAGGTCGAGCAGGAGCAGACGCCGCCGCAGGCGGAGCCGTGGTGCGCGCCGAGCTCTACCGAGGCCTCGAGCAGGTTGTCGCCGGCCGCGGCCTCGCCCTGCACTTCGAGCTCGCCGCGCGGGTTGTAGATGGTGATCTTCGGCATTGGTGTCGTCGCTTTCTAGACCGGGTCGTCGACGCCGAGGGCCACCCGGGCGTGGTCGCCGATGGCCCCTTCGAACTCGGAGGCCGAGTGGCCGCGCAGGGCCCGCTCGATGCCGCGGTTCATGATCCGCTCGGCGAACCCCTTGCTGAGGTGGTCGAAGCGGTCGATGGCGTCCTTGATGACGCGGTGGTTGTCGCTGCCATTTGCGGCCTGCGCGAGCGTGGCCATCTCGGCCTCGAACGACGCGCGCTCCCCAGCGGAGAGCAGGTCGCCGTTCTCGCCCAGCTGGCGCTCGGCTGCGTGGAGCACGCGCAGCGCCTCGACGCGGTTGTCGATCCGGAGGCGGGCGTCGAGGTCGAGCTCCGCGTTCTCGATCGAGGCGAGCAGCATCCGCTCCACCTCGTCGTCGGAGAGCCCGTGCGAAGGCTTGACGGTGATGGTCTGCGTGACACCCGTGACCAGCTCGCGCGCCGTCACCGAGAGGATGCCGTCGGCGTCGACGCGGAACTCCACCCGGATGCGCGCGAGCCCGGCCGGCAGCGGCGGGATCCCCGTCAGCGTGAAGCGCGCCAGCGAGCGGCAGTCCTGGACGAGCTCGCGTTCGCCCTGCACGACGTGGATGTCCATCCCCGTCTGGCCATCTGCAAACGTCGTGAACTCCTGGCCAGCCGAGGCGGGGATGGTGGTGTTGCGGTGGATCAGCTTCTCGGCGAGCCCGCCCATCGTCTCCAGGCCCAGCGAGAGCGGGGTGACGTCGAGCAGCAGCACGTCGTGCTGCGGCGCCTCGGCGGTGAGGAGATCGGCCTGCACCGCGGCCCCGAGCGCGACCACCTCATCCGGGTTCAGGTCGGAGAGCGGCTCCTGGCCGAAGAGCGCGGCGACGAAGCGGCGCACCGCCGGCACGCGCGTGGAGCCGCCCACCAGCACCACGCCGTCGAGGTGCACGCCCGTGCCGCCCGGCAGCGCTACGCCCGCGTCCTTGAGCGCGCGCTTGCACGCCGGGCCCGTGCGCTCGATCAGGGGCGCGATCACCGCGTCGAGGTCGCTGCGGGTGATCTGCACCTTGATCGAAGCGCCGTCCGGCTTCGATAAGTCGATCACTACCGAATCGGCCGTCGTCAGCGCTTCCTTCGCCGCCTTGGCCGCGTCGATGGCGCGCCGGATCAGGCCTGCGTCGGCAGCGGCAGCGGTGCGCCCGAGCGCCTGCGGAGCCACGTCCACGCCCGCCGCGTGCAGCAGGCGCAGGGCGAGCGCGCGGTCGAAGTCGTCGCCGCCCAGCGCCGAGTCGCCGCCGACGGCCTTCACCTCGAAGACGCCGTCGACGAGCTTCAGGATCGAGACGTCGAAGGTCCCGCCGCCGAGGTCGTAGATGGCGTAGGTGCCCTGCTTGTGCTGGTCGAGCCCGTACGCCAGCGCGGCAGCGGTGGGCTCGTTGAGCAGGCGCAGGACTTCCAGACCCGCGAGGCGGCCGGCGTCCTTGGTGGCCTGCCGCTGGGCGTCGTCGAAGTAGGCCGGCACGGTGATGACGGCGGAGGTCACCGTCTGCCCGAGCGCGGCCTCCGCGCGGGCCTTGAGCGCGCGCAGGATCTCGGCCGACACCTCGACCGGGTTGACCACGCTCCGGGCGCCGCCGCGGCCCGCCACCTCGAAACGCACCACGCCTTCGTGCGTGCCCGAGTTGTGATCATTGACGAATCGATAAGGCGACAGCCGCCGCGTCTCGGCGTCGGCCGACGAGCGCCCGACGAACCGCTTGACGCTGACGATGGTGTCCGCCGGGGCCTGCGCCGCCAGCGCCCGCGCCGCGCGGCCGACGATCGGCGGCCCGTCGCTTCGATAGTGAACGACGCTGGGGAGCAGCGTGCTCGGCCCTTCCGCGCTCTCGTCGACGAACAGGCAGCGCGGCTTGCCCGACGCCGTCTCGCCCTCCGCGCGCACGGTGGCCGCGAGCGAGTTGGTGGTGCCGAGGTCGATGCCGATCGCCAGGACCGGGCACGCCTCCTTGACCTTGCTCTCGCCAGGCTCGGCGATCTGGAACAGCGCCATCGGGTGCTCCCGCTGCTAGTGCCCTGACGACCGGCCTTCTACTTCATCGAGGTAGCGCGCGTAGTAGCGAAGCCGCGCCAGCTGCTCCGCGATGGCCGGCAGCCCCACCGTGGCCGCCTCCGGGCCCTCCAGCGCGCGCAGGAGCGCCCCGGCCTTCGCCAGCGCCTGCGCCTCCTGCGCGCGGATGCCGGCGGCGAGCCGCGCGACCTCGGCCGGGCCGCCCGTGTCCGACAGCTTCGCCTCCATCAGCTTCTCGCGGTCCTCCATCATCTGCTCGAGGAAGTCCGGATCCATCTGCGCGGAGTCGGCCCCCAGCTTGAGCCCGCGCAGCTCGAGAAGGTGTTCGCCGCGCTTCGCCGGGTCCTTCAGCGTCCGGTAGGCGTCGTTGAGCCGGGTGGTCTGCTCCAGCGCGTGCCTGCGCTCGACGGGCGCTTTATTCGCGAACCGGTCTGGGTGGAGCTTGCGCGAGACCGCGCGGAACCGATCTTCCAGCGCCGCGACCTCGAGGTCGAACGAGCGGGCCACGCCGAGCACGGCGAACTTGTCGATCAGCACGGACTCGCCCGCGCGCAGCGGCGGGACGGGCTGCACCTTCCCGCACGCTTCGCAGAGGGCAGCGGGCGCGGCGCGGGGGGCGCCGCAGCTCCAACAGGCTGGTAGTGTCATGGCCGGGCCGGGTCCGTATTTACACGCCGATCACAGGGAAACTGGGGCGCGCTCGGCCGCGCCGCTAGATGGAGAACGACTCGCCGCAGCCGCACTCCGAGCGCTGCGACGGGTTGTTGAACTTGAACCCCTTCTGCTGGAAGGTGTCGACGTAGTCGAGGGTGGTGCCGTTCAAGTAGATGAGGCTCTTGGGGTCGACGATGACCTTCGCGCCAGAGACCTCGATGACCTTGTCCTTGGCGCGGGGCGCCTCGCAGAACTCGATCACGTAGCTGAGGCCCGAGCAACCGCCGCCCTTGACGCCGACGCGGATGCCGGTCGTAGGCTGCGAGACCGCGCGCTTCTCGGTCTGCTCCTTGATCATCACCGCCGCCTTCGGCGAGACGTGCAGCATGGGCTCGGCCATGAACGGTCTCCTTACGTCGTCGCCTGCGGCGTGGCCGCGGGCGTGGTCGCGTGGCTTCTGTCGTCGGCAGCAGCCGCGAGGCCGCGCTTCTTCTTCCAGTCGGCGATGGCGGCGCGGATGGCGTCCTCGGCCAGCACCGAGCAGTGGATCTTCACCGGCGGGAGCGCGAGCTCCTTGGCGATGAGCTTGTTGGTGATGGTCATCGCCTCATCGACAGACTTGCCCTTCACCCACTCGGTGACGAGCGAGCTCGACGCGATCGCCGACCCGCAGCCGAAGGTCTTGAACTTCGCGTCCTGGATCACCCCGTCGTCGGCGATGCGGATCTGCAGCCGCATGACGTCGCCACAGGCCGGCGCGCCGACGAGCCCGGTCCCCACGCTGGGGTCGTTCTTGTCGAGCGTCCCGACGTTGCGGGGGTTCTCGTAGTGGTCCAAGACCTTGTCGCCGTAAGCCATGTTCGACCTCCTGTCCTGCTGAACCTGAGCCACCTCTACCAAATGTGGATGCCTTCAGTCCACATTGGGTGCTGCGACGGCTCGCCTCGCCAGCTAAACACTTGAAAGAACAACACTCTGATGAAGCCTGGAAACCAGGAGTGGAGCGGCCTGGAAGCCAGCGCCGACGATTTCGTCCGACGTCCTTCCTGGTCTCCTGGTTTCCTCAGAACCCGACCTCCCCGCCCGCTAGTGCGCCGCCCACTCGATCTTCGAGAGGTCGATGCCCTCCTTCGCCATCTCGTAGAGCGGGCTCATCTCGCGCAGCTTCTTCACCTGGCCGACCACATACTGGCCGACCCAGTCGACCTCCTCCTCCGTGTTGAAGCGGCCGAGGCCGAACCGGATCGAGGTGTGGGCGAGGTCCTCGGTGACCCCGCACGCGCGCAGCACATAGCTGGGCTCGAGGCTGGCCGAGGTGCAGGCCGAGCCCGACGAGACCGCCACCGACTTGATCGCCATCATCAGCGCCTCGCCCTCGACGTAGGCGAAGGAGATGTTCAGGTTGCCCGGCAGGCGGAAGTCGGGGTGCCCGTTCAGCTCGACGTGGTCGAGGTTGGCGAAGAAGTAGTCCTGGAGCCGCTTGCGCAGCCGGCCCGTGCGCAGGCCCTCATCGACCATCTCGGCCTTGCAGAGCTCGATCGCCTTGCCGAACCCGACGATGCCCGGGACGTTGAGCGTGCCCGAGCGCATGCCGCGCTCGTGGCCGCCGCCGTCGATGATCGGGGTGAGCCGCACGCGCGTCGGCTTGCGGCGCACGTAGAGCGCGCCCACGCCCTTGGGCCCGTAGATCTTGTGCGCGGTGAGCGAGGCGAGGTCGACCTTCATCTCGTCCACGTTGAACGGCAGCTTGCCGATGCCCTGCACGGCGTCGCAGTGGAAGAGCACGCCCTTCTCGCGGCAGACGGCGCCGATCTCGGCGATCGGCTGGACGGTGCCGATCTCGTTGTTGGCGAACATGATCGAGACCAGGATGGTCTTCGGCGTGATGGCGTCGCGCACTTGCTGGGCGCTCACCCGGCCGAACTTGTCGGTGTCGAGGTAGGTGACCTCAAACCCCTGCCGCTCCAGGCGCTTGCAGGTGTCGAGCACGCACTTGTGCTCGGTCCGGCAGGTGATGATGTGGTTGCCCTTGTCCTTGTAGAACTCGGCGACGCCCTTGATGGCGAGGTTGTTCGACTCGGTCGCGCCCGAGGTGAACACGATCTCCTTGTCGGAGGCCCCGATGAACGAGGCGATCTGCTCGCGGGCGTACTCGACGGCCTCCTCGGCGGTCCAGCCGAAGGAGTGGCTGCGGCTCGCTGCATTGCCGAAGTTCTCCCGGAAAAACGGAAGCATCACGTCCAGCACCCGAGGATCGACGGCGGTGGTGGCGTTGTTGTCCAAGTAGATGGGGAACTTCAGCATCGCGGTGTCTCCGGTTCAATTCCGACCACGGCGGTCTATATTGATCGGCGACGGCCAAGTCAAGGCTTCGCGCGGACGGGCCCACGGACCTTTCGCCGCACCGCCCGGCTCCTACCGGACTGCAACGAATGGCTACCTTGTTAGTCTAAGGCGGGCCTGCAACCTGCTCGCTGCCCTGGAGGCACCTGATGGACCGCAAGTCGCTCCCACGCCTGCTCCTCGCCTTGGGCGCGCTCGTCCTGGTGCCGCTGCTCCCGATGCTGCTGACCGCGCAGGGGGCGTCGGGCGATCTCTCGAGCAGGCTGGGCCTCGCGGGCGGCGCCACGCTCGGCACCTTCGCCATACTCTACGTGGCCGGCGTGCTCACCAGCCTCACCCCGTGCGTCTACCCGCTCATCCCGGTGACGCTGTCGATCTTCGGCGCCCACAAGCACGAGACGCGCACCCGCGCCGGCTTGCTCTCGGGCGTCTACGTGCTGGGCATCTGCACCACCTACTCGTCGCTGGGCGTCTTCGCCGCGCTCTCGGGCAGGGCGTTCGGCTCGGCGCTCTCCCTGCCCTGGGTCTCGGTGGTCCTGGCGCTCCTGATGTTCGCGCTGGCCGCCTCGATGTTCGGCGCCTTCGAGCTCGACCTGCCCCACCACGTGAAGCACAAGCTCACCTCGGTGCGCGGCGCGGGCTTCCTCCCGGCCTTCGGCATGGGCCTCGTCGCTGGCGTCATCGCCGCGCCCTGCACGGGTCCGGTGCTCGCGGGCGTGCTCGCCTGGGTCTCCACCACCCGCTCGGCCTCGATGGGCTTCTGGATGCTCTTCATCTACGCGCTCGGCCTGGGGACGCTCTTCTTCGTGCTGGGCGTCTCCACCATGAAGCTCCCCCGCTCGGGCGCCTGGATGGAGACGGTCAAGAGCGTGCTGGGCGTGGCGCTGGTGGTGATGGGCGTGGGCCTCCTCCTGCCGCTCTTCCCCAGGCCGCATGTGCTGCCGTTCGGGCCGACGCCGATCATGATCGTCACCGGCCTGCTCGCCGGCGCCGCGGTGCTCGCAGGCGCGGTCACGCTCAGCTTCCACGCAGGCAACCGCGAGCGCGCGATCAAGGCGGTGACGCTGGTCGTGCTGGTGCTGGCGCTCGGTGTGCGGTTTGGCTGGGCTGGCGCGCCCAAGTCCGACGCCAAGCCGATCGCCTGGCTGCACGACGAGAAGGTCGCCATCGCCGAGGCGACCCGCACGGGCAAGCCCATCCTGGTGGACTTCTTCGCCGAGTGGTGCGCGGCCTGCAAGGAGCTCGACGTGCACACCTTCTCCAACGCCGAGGTGCAAGCGGTGGTGGCCGACCAGTTCATCCCGCTCAAGGTGGACGCCACCGACGAGACCGACGAGGTGACGCGCCTGACCGCCAAGTATGGCGTGCCCGGCCTGCCCACCGTGCTGGTGTTCGGCTGCGACGGGAAGGCGAAGCCCGTGGTCGCTCCGGCCGCCGTGCCCGAGGCTGTGCCCGCCGCGGTCCAGGCCGCTGCCCCGGCCCCGGCTGCCCTCCCCGCTCCGCAGGACCCCGCGCTCGCCTCTTGCAGCACGCCCGCCGAGGGCAGCGCCGGCCGCCTGACCGGCTTCGAGCCTGCCGAGAAGATGCTGGAGCGCTTGCGCCGCGTGCAGTGTGTCGGTGAGAAGTGCTGAGCCGCCAGGGGGGCGCTGTAATACTCTTTGCCGCGCTAGCGTTCGCTGAGTTGGGCTGCGGCCGCGTGCCGGAGCAGGCGCTGCGCGATGAGCAGGCGCGCACGCGGCGGTATCGCGATGCCTACGAGACGCTGCAGGAAGAAGTGACGGCCCTGCGGGCGCGCGTGGCGGAGTCCGGGAAGAGCGGCTGCGGGGTGCGGGCTGGCCCTGCGGTCGAGAACTAGCGCCGCGCGTCCGGAGTCGCTCCCTTGGGGCCCCAACAGCAGCGCAGGTCCAGATCGCGTCGCTCCCGCTCCGGACGGCGCCGCGCTTCACGCCAGATCGAGACGCCGCCAACCCGCTCCCAGAGCGGGCGCGCGCGCGGCACGCCGGCTGCAAACCGCCTACGCCGCGGCAGGGGGTGGGCCCTCGCCGGTGGAGGTGGCCGGTGGCGAGGCGAGGGATCAGCATGCTGTCGAGTGCGTGGGCGCTGCTCCTGGCTGCGCCGGTCTCGGGCGCGCCGGAGCCGCGGACAGTGGTGCTGCCGCGAACGGAGGCGACCGAGGCGCGGGCGGCCCCACCAGTCGCTAGCCCGACCGAGGCGCGAGTGAGCGCACAGGTCGCGAGCGCCGCAGCGCTGCCGGCGGCCCCGGTGCACACAGGCGCGCGAACGGTCGAGGCGCAGACCCCTCCCGCGGACCCTGCCGAGCCGGCGCTCGCCGAGGTGATGGCCGCCGCGGCGCGGGTGGCCGCGGGCACTCCGGAAGAAGACGACTCGCGGCAGTCGCGGGCCCGCGCCGCGCACTGGGCGCCGCAGCTTCGTGCGCAGGCGGGCCGCGCCGACAGCGAGGCCGCGCGCACCGGGCTCCAGTCGGGCGCGCCGCTGCGCTGGGACCAGCAAGGCCAGGTCGACACCTGGCAGGTCGCCGCCACCTGGGACCTCGCGCAGGTGATCTACGACCACGGCGAGGGCCAGCTTGCGCTCTCTCGCGCGCAGCTGGCGCGGCGCAGGCACGAGGTCTCGCTGGAGGCGGCCGACCGCTACCTCGAGCGGCAACGCCTCTTGCGCGCGCTCGAAGCGGGTCCCCGCGAGGTCGCGTCCGCGCTGCTGCTCTTGCGCTGCACGGCCGCCCTCGATGCGCTCACCGGCGGCCTCTTCCAAAGTGCGCTCGCCCGCGCCCAGGACCTCGCCGTGCCCGCTCGCCCTCTCTCCGGCCCGAGCGCCGGCGCAAACGGGGGCCTGCGCAACGGCTCTACTTCCAACCCGGAGCAGTCCCGATGAACGTCCAGATGCCGATGCAGCGCCACGCCGCCACCCCCCAGTCGCTCCAGCTCCCCTACGCGCCGCCCCTGCGCCGGGTGCCTCCGCCCAAGAGCCGCGCGCCGCAGTGGTCCTGTCCGCCGCGGGTGAGCGAGCCAGACCAACTCGCGCCCGCGCCGGGTGCGGTGCCCGAGTCGGGCGCCTCCCGTCGCACGCCGCCCGTGCCGTGGGTGCTGGCGGCGGCGCTGCTCTTCACCAGCCCGCTCGCCTGCGCGCGGATGGACGCGGCCGCGCTGGTGGACGCAGGTCCGACGCCTGCGGTCGAGACGGTCCTCCCGGCGCCGGGGCCGATCAGCACGCCCGACGCGTTCCAGATCTCCTTCTCCACGCCGATGGACCCGAGCCTGCTGCTCTCCGACCTCGACCAGAGCGAGACGCTGGGCCTCGTCCCGCTCGCGCAGGCCGAGGTGATGGCCGCGGCGCTCGGCCACTCGCGGCTCACCGCGCGGGAGAAGGCGCTGCTGGTGCCCGCGGTGGTGCACATCGATGGCGAGGCGCGCGGGCTCTCGCTCGCGCCGGCCGCGCCGCTGCCGCCCGGCGACTACGCGCTGCTCTTCTCCCCGCGGCTGCGCTCGGCAGACGGGCGCAAGCTCACCGGCAGCTTGCGCTTCCAGTACCAGGTGCGGGCGCTGCCGCCGAAGCCCGCGCTGCTCTCGCCGCTCGCGGGCACCGCCGCGCCACGCAACTTGAGGGTCGTGCGCCTCGACCTGCCCGAGCCAGCGCCCGCGGCGCTGATCACACTCGTTGGTCCGGGCGGCGCGCTGCTCGCCGCTGCGGCTTCTCCCTCGGCCGGCGGCGAGGCCACGCTCGACCTCTGCCCCGGCGGCCGCTGCGCCGCGCTCACCGCCGGTAACACTCTTTCGCTCACGCTCGACGGCCGTGCGCTCGACGGCGCTTCCTTCACCATCGCCGACTGCACGCGCGACGGCGCACCGGCGGTGCTCTCGAGCGACCTCCGCGGCACCGCCACCGGGCTCGAGCTCAGCGTCTCGCTCGACTGGCCTGCCCGCGTCACCGCGCAGTGGGCCGCCGCGCCCGAGCCCGGGCTCGCGCCCACCGCGCCCGGCGATGACGACACGCTTGCCCGCCTCTGCGACCAGGGTGGCTGCAGCAGCACGTCCGCCTCGGCGCTCGGCACGCCGGCGGCGTGCGACCCGCTGACGCCAGAGGCGGCCGCCACCGCCCAGCTTGCGCTCGACGGCCTCGCGTCCGGGACCAGCTACCTCGTGCGCCTCATCCTCGAGGACGACGAGGGCCACCGCGCGGTCCTCCCCGCGCGCCGCGGCGACACGCAGAACACGCGCCCGATGGTCTCGATCGAAGAGGTGATGGCCTCTCCCCCGCTCCCGCAGCCGCGCAGCGACGGCGAGTACGTCGAGCTCTACAACCCGGGCCCCGGCTCGGTGGACACCGCGCGGCTCGCGCTGCAGGGGGCTGACGGCGTGGTGCGCCCATTCACCAGCGCGGGGGCCGCTCCCCTGCTCGCCGCGGGAGCGCGCGCGCTTGCGGTGGGGCTCTCTTTCGAGGCGTCTCGCTACCCGCTCCCGGCGGGCGTCGTGCTGCTGCGCACCCCGACGCAGCGCCTGCTCGCGCGCGGCCTCACCGACGACGGCACGCAGCCCTTCACCCTCGTCTGGCTGCCGCGGACCGCGGCTACCCTGGCGCCCGTGGAGCTCTCACGCTTCCCCGGCGAGGGTCTGCGCTGCAGCGCCGGCCGCAGCTTCGAGCGGGTGCACCCAGACCCGAAGCCAGGCGCGCCGCTCTTTGCCTGCGGCGCGCCCGGTGGCTCTCCTGGCAAGGCGCCGTAGCCCCGCGCACGGCCTCGCACGCACGCCAAGGGCTGTACCAAGCCCTGGGTGCGACGTAAGGTCTTGGTTGGTAGTCTGAACTTCAAGGAGTGGCGGCGTGCCTCAAGAGAAGTTGCCCGCCACCCTGCGCATCGAGGGGCCCCGCGCCCAGCCGCTGGCACGGAGCGTGCGCCGCTTCCGGCTGACCACCGTCGAGGGCGGCACGCCCGGGCAGACCTGGCAGTCCTCTTCTGACCGCTGCGCCATCGGCGTGCACCCGCTCAACGACCTGGTGATCGCTGACCCGACCGTCTCGCGCTTCCACTGCGAGGTGCGGCTGGGCCCAGGCGGCGCTGCGGCGCGCGACCTCGGGAGCCTCAACGGCACCTGGGTCGACGGCGTCCCGGTCGGCGAGGCCTTCCTCCGCAGCGGGAGCCTGCTGCGGCTGGGAAACGCGGTGCTGCGCTTCGACCTGAGCCTCGGCGAGAACCCGCTCCTCCTCTCGGAGGCGACCCGCTTCGGGACGCTGGTCGGGACCTCGGTGCCGATGCGCGCGGCGTTCGCGCTCTTGGAGCGGGCGGCCAGGAGCGACGCCACCGTGCTCCTGGAGGGGGAGACGGGCACGGGCAAGGGCCAGGCGGCGCACGCCATCCACCTCGCCTCGGCGCGGGCCTCGCAGCCGTTCCAGGTCGTCGACTGCGCCTCCATCCCCACCAGCCTGATCGAGAGCGAGCTGTTCGGCCACGAGCGCGGCGCCTTCACTGGAGCCGAGCAGCGGCGCGCTGGTGCTTTCAAGGCCGCCGGGGGCGGCACCCTCTTCCTCGACGAGATCGGCGAGCTGCCGGCCGACGTCCAGCCGAAGCTCCTCCGCGCGCTCGAGGAGAAGCAGTTCCGCAGCGTCGGCTCGGACACCTTCAAGCCCTGTGAAGCGCGCTTGATCGCGGCCACCAACCGCGACCTGCGCGCCGAGGTGAACGCCGGCCGCTTCCGCCCCGACCTCTTCTTCCGGCTGGCAGTGGTGCGCATCCCGCTCCCGCCGCTCTCCCAGCGCCCGGACGACCTGCCCATCCTGGTCGAGCAGCTCCTCGGTACGCTCGGCGCCTCTGCGGCGCAGCGGGGTCTCTTACAGTCGCCGCGGGTCCTCGACTCCCTCAAGGGGTCGGCCTGGCCCGGCAACGTGCGCGAGCTGCGCAACCACCTCGAGCGCTGCATGGTGCTGGGCACGTCGGAGAGCGGCGAGAGCGGCGAGAGCGGTGCGCCGGCCGCTGCCGCGCTGGAGCTGGACAAGCCCTGGGAGCAGGCGCGCAAGTCCGCGCTGGTGGAGTTCGAGCGGCGCTACCTGGAGGCGCTGCTCGAACGGCACCAGGGCAGCGTCCCCGGCGCCTCGCGCGCCGCCGGGATCAACGCCAAGCACCTCTACAAGCTGCTCGGGCGTCACGGGCTCAAGCCGCGCCCCCACCGGCCCTCGCCGATCGAGTGAGCCAGGCGGCCAGGCCCACCCGGTGACGAGGTCGCCGACGGCGCGGAGCCACCAGCCTCGGCCCTGCTCGTCACGCCGCGTAGACGCGCCGCATCTGCTCGCCGAACGAGGCGACGAAGCGGAGCCTCGCCTCCCCGCGCATCGTCGAGAGCTGCCGCAGCAGGTCCGGGATCAACACCTCGACCGCGCCGTGGCCGACGCGCGGGCCGCTCGCGTCGGCCCCCTGGTGGAGCGCGAAGAAGAGCGTGGTGGTGTCCGCCCAGACGCCGCTGCCCTTCTCGGCGTCGATGGTCTTGTAGCCGTCGAGGAAGAAGCGCTTCCCGGGGCGGTCCTCCAGGACGAGCTGGTGGATCATGCGGAGCGAAGCGTCGTGGTGCCGGGCGAGGAGCTGGAAGCGGCTGTCGACGACGCGCAGCGCATGCGGGGAGAGGGCCTTCGCCTCCACCGTGCCGCGCGACCGCGCCAGCACGCCCGGATCGGCGAGGAGCGCCTCGACGTCGTCCCAGGCGAGCGTGCAGACGAAGGAGAAGTCCGTCGCGCCAGGGCCGCGGGCGGAGGGCGGCGCGGGCGGCGCGTCGCTGGTCCCGAGCGTCAGGTAGCCGGTCATCCGCTCGGTGAACCGGAGGCCCTGCGCCCTGGGCGCGGGCGCGGCGGCCACGCGGCAGGGGCTGCGGGCGACCCTCTTCCGGTCGTCGATGGTCCACCCGCGCTCCTGCGCCAGCAGGGCGGCCGAGCGCTCCGCGAGCGCGGCGATGGTGAGGAGCGGGTTGCACCCCAGCGCGCCGGGCAGGACCGAGCCGTCGCAGACGTAGAGCCCGTCGTGGGTGGTGGTGCCCGCGCCGTCGAAGACGCGGCCACGGTGGTCGACGACGCCGTGCGCGCCGTCGTCGGCCAGCGCGCAGCCGCCGAGCGGGTGCGTGGTGATCGGCGGGTGCGAAGGCAGCGCCGCCCACGCTGGGTTCGGCACGAAGACGCCGCCCAGCGCAGCGGTCGCCTCGGCGATCCTTTCATGGATCGCGGAGATGATCGGCTGCAGCCCGGCGCCGGGCCAGCGGATCCGGAGCCGGTCGCCGTCGAGCTCGAGCGCGCCGCCCGCGTCGTCGCGCGCCGTCACCGCGTAGCACTGCGTCCGGCTGACGGCGTCGCCGGTGAGCGCGCGGAGGAGCGCGCCGAAGCGCCGGAGCAGGCCACCCTCCGGCGCGGTGGTGCGGAGGACCAGGCCCAGCGCGGTCCCCAGCGCGCGGGGCACGGAGCTCTCCTGGATGATCATCGGCGTTCCCCGGCGCACGTCGATCATGCCCGCGATGGCGGGGCCGACCACGGCGCCGGGCGGGGCGGCGACCGCGTTCACCTCGCGCCCGCTGTCGTAGCTGAACGCCAGCGTCGTCGCGTTTCCGGAGAACCGCCGGCCGAGCTCCCGCGAGACGCCGAGCCCCTCCGCCCGCGAGCGCAGAAGGATCCCGGTCGAGCCGAGCGCTCCCGCGGCGAGGATGACCACATCGGCGCGCACGAACATCGGCGCCGCCGAGAAGCGGCCGCGCTGGAGGGCGAGCGGCTCGAAGTGCACGCTGTAGCCCGCCGCGCACTTCTCGACGAACCGCACGTCGATCTCGGTGAAGAGCTCGGCGCCGTGGGCCTTCGCGTCGGGCAAGTAGGTGGTGAGCAGCGTGGTCTTCGCGCCCGTGTTGCAGCCGGAGAGGCAATCGCCGCACAGCTTGCAGGCGGGCTGGTCCACGCCGGCCGCGGACTTCCCGGCGGTGAACGCGATCGTCAGCGGCGGCCGCGAGAAGGCATCGCCGAGCCCCATCGCGCGGGAGGACGCCTCGAGCGCGTCGAGCTTCGGAAGGCGCGGACCCTCCTGCGGGTACGGAGTCGGCCGCAGCATCGCTTCGGCCCGCTCGAAGCTCTCGCGGAGGAGACCGCCGCGGTCGGCGCGCAGGCCCGCTGGCCAGCGCTCGTCCTCGAAGACGGAGGGGTCCGGTCGCAGCGCCACCCCGGCGTTGATCAGCGAGGTGCCGCCCAGCCCGCAGCCCATCACCGCCCCGCAGTCGTCGTCGAGGACGAAGCGGAAGAGCGCGCTGCGGTCGCCGAGCTGGCCTCGCGGGTGCTCGACCTGCGAGCCGCGGGCGAACCCCGCAGCGCTGGAGGGGAACTCGCCGGGGCGCACCTCGCGTCCCCGCTCGAGGACACAGACGCGCCGGCCGGCGCGCGCGAGGCGCGAGGCGAGGACCGCGCCCCCGTATCCAGAGCCGACGATCACCACGTCGTACTGCTCGCGCAGCTCGACCACTCCGCTGCCAATTCGCTCCGTCATCGGTGGGCACCTCCCCGTGGCACCCTTGCGAGTGCAACGGCCGCGCCGCCGCACCGCCGATCCCGCCCAGAGGAGGAGGTGACGGAGACCGGTCGGTCGGCGGTCGCCAGAAAGGCGACCCTCGCGGTCCTTGGGCGCCGGCCCGCAGCGCCCCGGAGAGGGCAGGAGCGCTGCGGGCCCGCTCCCACAGCGGGCTTGCGGGTTTGCGGGGGCAGTCGCCATGCCGGCGACCGCAGCCGGGTTCGAGTCGCCTCCCGGGCGGGGATGCGCCGCGCATCGGGCCGCGCGGCGACGGGCGAGTCCTTCAGCCCCCCTGCGCTACCAGAGGCCCAGACCGCCACGGGGTCTCTCAAGGCTCCGAGGAGCCCCCCGGCACGTGGCTTGCGTTGTCCTTCTCCGGAGCTTTCGCAGGGAAGAGGTGGCGCGATGGGCCTGGGCGATGTCTGGCGCAGCATCCGTGGGCGGCCCGGCGACCGCCCCCACAACCTGCTCGCCATCTCCGACCTGCACCTGGGCTGCGATCTGAAGGCCGGGTGCAGCCCAGGTGCAGGTCGGAGATGGCCGCAGGGCGCGGGTTCGTTCGACGCGCAGCTCACGGAGTTCATCGACTGGCACTCCGCACACCGCGAGGGGGGCAAGCCGTGGAGGCTCCTGCTCAACGGAGACATCATCGACTTCGTCGCCATCACGCTCTTGCCGCAAGAAGACGCGGGCTTCGTCGTGCGGCCAGAGGAGCGGACCTTCGGGCTCGCCGCCGAGGAGGCGAAGTGCGTCTGGAAGCTGCGCCGGGTCTTCGAGCGCCACCCGGAGGTCTTCGGCGCGCTCGGGCGCTTTCTCGGCGAGGGCAACTCCGTCCACTTCATCCGCGGCAACCACGACGCCGAGCTGCGCTTCCCCGCGGTGCAGCAGGAGCTCCGCGCCCACCTCGCCGCGCTGGCCCGCGCACCCGGCCCGGACCTCGGCGGGCGCGCCGCGGCGCTGGTCGAGTTCCACTCCTGGTTCTACCTGGAGGCCGGCTTCTTCTACGCCGAGCACGGCAACGCCTACGACAGCTACGGGGTGGGCACCGGCTTCTTCGACGCCGCGGGCGATTCTGCGCGCGAGATGGAGCTGCCGATGACCTCCAAGGTGCTGCGCTACTTCGTCAACGGCTGCTCCGGGGCAGCCACCGACGACGCGGACAGCTGGGGCCTCTTCGGCTACCTGGCCTGGGTGCTCCGCTCGGGCAATCCGCTCCGCGTCGGCGCAGCCTTCTTCGCGATGGTCCTGCGGGTGCTCTCTCCCGTGGTGAGGCAGTCGCTGACCAGCGGCCCCGCGTGGGGGCCCCCGGGGCCCGACGCGCCCGCCGGCTCACGCCTGCGCAACCTGCTGGGCGAGTTCGCGGGCACCGAGGCCCAGGCGCAAGAGCTCCTGGCGATCACCTCGCGGCCAGCCGAGCAGAGCGTCTTCGGCACCCTGCAGCTCTTCTACCTGGACCGGCTGGCGCTGGCCCTGCTCTCGCTCGCCTTCGCCTGGACCGCTGCCGACCTCGCGCAGGGCCGCTGGCAGAAGCTGGCCGCGGTCGCCCTCGGCGCGGTCCTCTTCGCCGGGCTCAACCTGCTCCTCGGCGCGCAGCGAAGGGTCGATGCCCATCCGCTGCTGCTCGACGCCGCCCGGCGCGTGGCCCAGGTCTTCGGCGTCCGCTACGTGACGATGGGCCACAGCCACCGCGCCGTCAGCGAACCGCTCGGCGCCGGCGCGCGCTACTTCAACCTCGGCTCCTGGACCTGCGCTCGCGGCGGGGAGGGCTTCCCCCACGTCGCGGTGGTCGGCGAGGTGGCCGAGCTGCGCCGCTGGAAGGGACCGCCGGGCGACGCCACGCAGGCCTTCGCCGCGGACCTGGCTGCGCGCTGAACAGCGCCGGGCGCGGCCTCCTTCAGCCGGCGGCCCACTCCAGGGCGAGCGCGAGGGTCCGGGCGTTCTCGGGGACGCGCGAGAGGAAGGTCTCGCGCCAGCGCAGCTCCTGGATGTTGGCCGCGCGGGCCCGCAGGCGCTCCTCGGCGCGCTGGAGCACCTCGCGCGCCGCCCCGCGCTCTCCCGCCGCGTGCAGCGCCTCGGCGTACACCAGCCGGACCACCGACTCGCCCTCGTCGAGGCCGCCCATCTGCTCGAGCAGCCGGAAGGCCTCGCGGGCGCGGGCGAGCGCAGCGGGCGCGTTGCCCGCGGCGAGCTGCAGCGCCGCCTGGTGCGCGAGCAGGTGGGCCAGCGCAGGCGAGCCCGGCGCCGACTGCGCCACCGCGGTCTCCAGCTCCGCCGCCGCTTCCTCCAGCCGGCCTGCGAGGAGGAGGATGCGCGCGAGATACCCCCGCGAAGCCAGCTCGAGGCGGCGGTCGCGCTGCTCCTGGAAGGCGGCGATGGCCTGCCGCTCCACCACCTCGGCCTCGGCGAGCTTCCCCTGCAGGGCCAGCGCGAGCCCGAGGTTGTGCCGGGCCCCCGCGGAGACCTGGTGCAGGCCGAGGCGGCCGGCGAGGAGGAGCGCGCCGCGCAGCTCTTCCTCGGCCTCGGCGTGGAGCCCGAGCTGCAGGCTCGCGTAGCCCAGCTTCGCCCACTGCGCGCAGGCGTTGCGGCGGTCTCCCGCGCGCTCGAACCCCTCCGTCGCGCTCGCCTTCAGCTCGCGGTAGGAGCCCAGGTCGCCGGTGAAGATGGTCCGCACCGAGAGGCCCTGGTCGACGAAGGCGAGCGCGCGCGGATCTCCCAGCAGCCCCGGGCGCGCTGCCTCGACGCGGGCCGTCAGCGCCATCGCCTCGTCCACCTTGCCGGCGAAGAAGAGCTGCGCGGCCGCGCGCACCGAGGCCTGCACCTCGTGGGGGCCCAGGGCTCCGCCCTCCGCGAAGAGGCCGGCCAGGCGGGCGAGGCCCTCGTGGTCTCCCAGCTTCCCGAGCGCCTCCGCCGCCTGGCCCGCGGCGACGAACCAGGCGCTGCTCGCGCGGGGCAGGTGTCCCAGCGCCTCGGCCGCGCAGCGGGCCGACTCGGCGTGCTCTCCGCGCCAGCCGTGCGCCTCGGCGCAGAGGAGCAAGAGCGGGCCGCGCGCGCTGTCGTCGGGCTCGCAGGCGAGCGCCCGGCGCGCCCGCAGCAGCGCCGCCTCGACGTCGTCGCCCTCCAGCGCCTGCTCGGCGGCCCGCAGGTAGAACGCGACCGCGCGCGCCGGCTCGCCGCCGCGCTCGCAGTGCTCCGCGAGCACCAGCGCCTCGCTCTCCCCGTGGCGCTCCAGCCAGTCGCGCGCGAGCCGGTGGCCCAGCGCGCGGTCGGCCTCGGTCAGCATCGAATAGGCGGCGTCGCGGACCAACGCGTGGCGGAAGCCGTGCTCCTCCTCGCCGGGGAAGCGGCTCGACGGCATGCGGCCGATGATCTCCTGCTCCGCCAAGAGCGAGAGCCACTCGCGCACCCGCTCCTCGCGGAGCAGCCCCCCGAGCAGCGCCGCGACGCCACCGGCCCAGCAGCGCTCGCCGAAGACGCTCGCCGCCCGCAGCACGTGGCGGGCCTCGGGGTCGAGCTGCTCGAGGCGCGACTGGAGCATCACCAGCACCGTCTGCGGAGGCCCCTCGCGCTGCTCGGCGGCGGCGCGGATCAGCTCCTCGAGGTGGAGCGCGTTGCCCTCGCCGTGGGCGACCACCCGCTCGACCACCTTGGCCGACGCCTGCTCGCCGAGCGCGGCGCGGACGAGGCGGGCGCTCGCCTTGGGGGTGAGCGGGGCCAGCCGCAGCTCCTCCATCCTCCGCTCGGCCCAGAGCTGGGGGAAGACCTGGTGCACCTCCGGCCGCGCCAGCCCGAGCACGAGCAGCGGCTGCCCCTCCAGCTCGCGCAGCGCGGCGTCGATGAACTTCACCGTCGGCAGGTCCCCCCAGTGCAGGTCCTCGAGCACCAAGAGGACCGGCTGCACGCTGCACTCGGCGAGGAGCCAGTCGACGAAGGCCCGGCGCAGCTGGTCGCCCATCAGCTGTGTGTCGCCCCGGGCCACCTCGAGCAGCGCGGACTTGCGCTGCGCTCCGAGCAGCTCGCCGAGGAAGGCGGAGACCCGCGCGGCCTCGCCCGGGGGCAGCACCCGCGCGACGCAAGCGTCCACCTTCCCGGCGCGCGCCTGGGGTGGCTCGCCCGCGAGCACGCCGAACGCGCCGCGCAGGGCCGAGGCGAGCAGGCCGAACGGGGAGCCGGCGCGCATCGCGTCGCCCCGGCCCCGCACCACCAGGAGCGCGTCCTCTTGCGCCTGGAGGCGGTCGACCAGCTCGGCGACGAGGCGCGACTTGCCCACTCCCGCCGGTCCGGTGAGCAGGGTCGCGCGGGCCACCGGCTCGCTGCGGCACTCGGAGTAGATCCCCTGGAGCGCGCCCAGCTCGCGGTCGCGGCCGATGCAGGGGGTCGGCTTCCCGAGGAAGGTGGGGCGGCTGGGGACGAGGTCGCGCTCGCGTTGCAGCTCGGGGCCCGCGGGCGATTCGCCGATCTCGAAGCGCTCGCTGATCAGCCGCGCGGTCACCTCGTCGAGGAGGACCTTCTCTCCCTCGCCGGCGCGGAGCAGGCGCGCGGCCCGGCCGATCGCCTCTCCTGCCCACGAGCGCGCCAGCGCCACGCCGCGGCCCGTGGCGAGCGCGATCGGCGCTCCTGGCAGGAGCGCGCGGAGTGCCAGGGCGCAGCGGGCCGCGCGCATCGACTGGTCGCGGGCCGCGAACGCTCCCGACCAGGAGGCGACGAAGGCTCCTCCGGCGAGCGCATCGAGCCGCCCCTGGTGCGCCTCGACCACCTCGCGCACGGCGAGGAGCGTCGCCGCCTCGCTGCGCGCCTGCCCGGGACGCAGCGTCTGCCGGCTGCCCTCGCCGGGCTCGAGGCGCCTGTCGACCAGCGCGACGCACAGCAGCCGCTGCTCGGCGCCCGTGAGCGCTGGGCGCGGAGCGGGCGGCCGCCGGACCCCCAGCGGGGTCTCCTCGAGGTGCAGGACACAGAGCGCCTCGAGCACCTCGCCTGCGCTGGCGGGCCGCGCTTCGCGCGCGCGGCTGCAGAGGCGCGCCACCAGCGCGCAGAGGGCCGCAGGAGCGTCCTCGCGGAGCTCGGCGAGCGGCGGCGCCTCCTCGAGGAGGATCTTCGCCAGCACCGCCATCGCGTCCTCGGCGACGAACGGCGGCCGGCCCGCCAGGCACTCGAAGAGCACGCAGCCGAGCGAGAAGAGGTCGGCGCGGGCATCGACGTCGCCTGCGCCGCGGGCCTGCTCGGGAGCCATGTAGCCCGGCGTGCCGAGGATGGCCCCGGTGCGGGTGAGCGGCGGGCCCTGCCTGCGCAGGCCGGCGATGCCGAAGTCGAGCAGCTTGAGGTCGTGCAGCCTGCCGCCGGGCAGGAAGAGGTTCGACGGCTTCAGGTCGCGGTGGATGATGCCGCGCCCGTGGATCACCAGCAGCACCTCCGCGATCCGCGCGGCGACCTGGCGCGCGTCCTCGAGGCCGAGCGGTCCGCGCGCGAGGGTGGCCTCGAGCGACTCGCCCTCGAGCCACTCCATCGCGAGGTAGAGCTCATTCCCGGAGAGCTGGCCGTGTGCGACGTAGCGCACCACGCCGGGGTGCCGCAGCTCTGCGAGCAGCAGCGCCTCACGCTCGAAGCGCTGGAAGTCGGCGGGGGCCACGGCGGGCTGCACCTTGAGCGCGACCGGGAGGCCGGTGTGCCGGTCGAGGCAGCGGTAGACCGTGCCCATGCCGCCCGCGGCGGCCAGCGCCTCGACGTCGAAGCGGTCGAGGATGACCGCGCCGGGTTCGATGTTCGCCACGTGGCAGCACCCCCGGCTGAGAGAAGACGGTACCACCGACCGGGGTCCGCTCGCCGCCCGCAGGCGCCGACGACCCACTCCCGCTTGGGCGCACGAGGGCCTCGCGCGCATTGCTGGCCGCTCCGGCGGCGTGCTAACGAAACCGCTCCGCGGCGTCCCGCGGTGAGGTGGCACGCTGCGCGTCCTCGGCATCGACCCCGGCTCCCGGTTCTGCGGCTTCGGCGTGGTCGAGGACCGCGGGGGCGCGCGGATCGCCCATGTCGCGCACGGCGTGCTGGTGCTCGACGAGCGCTTGCCCATCGAGGCCCGCCTCAGCCTGCTCTACGACGGGCTGCGCGCCGAGTTCGCGCGCCACACCCCCTCGGTGGTGGCGATCGAGGACATCTTCCACGCCCAGAACGCCCGCTCGGCGCTGGTGCTCGGGCAGGCCCGCGGCGTCGCGCTCTTGGTGGCTGCGCAGGCCGGCGCCGAGGTGCGCAGCTTTCCGCCCGCCACGGTGAAGCAGGCCGTCACCGGCAGCGGCAGGGCCGAGAAAGGCCAGGTCGGGCGGATGGTCGAGACGCTGCTCGGCATCAAGATTGTCGGCCGCGCCGACGCCTCCGATGCGCTCGCGGTGGCGCTCTGCGGGGCGCTGCGCGTCCCGGCGGCGATCGCGCAGGCACAGGCCGGGGCAGGGCGGCAGACCTCGGCGGGCCTGCTCGAGAAGCTGCTCTCCGACGCGCGCAGCAAGAAGGTCGCAGGCCTGTCCGGCGCGAAGGCGCGGGCGGCGAGAAGCGGGAGGAGCACCAGATGATCGCGCGGCTGTCGGGGATGCTGGTCGAGAAGAGCGTGGACTCGGCGGTGGTCGACGTCGGCGGAGTCGGTTACTTCGTCCACCTCTCGGCGCAGTCGGTGGCGAAGCTCGGCGTGCCCGGCTCGGCCGTCACGCTGCGGACGCACACGCACGTGCGCGAGGACGCGCTGCAGCTCTACGGCTTCGCCACCCAGGAAGAGGAGACGCTCTTCCACCTGCTCGTCTCGGTGAGCGGCGTCGGGCCCAAGCTGGGCGTGAACATCCTCTCGGGCATGCCCGCGGTGGAGCTGGCGCGCGCGGTGGTCTCTGGCGAGCTGGCGCGGCTCACCAAGATCCCCGGCGTGGGCAAGAAGACCGCCGAGCGGCTGGTGCTGGAGCTGAAGGACAAGCTGAAGACTTCGGGGCTGCTGGTGGCTGGCGGAGAGGGCGCGCCGATGCCCGCGGGCCCGGCCGATCGGCAGCTCGTCTCGGCGCTGCTCAACCTCGGGTACAAGCCGGCCCAGGTGGAGCGGGCGGCGGACGTGGTGCGGCGCGCGCTGGGGGCGAAGGCGCCGCTCGAGGAGCAGCTGCGCGAGGCGCTCAAGGCGCTGTCGGGCGCGCTGTAGTCGTGACCCGCAAGAGGCTCGAGGCCCAGACGCAAGACCTGACCGCGCGCGACTTCCCGCTGCTGGAGGCCTTCCGGTGGCGCTCGGGCCCTGCCTTTCGGTGTACCCTGCGCCGCAATGCCTGAGCGCGAACCAGAGCCCACGCGGGCCATCGCCCCCGAGCCCCTCGGCGACGACCGCGGCTTCGACCGCACGCTGCGCCCCCGGACATTTGAAGAGGTGGTCGGCCAGAAGGCCATGCTCGACAACCTCCGCGTCTTCGTCCAGGCGGCCAAGGCGCGCAACGAGCCGCTCGACCACGTGCTCTTCTGCGGCCCGCCGGGCCTCGGAAAGACCTCGCTCGCGCACGTAATCGCCAACGAGCTCGGCGCGCAGATCCACGTCACCAGCGGGCCGGCGCTGGAGAAGAAGGGCGACCTCGCGGGCATCCTCTCGAACCTCGCCGACCACGACGTGCTCTTCATCGACGAGATCCACCGGATGAACCCGGCCATCGAAGAAAATCTCTACCCGGCGATGGAGACGTTTACTTTCGATATCGTGATCGGGGACGGGGCAGGGGCGCGCGCCATCAAATTGCCGCTCAAGCCGTTCACGCTCATCGGCGCGACGACGCGGACCGGCTTGCTCACCGGGCCTCTGCGCGATCGCTTCGGCATCGTCAACCGGCTCGACTACTACCCGGCGACAGAGCTCCAGGAGATCGTGCAGCGCTCGTCGCGAAAGCTCACTGTGCCGCTCGACGAGGGCGGTGCGCGCGAGATCGCCCGGCGCGCCCGAGGTACGCCGCGCATCGCCAATCGGCTCTTGCGCCGCGTGCGCGACTTCGCCG
>JAYWAO010000544.1:0-3119 GCA_043782365.1 Deltaproteobacteria bacterium
GAGCCCTGCGGGTGGGCCGCGCCCCGGTAGACCTGATCGAGCACCGACGAGCCGAGGTGCGCCCGCGCGCCCGCCCCCAGCTGGACCTTCTGCGCGACGGCATAGGTGCGCGCCGCCACCGACTGCGCCTGCAGCGCCGCCGCGGGCCACTGCGCGGGCACCTCCGACGACACCACCGCGGCGACGTACTCCTCGAGGTCGAGCGCGTTCACCAGCACCAGCTTGCCCTGCTCGGCCCACACCTCCAGGCGCCCCGGCAGCGCGCGGCCCTCCAGCAGGAGCGGCGTCGGCCCGGGCCGCACCACCAGCGGCGCGCGGATTGGCTGCTTGTCGAGGAGCAGCTGGCCGTCCTTGGCGGTGAGCGAATGCGCGGCCGCCTTCACGAGCGCGAGCGGCTCTCCCTGCGTGCCCTGGGTGGCGGTGAGGCCGTCGCCGGAGAACCAGGCCCTGGAGGTGGTGCGGCTGACCTCGATCTTGATCTCCTCGGCGCGAGCGGGTGCGGCGGCGAGGAGGAGCGCGAGCGCGCACACGGCGAGGGAGGGCGGGCGGAGCACGAGGGCGTGAGGTTGCCTCGGGCCTCGATGGCGCGCAAGGCCGCGAGGGCGGGTGATACACTCGCTTTCGTGCTGCGTCGCATCCGCCGCTCTCTCGCGCTCCGCCTCATCGTCACCTCGGCCGCCCCCTCGGCGGCGGTGCTGCTGGCGGGGCTGTGGCTGCTGATCCGCCACACGCAGCGCATCGCGCAGACCGATCCGGAGCGGGCCTTCCAGGTGCTTCGCGAGGGCGCTCTGACGGGCACTGCGCTCTCGCTCTCGTTCGCGGCGCTCTCGATCCTCCTCGTCTCGCGCCGGCTGCTGGTCAAGCGGGCCCGCGCGCTCGAGGAGGTGATGGGCCGCGCCGAGCGTGGCCAGTTCCTGGTGCGCGCGGTGGTCGACGGCGACGACGAGCTCGGCCGGCTCGCCCGCTCGTTCAACACCATGCTCGCCAGGGTGACCGACATGGCGGTCGCCGTGATCGAGCAGAAGCAGCAGCTGCAGCAGATGCAGCGCGAGCTCGAGCTGCAGGAGGCGCTGCAGCAGAAGAGCGCGCAGCTGGCCGAGCGCGCCGGAGAGCTGGAGCTGGTGCTCGAGGTCTCGCAGGCGGTCTCGGGCACGCTCGACCTGCGCGAGCAGCTCGCCGAGCTCGGCCGGCGCATCTGCAACCGGCTCCAGGTCGAGGAGTTCACCGCGCTGCTCTTCGACGAGGAGAGCCACCAGCTGGTGCTGGAGGCGTTCGCCGGCGAGGTCCCGGCGTCGGTGCTGGGGCTGCGGCTCTCGCCCGGCGAGGGGGTCACCGGCGAGGCGGCCGCGCGCGGCGAGACCATCTACGTGAGCGACGTGCTGTCGGACGCGCGCTTCATCCACTACCCGGGCCACCCCAGGAGCGCGGGCTCGTTCCTCGCCGTGCCGCTGCGGGCCAAGGGCCGCGTGGTCGGCGTGATGAACCTCTCCCGCCCGCGGGTGGCAGCCTTCTCGCCGCTGGAGATCCGGCTGGCGGAGGCCGTCGCCGCGCAGGCCGCCCTCGCCATCGCCAACGCGCGGCTCTACGCGCAGACGCTCGACCTTTCGTTCACCGACCCGCTCACCGGCGCACCCAACCGGCGCGCGCTGCACCAGCGGCTCGACCAGGAGTGGACCCGCGCGGTGCGCTTCGGCGACGAGCTGGCGCTCTTGATGGTCGACCTCGACAACTTCAAGACCATCAACGACACCTGGGGCCACGCGGCGGGCGACGAGGTGCTGCAGTCGGTGGCGGCCGCGCTCCTGCGCAACGTGCGCAGGGTCGACCTGGTGGCGCGCTACGGCGGCGAGGAGTTCTGCGTGCTGCTCCCGCGGGCCACCCACGCCGAGGCGCTCGACGTCGCCGAGAAGCTGCGGCGCGCGGTCGCGCAGACCCCGCTGCCGGCGCAGGCCTCGAGCGGCGGCCCGGCGCGGCTGACCATCTCACTCGGCGTGGCCTCCTACGGGCCCGAGGTGCCCGACGTGCAGCGCCTGCTCGAGCTCGCCGACGAGGCGCTCTACGCCGCCAAGCGCGGCGGCCGCGACCAGGTCAAGGGCGCGGCCTAGAGCGCCGATCGGTTTGACTCCCAGCTAGCCGGAAGCCCGGCGACGTTGCGCCACTGCGACATCTTGCTGCGGCGACATCGGCCAGGGGCGATGTATGCAAACCCGGTAGTCCAATCGGCGAGCGGAGCCCTCTCATTGGCCCTCGCCCCTCGACAAGTGGGTGCGCTATGGATTGGCTCTCGGTTGCCCGGCTGCTAGCGGAGCGCTGCGACCTCCCCGTGGTCGTCTTGGATCGCGACGGGGCCATCCGGCTCTCCAGCGCCACCTTGGAGCGCACCTTGGGTCTGCGCGCGAGCGAGCTGGAGGGCCGCCGCTGGATCGACGCCTGCGTGGCCCCCGAGGCCTCCGCGGCCACCGCGACCGCGCTGGAGCAGGGCTTCGCCGGCGCCGCCCACGCGACCTCCTGCGAGGCGGTCACCAAGGACGGCCGCCGCCTGCGCCTGAGCCTCGACCTCTCGCTGGTGGGCCGGCCCCTTGACAGCGCCAATGACAGCGCCAATGGCAGCGCCAGCGCCAGCGCCGACGCGTCGCTCGGGCAGGGCCTGCTGGTCACCGTGATCGCGAGCGCGCCCGTGCAGGGCGCCTGGGCCCGCGGCCAGGACCTCGACTACACCATCGCCTTCTCCGCCACCGAGTTCGGCACCATCAAGCACGCCGCCACCGCCGCGGGCTGCGAGCTGGCAGAGGCGCGCGGCCGCCGCTGCTACGAGTTCATCGCCGGGCTCGACAAGCCCTGCCCCGACTGCCCCGCGCTCCGCCCCGCTGCCCATGGCAACGGCCAGCGCCTCTCGGTGCGCAGCAAGACCGACCCCGACGGTTTCCAGGTCACCACCGCCGACGCCACCCGGCCCGACGAGATCTCGCTGCGCGCCCGCGGCATCTCCTCCAGCACGCTGACCGCCATCCAGGACGCTCGCATCGCCGCGCTCTCCGACAAGGCGCAGCTGACCGAGCGCGAGCGGGACATCCTCGCGCTCCTCCTCCATGGCCGCTCGCACGACGAGATCGCGCAGA
>JAYWAO010000545.1:0-22982 GCA_043782365.1 Deltaproteobacteria bacterium
CCACTCCGACGGTCAGGGGTGTGCCCAGGGTCTCTTGATTGGTCACAGCCCGGAGGGCGGCCGTCCTTCTAGCCCCGGCATTTGCCGGGGCTTCTGATCAGGCGACCTTCTCGGGTGCCAAATTCCCTACAGGCAGCCTCCTCACACGAACTACCCTGAGCCGCGCTCTCACGGAAAATCGCGAAGAGCCGCATTTGCCGGGGGTCCCGGATTCGGGTGCCTCGACCCCGTTAAGTGAGCGGCATTGTCGGCTAGCCCGGCGGCCAGGCCATCGGACGGCCCGCCATCAGGTGTAGGTGGAGGTGGTGCACGGTCTGGCCCGCGTCGGCGCCGCTGTTGATCACCACTCGATAGCCGGACTTGTCGACGCCCAGCTGCGCGGCGAGCCGCCTGGCGAGCGTGAGCAGGTGGCCGAGCAGCGCGGACTCGCCGTCGGGGACGGCAGCCAGCGAGGCGTGGTGCGCCCGCGGGATGACCAGCGCGTGCGTGGGGGCCTGCGGGTTGAGGTCGGCGAAGGCGAGGCCGTGCTCGTCCTCGGCGAGCCGCTTGGCCGGGATGGCGCCCGAGGCGATCTTGCAGAAGATGCAGCTGGGATCGGTCATGGGACCACTCTAGAACACCTTCTTCGAATCGAGCAGCAGCGTCACCGGGCCTTCATTGACGATCCGCACCTGCATCGTCGCCCGGAACACCCCCTCCTCCACCCGCACGCCCCTCTCGCGGCAGAGCGCGCAGAACCGCGCGTAGAGCGGCTGCGCCAACTCGGGCCGGGCCGCAGCCGTGAACGCGGGCCGGCGCCCCGTGCGCGCGTCGCCGAGCAGGGTGAACTGCGAGACGGCGAGCAGCGCGCCCCCCGTGTCCTTGACCGAGCGGTTCATCTTGCCGGCCTCGTCCTCGAAGATGCGCAGCTCGACGACCTTCTCGGCCATCCAGGCGGCGGCGGCCTCGTCGTCGCCCTGCTCCACGCCGAGCAGCACGCAGAGCCCGGCGCCCACCTGGCCGGTGATCGCTCCATCGACGGCGACCGACGCTTCGCTGACCCTCTGGACGACCGCGCGCATCGGCGCAGGCTAGCAGACTCGCGGCGGGGCGTGGCGCGTGCCGGGGCGCGATCCCTGGTAACCTCGCAGCGATGGCTCTTCCCCCTTGGTTCATGGACCGCGCCCGCGCGCTCGTCGCCGCCGATTCGGTCTCGGCGCGGGGGAACTTCGCGGCGGCCGCGGTGCTCGAGCCGCTCTACGCCGAGGCGGGGCTGCGGGTGGTGCGGCAGGAGTTCCGCGAGTCGATCGACGGCGCGCCCGTGGCCGACCACGTCAACCTGCTCGCGGGCCCCGGCGGAGACGGGCCGTGGAGCGCGCCGGAAGCGCAGGCGCGGCTGGCCGCGGGCGAAGTGCCCGAGAGCGCGCGCGGCGGAGTATTACTCGTCACCCACACCGACACCGTGCCCACGGGCCCGCGCGAGCGCTGGACCGAGACGGGCGGCGACCCGCACGCGCTCGCCGAGAAGGACGGCGTGCTCTTCGGGCTGGGCGTGGCCGACGTGAAGCTCGACGCGCTCTGCAAGATCGCGGCGGCGATGCGGCTGCGCGGCCAGCGGCTCGCGCGCCCCTTCTGGCTCTGCGGCACGGCGGCGGAGGAGGTGGGTCTGCGCGGCGCGCGGAGGCTCGCGCAGAGCCCGCTCTTCGCCTCGCTGGGCGTCAGACAGGTGCTCTGCGGGGAGCCCACCGAGCTGGAGCTGTACGACGCGCACAAAGGCTACGCGGTGGTGCGCTGCACGCTCATCGACAGGAAGGCGGCGCTGGTCCCGGCCGACGGGCCGGCGCCTGGGTCGGGCCCCGCGCAGGCCGCGCAGCTCGACTTCCTTGGCAAGGCCGCCCACTCGAGCACGCCGCACCTCGGGGTCAACGCCATCGACCGGGCCCTCGCCTGGGCCAATGCGAGCCGCGCGCCCATCCTGGCGGTGCGCGGCGGCGCGTCGGCGAACACCGTGCCCGCGCTCTGCACTCTCACGGTGGCCGCGCCGGCGCCCGCGGCCAGTCCCCCGCCCGCAGCCACTCCAGCGCCCGACCAGGTCCGCTTGGGCGAGCCCGTCGCGCCCGCGCCAGACCTCTCCCGCGCGCTGCGGGCGGCGGGCGCGCTCTGCGAGCTGTGGCTTTCGCTGCTCGGCCGGCTCGAGCCGCGCGCGGATGCCCGCTTCGACCCGCCCGGCGCGGTGGGCGGCTTCAACGTGGTCACGGGCGGCGAGGATCCTGCGTCACCGGCGGCGGCGGGCGCTTCCCATGGGTGCGGGCGCGTCGAGGCCACCTTCGACGCGCGGCTCCTCCCGCAGCACGACCCCGAGGCGCTCTTCGCGCTCTTCGAGGCGGCCGCGCGCGCGCGGGTGGAGAAGCTCGGCGCGGGTGAGCTGCAGCTGGAGATCTCCATCGCGCGCAGCGCGTCGGGCATGTCGCTGCCCGAGGGCTCGCCGCTGGTGACCGCGCTCTCGGCGACGCTCGCGCGCCTGGGCCTCGACCCGAAGCCGCGCAAGAAGCCGACCAGCACCGAGGCGGGCGTCTTCTCGCGCGCGGGCTGTGAGGCGGTGGTGCTGGGTCCGGGCCGCAGCACGGGCAACGCGCACACCGCCAACGAGCGGATCCTGGTCAGCCAGCTGGAGCGGGCCATCGAGCTCTATACGGCCATCCTCGTGGACCTCTGCGGCGCGAGGCCGGCATGACCTACATGTATTACACTTGGGAGCACCCGTGCTGGTGATCCGCGACGTCCAACGCTCCGACCTCGCCGGGCTGGTGAAGCTCGCGGCGCTGCTCGACACCGTCAACCTCCCCAATGAAGAGAAGACGCTGCTCCAGTCGATCGACCGGTCGGTCCGGTCGTTCGACTCCCGCATCCGCGACCCCTTCAAGCGCGAGTACCTCTTCGTGCTCGAGGACGGCGCGACCCGCCGGGTGGTGGGCACCAGCCTGGTGATCGCGCAGCACGGCACGCACGACGCGCCGCACGTCTTCTTCGACGTCTACGAGAAGGAGCACTACTCGCAGAACGTCGACAAGCACTTCAAGCATAGAGTATTACAAATTGGCTACAACTTCGACGGGCAGACCGAGATCGGCGGCCTCGTCGTGCACCCCGACTACCGGCGGCAGCAGAAGCCCGGCAAGCAGCTCTCCTACGTGCGCTTCCTCTACATCGCCATGCACCGGGCCCGCTTCCGCGACCGGGTCCTGGTGGAGCTGCTGCCGAAGCTGGAGGACGACGGCCGCTCGCCGCTCTGGGAGGCGCTCGGCAGCAAGTTCACCGGCCTCAGCTACCAGGAGGCCGACAGGCTCTCGCGGCAGAACAAGGAGGTCATCCAGCAGCTGTTTCCGCCCGGCGAGATCTACGCGACGCTCTTCTCGCAGAAGATCCAGGACGCCATCGGCGTGGTCGGGCCCGAGAGCGCGGGCGCCCGGTCGATCCTCGAGCGGATCGGCTTCCAGTACGACGAGCGGATCGACCCGTTCGATGGCGGGCCGCACTGGTCGGCGCGGACCGACAAGCTCGAGCCGGTTCGCCGCTTCCGCAAGCTGCGGCTGGCCGCCGAAGCGCTGCCCGACGAGGCGGCGCTGCTGGCCGGGTCGCCCGAGGGGGCGAGGAGCGCGAGCCTGGAAGACCGGCTGGTGGCGGTGGAGCGCTCGGCGGGGCGCAACCGCTTCCGCTGCGTGCGCACCGTCTGCCGCCTGCAGGACACCCAGATCCTGCTGCCCAGGGAAGCGCGGGCCGCGCTCGGCGCGCGCAAGGGCGACCGGCTCTGCACCATCCCGTTCGAGGACTAGCCAGTTGGCGAGGCCTTGGTTACCGATTCGTTCTCGCTCTGCCGTCAAGCCCGGGTGACGACGTGGATCTGATCGCTGGACAGTTCGAAGTGGCTTCGGCGCCCGAGGGCGTGCTCGACAACCGGTCGCCGGCCGACCTCTCCCACTCGCTGGGGCAGGTCCCCTTCGCGGCGGCCCAGGTGGAGCGCGCGGTGGCCGCGGCCCGGGCGGCGCAGCGCGCGTGGGGCCTCGCGCCGCTGGCGGAGCGCGTCGCGGCGGTCAAGCGCATCGGCGCAGCGCTGGAGGCGAGCAAGGAGGCGCTCGCCCGGGCCATCGCGCTCGACGTCGGCAAGCCGCTCTGGGAGGCGCGCACCGAGGTGGCCGCGTCGATCGCCAAGGCGCAGGTGACCGCCGACGAGGGCCTGGCGCTGGTGCGCGGGTTCGTGCCCGGTCCGCAGGGCCCCGTGCCGCGCGACCCTGCGGCGCTCTCGCCGCGCGACCCGATGGCCCCGGCGCCCCCGTTCGAGGCGCTCTTCCGGCCGCTCGGCGTGCTGGCCGTGCTGGGGCCGTTCAACTTCCCGGTGCACCTGCCCAACGGGCACATCCTGCCCGCGCTCGCCACGGGCAACGCGGTGGTCTTCAAGCCCAGCGAGGTCGCGCCGCACGCGGCAGAAGTGTATGCGCGCGCGGTCGAGTCGGCCGGGCTGCCGCCGGGGATCTTCAACGTGGTGCAGGGCGACGGGCGGATCGGCGCGGCGCTGGCGGCCCACCCCGACGTCGACGGCGTGCTCTTCACGGGCAGCTGGAGCGTGGGCCAGGCCATCGAAGCCGCCACCCGCGGGCAGGGGAAGATGCTGGCGCTGGAGATGGGCGGCAAGAACGCCGCGCTGGTGCTCGACGACGCCCTGGATGGACCGCTCCTCGACAAGGCGCTCTACGACATCCTCTTCTCGGCCTTCGTCTCGGCCGGGCAGCGGTGCACCGCGACCAGCCGCTGCATCGTGCAGGGGCCGGCCTCCCGCGCGGACGGGTTCGCGCGCAGGCTGGCGGCGCTCGCCCGCGGGCTCACCGTCGGCCACCCGCTCGAGGACGGCGTCTTCATGGGGCCGCTCGCCTCGGAGGCGGCGCTGCGCAAGTTCGAGCTGGGGCTGGAGGCCGCGCGCTCCGGCGGCTACCCGTCGGGGGCGCTGCCCATCTACGAGCGGCACGCGGCCCGGGCGCAGATCGAGGAGGTGCTCGCGGCGCGGCGGTTGCGGCCGCGCGGCGCAGGGCGTGACTACGACGGGTGTTACATTTCTCCGGCGGTGCACCGCGTCCACCTCCCCGCCGGCTCTCCGTACGAGCGGGAGGAGCTGTTCGGGCCCGACCTCGCCGTCTACTCGGTGGCCAGCGAAGAAGAGGCGGTCGCGCTCGCCAACGCCACCGACTACGGGCTCGCCGCCTCGGTGCACACCGCCGACCCGGCCCGCTTCGCGCGCTGCCTCGCCGGGCTTGCCTGCGGGGTCGTCAACCACAACGCGCCCACGGTGGGCGCCTCGGGCCGGCTGCCGTTCGGTGGCCTCAAGCGCTCGGGCAACCACCGGCCGGCGGCGCTCTTCTCGACGCTCTACTGCACCGCCGCGGTGGCGGTGATGCGCGGCGAGGGACGCCTCGACAAGGCCAGGCTCGCGCCCGGCGTCAGCTGGTCAGGCGAGACGGGGCCGGTGCAGCCGTGAGCCTGCCGCCGCGGCAGGGGACGCTGCAGCCCACCACGCCGCCGACCGCCACGCCGCCGACTGCCACGCCGCTGACCGCCACGCCGCCGCCCATTGCGCCGCTGCTCCGCGTGGTGGTCGGCACCGCAGGCCACGTCGATCACGGCAAGACCGCGCTGGTGCGGGCGCTCACGGGCGTCGACACCGACCGGCTCCCCGAGGAGAAGCGCCGCGGGATCACGCTGGAGGCGGGCTACGCGCACGTCACGCTGCCGGGGCTGGGCGTGGCCGGGTTCGTCGACGTGCCCGGACACGAGCGGTTCCTCCGCGCGATGGTGGGCGCGGCCGCCGGCGTCGATGTCGCGCTGCTCTGCATCGCCGCCGACGAGGGGCCGATGCCGCAGACCGCCGAGCACCTCGACGTGCTCCGGCTCCTCGGCGTACAGGGCGGCGTGGTCGCGCTCACCAAGAGCGACCTGCTCGCCGAGCTGGGAGGCGATCACCGCGAGCTGGTGCGGCAGGAGCTGAAGGAGCTGCTGGCGGGGAGCGCTCTCGAAGGAGCGCCGATCGTCGAGTGCTCGGCCCGCACCGGCGCGGGGTTGGACGAGCTGCGCGCGGAGCTGGCCAGGGCCGTGCGGGCTGCGGAGGCGAGGCCGCGACCCGACCAGGCGCCGCTCTTCCTGCCGATCGACCGCTCGTTCGTCCTCAAGGGGTTCGGCACCGTCGTCACCGGTACGCTCTTCTCGGGGCACCTCTCCGCCGGCGACGACGTGGAGCTGGCGGGCGCGGCGGGAGCGGGCGGCGCGGCGAAGGCCGTGCGCGTGCGCTCGGTGCAGGTGCACGGCGCCGCGGTGGAGCGGGCGCGCGCGGGCCAGCGGACCGCCGCCAACCTGGCGGGCGTGGAGGTGCAGGACGTGCCTCGCGGCGCGGCGCTGGTGCCCGCGGGGACCACGGCGCTGCTCGGCGGCTCGCGCGCCATCGACGTGGAGCTGGAGCTCTTGCCCCACGCGGCCCGGCCGCTGCGCAACCGGGCGCGCGTGCTCGCCCACCTCGGCTGCGCGCAGCTGGAGGCGGAGGTGGCGCTGCTCGATCGCGCGCAGCTGCTCCCCGGCGAGCGCGCGCTGGCCCAGCTGCGGCTGAAGACGCCGGCGCCGGCGCAGGCCGGGCTGCGCTTCCTCTTGCGCGGCGAGCTGGGCAAGGCCGAGCTCTCTGCGGCGCCGGTCACCTCCACCGACGGCGCGCCGCACAGCCTGCCCGCTGCCCGCCGGCTGCTCGCGGCGCGGGCCCACGCCAGCACGCTGGGCGGCGGGCGCGTCCTGGCGGTGGGCTCGCGCAAGCGGCGCGGGCGGCCGGCCGACTTCGCGGCGCTGCAGGCGCTCGCCTCCGACGACCCGCTGGTGCAGGCCGAGCGGCTGGTGCTGGAGGCCGGGCTGCAGGGCGCCTCGCCCGCGCTGCTGGCGGCCCGCGGCCACTTCTCGCCGCGCACCGCCGAGAAGGCGCTGGAGCGGCTGGCGCAGGCTGGCCGGGTGATCCTCTTCGACAAGGAGGCCCGGCTCTCTGCCCACGCCTCGCTGCTGGCGCGGCTCGCCGAGAAGGTGACGAAACGGCTGGAGGCCCACCTGCTGGGCACGCCGCTCGACCCGTCGCTCCCGCGCGAGGAGGTGCGCCAGCAGCTGGGCCTGCCGCCGCCGCGCCTGTTCGCCAAGGTGCTCCAGGCCCTGGAGGCCGCGGGTGTGCTGCGCGCTGACCCCGAGCGGCTGCGCTCGCGCGAGGCCGCGGTGCCCCTCGCCGAGCTGGGCAAGAGCAAGAGCAAGGACCAGGGCGCGCTCGAGAAGCTGGCCACCCTGCTCGACCGCGCCGGGCTCGCGCCGCCGCGCACGGTGGACCTGCCGCCTTTGCTCGGCGAGGACGCGCCGCGCACGACCGCGCTGCTCAAGGCGCTCGGCGCCTCGGGTCACGCAGAGCGGGTGAGCGAAGAGCTGTGGTTCTCGACCCGCGTGCTCGGCGAGCTGAAGGCGCGGCTCCACCAGTGGCTGGAGAGCAAGGGAGAGATCGACGCGCAGGGCTTCAAGGAGCTCACCGGGCAGTCGCGCAAGTTCACCATCCCGCTCGCCGAGTACTTCGACCGCGTGCGCGTCACGCTGCGGGTCGGCGACAAGCGCGTCGCGCGCAAGGAGCGGTGAGTGGCAGCGGACCTCCTCCACCCGGTGGTGCCCCTCGCGAAGGCCGCGCTGCAGGCGGTGGTCGACGGGCTGCCGTTCGGGGCCTGCCTCGTGCGCGGCATGGAGGTGCTGGTGGCCAACCAGCGGCTCGCCGGCCTGCTCGCCCGGCCCCTCGCGGAGGTGGTGAGCACCCGGAACCTCGCCGACTTCGCCGCGCCCGAAGAGCGCGAGCGGGCGGTGGTCCGGAGCGCGGCGCGGGCGCGCGGCGAGGCCGTCATCGACGACTACGAGCTGTGGGCGCAGCTCCCCTCGGGAGAGCGGACGCTGCTGCGCGTGATGGTCTCGCCTTTTCCCCTCGCGGGCGCGGGCGTCAACCTCGCGGCCTTCACCAGCGAGCGCGAGCGCGACCGGCCCTCCGCGCTGATCCTCGGCTTCTCCGATGCAGCGTTGGCAGTGCGCGGAACGCCCGAAGAGATCCTCGCCAGCGTGCGCGCGCGCCTCTCGGCGCTGGGGCTCTCGGTGCTGGTCGCGGCCACGCCGGGCGAGGTGCTCGGCGAGCTGCAGGCCGACGGCGCGCTCGAGTGGCTGCTCGCCACGCTCAAGCGGCGCGGTGGGGTGCTGCCGCTCTCGGCCTTGCCCCTGGCGGAGGCCGCCCGCAACAGCACGCAGCCGATCCGCGTCGACGACCTCGGGGCGGTGGTGGCGCAGGCGCTGCGCAGGCCCCGCTCGGAGGTGCCGCTGGAGCCTGGGCTGGTCGGGATGGCGGCGGTGGTTCCGGTGGACGGCGCGCCAGCGTATCTGCTGATCGCCGCCGGGCGCGAGCTCGACCCCGGCGTCGCCTCGGCCTTCACGCTGCTCGCGCGGCAGGTGGGCGCGGCGATCGAGACCAGCCGGCACCTGCGCGAGCTCGATCGCAGCAACCGTGAGCTGACCGCCGTCAACCACGTGGCCCGCGCCAGCGCGACGCTCGGCTCGGCGCAGGCCCTGCCCGCTGCCCTCGAGCGGCTGGCGGCGGCGGTGCCCGCAGACGCGGTGGCGCTGCTGCGGCGGGAGGACGGAGAGCTGCTCCTTCAAGTCAACAACGGCTTCCCCGAGTCGTGGGTGGCGCGGGCGACGCGCTCGCCGATCGGCGCCGGGAGCCCCTGGGGAGAGGCGGTCACGCTGCGACGTCCGCAGCTCTTCGCCGAGGTGACGGAGGGCGATTCGGTGGCGCTGCCCCTCCAGGTCTCGGAGGCGGTGCAGGGCGTGCTGGTGGTCTCGCGCCCGGGCAGGCCGCTCGGCGTCGAGGAGGTGGACATGCTCACCTCGGTGGCGGCGCAGCTCGCAGTCAGCCTGCAGAACTCGCTCTTGTTCCAGCAGACCGAGCGGCGCGTCGCGGAGCTGTCCCTGCTCCTGGAGCTCGGCCGCGCGGTGGGCGGGTCGCTCGACCAGGACGAGATCCTCGCCAAGGGCGCGAGCGTGGCCGTGCGCGTCTTGCGCAGCAGCGCGGCCTACGTCTTTCTCGCCGAGGAGGGAGCGCCGCACCCGCGCACCCTGCGCGCTGCCGCCTTCTTCGATCCGCTGCGGCCCGGCCTCGCCAGGCTGGTGCTGCCGCTCGACGTGCCCTCGCTGACCACCCTCGCCTTCCATACGGGCAAGGCGCAGCTGAGCAACGCCGCCGTGCTCGACCCGCGCATCGACGCCGGGCTCAACGCGCTCTTCGGTTGCAAGTCGAGCCTCGCGGTGCCGCTGCTCTCGCACGACAAGCCGCTCGGCGTCCTGCTCCTCGTCGAGCGGAGCGCCGACCGCTCGTTCGGAGAGGAGGACACCCGCGTCGCCAGCCACGCCGCCCAGCTGCTGGCGGCCTCGGTGGACAACGCCGGGCTCTACGCCGAGCAGCGCCAACGGGCCGAGGAGATGGAGCTGCTCAACGGGGTCAGCTCTTCGCTGACGGGCGCGCTCGAGGTGGAGCCCCTGGTGCTCCGGGCCGCGGAGAACCTGCGCCTGCTGCTCTCGGCGAGCGGCTGCTCGATCCTCCGCTACGACGAGGAGCGCAAGGTGCTCTGCGCGCCAACCGCTGGGGGGCTTCGCGCGGACACCAGCGCGGTCACCTACTCGCTCGACTCGCCCTCCGCTGCGGCCACGGCGCTGCGCGAGCGGCGGATCGTGCGCAGCGACGACGTGGGCAGCCCGCCAGGCCAAAGCCCGGCCTGGCTGCGGCGGCGCCGGTCGGTGATGGTGATCCCGCTGATCGCCCGCGACCAGCCGCAGGGGGTGGTGGTGATCGACGACCTCAAGCCGGACCGGGTCTTCGACAGCACCGAGATCGAGCGCGCGACCGCGGTGGCCGGCCAGATCGCGATGGCGATGCTCTCCGCCGGGCTCTTCGAGAAGCTGCGCGGGAGCTACCGCCAGCTGGAGACTGCGCAGGCCGCGCTGCTCGAGCAGGAGCGGCTCGCCGCGCTCGGCGCGCTGTCGGCCTCGGTGGCCCACGAGGTGCGCAACCCGCTCGGCGTCATCTTCAACTCGCTCGGCTCGCTGCGAAAGCTCCTCAAGCAGGAGGGCAACGTGGGCCTGCTCCTGGGGATCATCCAGGAGGAGGCCGACCGCCTCAACGCGATGGTCGGCGACCTGCTCGACTTCGCGCGCCCGCTGCGCCCGACGCTGACGCCGGTGCCGCTGGGCCCCTTGGTGCAAGACGCGCTGGAGGCGGCGCGCACCCGCACGCCCGGCGCCGAGGAGGGCAGGAAGCCCGCGCTCCCCGACTCGCTGGAGCTCGACCTGCGCATCCCGCCCGGGCTGATGCTGATGGCCGACGCGCGCCTCCTCCGGCAGGCGCTGGTGAACCTCTTCCTCAATGCGCTGCAGGCGATGCCCAAGGGCGGCGTGCTCTCGGTGCACGCCGAGCAGCAGACTGGCCTCGGCAACCCGCAGGTGCGCGTGGTGGTGCGCGACACCGGCTCGGGCGTGCCGGCGGAGCAGCGGACCAGCGTCTTCCAGCCCTTCTTCACCACCAAGGCCACGGGCACCGGGCTGGGCCTCGCGGTGGTGCGGCGGATCGTCGAGGGCCACGGCGGGCGCATCAACCTGCTCGAGCGCGAAGAGTGCGGCGCTGAGTTCGAGCTGCTGCTGCCCGTGCCGGGGTAGTACACTCTTCCCCGAAATGGCCGCTCCCGCGCGCATCCTCGTCGTCGACGATCAGAAGAACATGCGGACCACCACGGCCCTCGTGCTCTCGAGCGAGGGCTACGTCGTGGGCGAGGCCGAGAGCGGCGAGGAGGCGCTCTCCAGGCTGCTCTCCGAGCCGTTCGACCTGGTGCTCACCGATCTCAAGATGGCCACGCTCGACGGGCTGGCGGTGCTCAAGCAGACGCTGGAGATCGCCCCCTCGACGCAGGTGATCGTGATGACCGGCCACTCCACGGTGGAGAGCGCGGTCACGGCGATGAAGCTGGGCGCCTACGACTACCTCTCCAAGCCGTTCAAGGAAGGCGAGCTGCTGATCCGCGTGCAGAAGGCGCTGGAGAAGCGGCGGCTGCTGGTCGACGCCACCCTCCACCGGGACGAGTTCCAAGAGCGCTACCGGCTCGACGCGCTGGTCGGCCGCTCGGCCCCCATGCGCGAGCTGCTCGCGCGCCTCGTGCGCGCAGCCGCCACCGACGTCACCGTGCTGATCACCGGCGAGAGCGGCACCGGCAAGGAGCTGATCGCCCGCGCGCTGCACGCCAACTCGCGCCGCGCGGACCGGCCGTTCGTGCCGATCAACTGCGCCGCCATCGCCGAGACGCTGCTGGAGAGCGAGCTGTTCGGGCACGAGAAGGGCGCCTTCACCGGCGCGGTCAAGGCGCGGCGCGGGCTCCTCGAGGAGGCGAGCGGCGGGACCTTCTTCTTCGACGAGATCGGGGAGACGTCGCCCGCGTTCCAGGCCAAGCTGCTGCGCGTGATCCAGGAGCACGAGGTGCGTCCGGTGGGCGGCAACAACACCGTCCAGGTGGACGTGCGCGTGGTCGCGGCCACCAACCAGGACCTGCGCAAGGCGATCGTCGAGCGGCGCTTCCGGGAAGACCTCTTCTACCGGCTCAACGTGGTGCCGCTGACGCCGCCGCCGCTGCGCGAGCGCCGGGAGGACATCCCGCTCCTCGCGCAGCACTTCCTCGAGCGGTTCAACAAGCGCGAGGGGACCCAGCGTGCGCTCACCCAGGGCGCGCTCAAGAAGCTGGTCGGGCACGACTTCCCGGGCAACGTGCGCGAGCTGGAAAACGTAGTCGAGCAGGCGGCCGCGCTCGCGCGCACCGACCTCATCGAGGCCGAGGACGTGCGGCTGGAGGCGCCCGCGCTGGCCAAGCCGCAGACGGCGCGGCGGCTGGTGGAGGCGGTCGAGGAGGCCGAGGTGAAGGCCATCGAGGCGGCGCTCTTGCGCAACCACGGGGCGCTGGAGAAGTCGGCGGCGGAGCTAGGGGTGAGCGCGACCACGCTCTGGCGGAAGATGAAGCGGCTGGGGCTGCGCAGGGACTAGAGATGGATTGGCGATGCGATTCCCGGACCACGGGCCGGCGCGCCGGTCTTCCATCTCCCGCCGAGGGGTGATGGCGCGCGAGTGACGGAGGCAGAGCGGCGGCGAGCAGTTCGGCTTGTGCCTGGGCCCGCTCCTCCGCATCCTTGCTGGCATGTCCCTTCGTCCCATGCTGGTCGGGCTGGCCACGCTGCTCGCGCTCTTGTCTGCTGCCCAGGCGAAGGAGGGTGAGCTTGGCTGCGTCACCACCGCGTGGAAGCTGCTCGGGGCCAACCACAAGGTCTGCGTCAGCAGCTTCCGCGACCCCGACGTGCCCGGCGTGGTCTGCCACCTGAGCCAGGCGCGCACGGGCGGCGTCAAGGGCAGCGTCGGGCTCGCCGAGGACGTCTCCGAGTTCTCGCTGTCCTGCGTGCAGACCGGGCCGATCGCGGCGGGCCTGCGGCTGCCCGAGCAGCAGGAGATCTTCAGCGAGCGGACCTCGGCGCTCTTCAAGGGCACGCACGTGGTGCGGCTGTTCGACAAGGAGAACAACGCCCTCGTCTACCTCGCCATCTCGCGCAAGATCGTCGATGGGTCGCCCCGCAACGCGGTCTCCAATGTGGCAATCTCTCCCTGGGCGCAGACGGCGCCGCCGGCGCAGCCGAAGGCTGAGTAATACTTTTTCGGAGCGGTGCATCTTGGCGAAGAGCAAGCCGTTCAACAACCCCTTCGGCGTCGTCAAGCTGCCGCCCAAGCCCGCGCCGGTGGCGGCGCCCAAGCCCCCTCCGGCTGCGCCCGTGCGGTCGCGCTCGCAGGAGGGCCTCAGCGAGGACGACCTCTGGTCGATGGCGACCGAGGGGGCCGATCCGCTGCTCGACCGCAGCGCCAAGATCAGGCCCGCGCCCGAGCCGATCGCCCACGTGCCGCCGCACCTCGACCCGGAGCTGGAAGCGTACGACGAGCTGCGCGGGCTGATCGACGGCGCGGTGCCGTTCGACCTCGAGAGCAGCGACGAGTTCATCGAGGGCTGCGCCCACGGGCTCGACCCGCGCATCCTCAAGCGGCTGCGCAAGGGCGAGTATGCGCTGCAGGGCCACCTCGACCTGCACGGGATGAACCGCGAGGAGGCGAAGGCGGCGCTCGAGGCCTACCTGGTGAGGGCGCGCGCCGCCGGCAAGCGGTGCGTGCTGGTGGTCCACGGGCGCGGGCTGCACTCGAAGGACCAGGTGCCGGTGCTCAAGGAGGCGGTGCAGCGCTGGCTGCACACCGCGCGCTTGGGCCAGGCGGTGCTGGCGTTCGCGACCGCCCGGCAGCACGACGGCGGGGCGGGCGCGGTGTACCTCTTGCTTCGACGGTAGCCGCGGCCAGCGGGGCGAGCCCCGTCTACTCCAGGTGCCGCTTCAGCTCGGCCGAGGCCTGTCGCAGCGCCGAGCGCACCGCCGGCACCTGGGCGAGCGCGTTGAGCAGGCCGAAGTCGTGGATCATCCCGTTGTAGCGGGTGGTGGTCACTTCCACGCCGGCCACGTCGAGGTGCCTGCCGTAGGCCTCGCCCTCGTCCCGCAGCACGTCGCTCTCCGCGGTGAGGATCAGCGCGGGGGGCAGGCCGGCGAGCTGCTCCTTGGTGGCCCGCAGCGGCGAGACGTGCGGGTCGGCGCGGCCGCTCACGTCGGGGAGGTAGCTGTCCCAGAACCAGCGCATCATCTCGCGGGTGAGGAAGTGGCCGCTGCCGAACTGCCGGTAGGAGTCGGTGTCGCTGCGCGCGTCGGTGACCGGCCAGAGCAGCGTCTGGTGGCGGATCGCCGGGCCGCCGCGCTCCTTGGCGAGCAGGCAGACCACGGTGGCGAGGTTGGCGCCGGCGCTGTTCCCCACCACCGCGAGGCGCGTGCCGTCGAGGTTCAGCGAGGCGCCGTTCTCCGCCACCCACTTGGTGGCGGCGTAGGCCTCCTCGAGCGCGATCGGGTAGCGCGCCTCGGGCGAACGCGAGTAGTGGAGGAACACCGCGGCGACGCCGGCGCCGACGACCAGGTCGCTCAGCAGGCGTTCGTGCGTCGCGTAGTCGCCGAGCACCCAGCCGCCGCCGTGGAAGAAGAGGAAGACCGGGAGCGGGCCCGCCATGCCGGCCGGCCGCATGATGGTGAGCTCGAGGATGCGCCCGTCGCAGTGGACGGTCCGCTCGCTCACCTCGACGGCGAACGGGTCCGGCCTGACGCCGGCTTGCGCGGCCACCAGCGCTGCGCGCGCATCGGTGAGCGGGAGCTGCTCCATCGGGGGGCCGCCGGCCTTCGCGGCCGCGTCGAGGAAGGCGCGCGTGGTGTGCTCGACATGGCCGGCCGTGGGCGCGGGCGGGAGGGTGACAGGGCGAACGTGGTTCGTCTGGGCTGCAGGAACGATCTGGAGCGTCATCGGGCGCCTCGAGTATTACTTTTTACGGTTGGGGTCTAGCTAGGGCTGGTGCGAAGGCTCGCGGGACCAGTGGCGGAGCTTCGCCGCCTCGAGGAAGGGGCCCGGCGCGCCCAGCGGGACGACGCCGAGGCCAGACTCCACGCCGGCCTTGCGCAGGAGCGCGCGGCCGCCTTCGTCGGCCCCGATGGCCTTGAGGTGCCCGTAGGCGTCGCGGACGAAGGCGAGCGCGGACGGGTCGGACTGGAGGGCCATCACGCCGGCGGACGAGAGGAGGACTGCGACCGCGTCGAAGAGCACCGAGGGCGTCCCCGCGAGCTGGGCGTCCACCTGGGCCGTCTTGCCGCCCGCGAGCTTGACCGGGCCCACCCTGGCGGCGATCAGGCGCACGGTGGCGCCTTCGCTGGCGGCGGCCTTCGTCAGCACGCTGAGGGCGATGCCGTCGGTGCCGTCCGAGACGAGCACGCCGATCGAGCGGCCCTCCAGCGTCTCTTTCATCCTGCCGATCAGGCGCAGCGCCGGAGAGGGCGCGAGGTCTTGAACGGGCGCGGGGGCCTTTGGCGCGGCCGGCAGGTCGGCGATCCCCAGGCCCTCTGCGACCCGCGCGGCGAGCGCCTCGTCCACCAGGCGCAGGTGCCCGACCATCGCCCGCTGCACGTGCGGGTGCTCGAGCTTGGACAGCTCGAAGACGAGCGCCGAGGCGAGGTGGCCCTGCTCGGGCGCCTCCAGGCTGCGGAAGAACTGGCGCGCCTGCGAGTAGTGGTCGGCGAAGCGCTCGGAGCGCACCCGGCCCCGCTCCCCCGTCTCGGTGAGCGCGGCGCTGTGGAAGCCCTTCACTTCTTCGCGCGGCGCGGTCGCGGAGAGCGTGCTCGGCTCGTAGTTGACCCGGCCCTGCGGGCGCTCCCGCTGCATCTGCCCGTCGCGCTGCTGGTTCGCGTAGGGGCACTTCGGCGCGTTGATCGGCAGCTGGTGGAAGTTGGGCGAGCCCAGCCGCGAGAGCTGCGTGTCGAGGTACGAGAAGAGCCGGCCCTGCAGCAGCGGGTCGTTCGAGAAGTCGAGCCCGGGCACGAGGTGCGAGGGGCAGAACGCCACCTGCTCGGTCTCGGCGAAGAAGTTGTCGGGCCAGCGGTCGAGCACCATCCGGCCCACGGGCACGAGCGGGACGAGCTCCTCGGGGATGAGCTTGGTGGCGTCGAGGTGGTCGAAGGGGAACGCCTCCGCCTCCGCCTCGGTGAAGAGCTGCACGGAGAGCTCCCACTCGGGGAAGCGGCCCGCGGTGATCGCCTCGAAGAGGTCGCGCCGATGGAAGTCAGGGTCACAGCCTGCGAGCTTCACCGCCTCGTCCCAGGTGGTGGACTGCACGCCCAGCTTGGGCCGCCAGTGGAACTTCACAAACGTCGAGGCGCCCGCCGCATCGAGCAGCCGGAAGCTGTGGATGCCGAAGCCCTCCATCATGCGCAAGGACCGCGGCAGCGTGCGGTCGGACATGATCCAGAGCACCATGTGCATCGCTTCCGGCGTCAGCGAGATGAAGTCCCAGAAGGTGTCGTGCGCGGTGGCCGCCTGCGGGAAGCCGCGGTCGGGCTCCATCTTGATGGCGTGGACGAGGTCGGGGAACTTGATCGCGTCCTGGATGAAGAAGACGGGGATGTTGATGCCGACGAGATCCCAGTTGCCCTGCTGCGTGTAGAACTTGACGGCGAAGCCGCGCGCGTCACGTGGCGTGTCGGAGGAGCCCGCGCCGCCAGCGACGGTGGAGAAGCGCGCGAACACGGGTGTGCGCACGCCGACCTGCGTGAGCACCTCGGCGGTGGTGAACCGCGCCAGCGAATGTGTCAGCTCGAAGAAGCCGTGCGCGCCGGTGCCGCGGGCGTGGACGATGCGCTCGGGGATGCGCTCGTGGTCGAAGTGGGTGAGCTTCTCGCGGAGGATGAAGTCCTCGAGCAGCGCGGGGCCGCGCGGGCTGGCCTTGAGCGAGCCCTGGTTGTCGGAGATCGGAAGGCCCTGGTTGGTGGTCAGCGGCGGGTGTCCGGGCGCAGCGGGCTGGTGCAGCTCGCCTGCGGGACCGATCCGCCCCTCAGCGGAGGAGGTTCCGACGGCGGCTGCGGGCTCTGCGACACTCGGCTTGATCACGGGCACCCCTGTTGGGATGACCCATCGAGCAACTTCCGGACCGCGCCCGGCGAGAGTTGGGAACAGGACGCTGGAGAGCTGCGCGCGGCCGGGAGGAAGCGCGGGACACGGCCGGGCGGACGGCGGCGAACGTCCGGGGACGGGCCTCAGGGGTCGGCGGCACTCCGCGGCACTCGGCGATCCGGCCCTCCCAGGTCAGAGAGCGATCAACACCACCGCTCCCAACGCGAGCCCCAGCCCCGCCTGCTGCAACCGCCCCGGCCGCTCGCCGAGCACCACCCGCGCCAGCACCACCGTGGAAACGGGATACAGCGCGCTGAGCACGCTGCTGACGTCGAGCCGGCCACGCGCGATGGCGGCGAGGAAAAAGGTGTTACCGAGCGCGTCGAGGCCGCCGGCCGCGCAGGCGAGCAGCCGCGACCGCTGCGTTCCCGGCGTGCCGTCCGCCGCATTGGCGACGCGCCGGGACCACCACCACGCCCCGAGCAGCACGGGCAGCGACGCTGCGCGCGACAGCGCCATCGCCGGAAGCTCCGCCTGGCCAGGGGCCGCGAGCTTCATGCAGAGAAGGAACGAGCCGAATCCAAGACCCGCCGCGATGGCGAGCCACAGGCCCCGGCGCATCCTCACCTCTCGAGCCAGCGCATCCTCCGCCGACTCGCCCCCGGTCGCAGCGGGCTGCTGCGCCACCAGCCAGATCGCTCCGGCCGCGAGCACGAACCCCGCAAGCTGGGGAGGCCGCGCCACGCCCTCGAGCAGCGCGCTCGCGATCACCGGTACCATCGCCGTGAACAGCGCCGCGACCGGCGCCGCGACGCTCATCGCCCCGCGCCCGAGCGCCGCGTAGAGCAGCAGCATCCCCACGCCGTTCCCGATGCCCGCCACACCGGCCCAGAACACCGTGTGCGCGGCAGGCATCGGCGGACCGAGGATCAGCGTGAGCCCGCCGAGCAGCAGGAGCGCAGCGAGTTGCGCGAGCACCGCGACCTCGCCAGCCCGAAGCCTGCGCGCCGAGAGACCGCCGCAGAAGTCGCCGGCACCCCACGTCCCCGCGGAGCCCAGCCCGAGCGCTACCGCAAGCAGATCAGCAGGCAATGAGTATTACCTTTGTTCCGCGGTCGGGGCTGCATCCGCGAGTAGCCCGTCGGCTCACCGCCCCGCAGGGGTGGCCGTAGTTTCCAGCCCCGGCGTTTGCCGGGACCCGCTGCACGGGACCCAATCCCCGGGTCCGTCGGCTGGACGGGGTGACCCAGGTTCGGCCTCCACGTCACCGCCCGTCGAGACGCAGCGGCCGATCGATGACCGCTCGTGGCGCACAGACCGAACGCACCTACCTCCCGAAAGCCGCCAGCGCCGGCCCGAGCGCCGCCGTCACGCCGCCAGGCTGCACGCCGAGGTAGATGACCACTGCCGCACACCCAGCGAGCGCGACAGCGGCAGTCGCCATCCGCCCAGGCGCGATCGCCTCGCCCTTCGCGGGCATCATGTAGAGGTACACGACCACTCGCAAATAGTAATACAGGCCGGCGGCGCTGGTGAGCACGCCGAAGATCGCCAGGGGCACGAGGCCCGCCGAGACCGCGGCGCGGAACACGCCCAGCTTCGCCATGAAGCCCGCCGTGGGAGGCACGCCCGCGAGCGACACCATGAAGAGCGCCATCGCGGCGGCGAGGCCCGGGTGCTTCTCGGCGAGCCCGGCCCACGAGTTGAGGTCGTCGGAGGCGCCGCTCGCCGAGAGCTTGCGCTCGATCAGGCCGACCACGCCGAACGCGCCCACCACGGTGATGGCGTAGGAGGCGAGGTAGAAGACGAGGCCCTGGGTGGCGTCGGCGCGGGGCACGCTGCCGGCCATCGCGGCGATGGCGACGAGCAGGTAGCCCGCGTGCGCGATCGACGAGTAGGCGAGCATGCGCTTGACGCTGCGCTGTGGGACCGCGAGCAGGTTGCCGAGCAGCATGGTGGCGCCGGCCAGCCAGCCGATCACCTCTTGCCAGCCGTGGGAGCCGAGCGCCGCGTTGGCGTCGCCGTAGCCGCCCACCAGGATGCGGGCGAGGGTGGCGAAGGCAGCAGCCTTCACGCCGGCTGCCATGAAGCCGGTCACGGGCGCGGGGGCGCCCTCGTAGACGTCGGGGACCCACATGTGGAACGGGACCGCGGCCACCTTGAAGATGAAGCCCGCCGAGAGGAGGGCGCCGGCCGCCCAGGCGAGGCCGCCAGCGGGACCGCCGCCGCCGCCAGCGAGGCGCACCGCGGCGGCGAGGTCGGCGATGCGGGTGGAGCCAGTGGCGCCGAACGCGAGCGCCGCGCCGTAGAGGAAGAGCGCCGAGGCGAAGCCGCCGAGCACGAAGTACTTGAGCGCGGCCTCGGCGGGCTTCTTGCCCTTGCGCATCCAGGCGGTGAGGCAGTAGACGGCCAGCGACATCACCTCGAGCGCGACGAAGATGACGAGCAGGTCGGTGGCCTGCGCGAGCAGGCACATGCCGGCCGCCGAGAACTGGGCGAGCGCATAGAACTCACCGCGCGAGGCGCCGAGCGTCTCGAGGTAGCCGAAGGCGAGCAGGCTGGAGAGGAGCAGCGCGCCCGCCACGGTGGCGGCGATCGCGCGGCCGAGGCCATCGGCGGTCGCCGCGCCCTGGAAGAGCGACGACGCGGGCGAGTCGAGCGACGAGAGAGCCGCCCAGAGCGCCGCCGCGGCGAACACCGCCGAGAGGAACGGCTGGTAGCGCCGGTCGGGCTGGGCGCCGGCGACCACTTTGAGGAACACCTCGGTGGTCATCAGCACGAGGCCGCCCGCCATCAAGATGAGGGCCGGCAGCACGCCTTGCAGGTCTACGGGATTGAAGTTCATCGCGGGGCCTGTTCGTGCGTCAAGGGTTCGGCTGCGCGGGCGCAGCGAGGGGAGCCCGGTTGGGGAAGAAGGGGCGGACCACGGTGTTCGCGCCGGCGGCGGGCACGTCGCCGGGGTTGCCGGGCGCAAGGCCGGGCGGGTTGCCGGCGGGCCGGACCTCGCCTTCGCGGGCCTGCGCGCGGATCGGCAGGCCGCCGCTCTTGGTGACGCGGGCGACGAACTCGTCGACGGGCGCCTTCACCGCGTCGAGCAGCGGCGAGGGGAAGACGCCGATGGCGACGATGGCGAAGAGCAGCGGCACCAGCGTGGTCCACTCGCGGAAGGAGAGGTCCTCGAGCGACCTGTTCTCCTCGCGCGTGATCGGGCCGAACATCACCCGCTGGTACATGAAGAGCATGTAGACCGCGCCGAGGATCACGCCCGTGGCCGCGATCACGGCGAGGAGCTGCCCCCCGGCGATCTTCGAGGTGAAGGTGCCGAGCAGGATGAGGAACTCGCCGATGAAGCCGTTGGTGCCCGGCAGGCCGATCGACGAAAGCGTGATGACGAGGAAGACCGCCGCGAGGCCCGGGACCACCTTGGCGAGGCCGCCGTAGTTGGCGAGGTCGCGGGTGTGGGTGCGCTCATACAAATACCCGATGACGAGGAAGAGCCCGCCGGTCGAGATGCCGTGGTTCACCATCTGCAGCACCGCGCCCGAGACTGCCTCCGCGTTGAGCGCGGCGAGGCCGGTCATCACGAAGCCCAGGTGGGCCACCGACGAGTAGGCGATCATCCGCTTGAGGTCCTTCTGCGCCATGCACATCAAGGAGCCGTAGACGATGCCGACGATGCCCAGCGCGGCGATGGTGGGCGCCGCCGCCAGCGCGGCCTGCGGGAAGAGCGGCATCGCGTAGCGGATGAAGCCGAAGGTGCCGAGCTTCAGCATCACGCCGGCCAGCAGCACGGAGCCCACCGCGGGCGCCTCGGTGTGCGCGTCGGGCAGCCAGGTGTGCAGTGGGAAGACGGGCACCTTGATGGCGAAGGCGAGCGCGAAGGCGAGGAACAGCCACGACTGGACTTGGGGGCTGAACTGCGCTTGCTGCATGAGCGTTACATAATCAAACGTCCGCGCCGCGCCGCCGGTGCCGCTCTCGGTCCAGAGGTAGAAGATGGCGAGCAGCATCAGCACCGAGCCGACGAAGGTGATGAGGAAGAACTTCACCGCCGCGTAGATGCGCTTCTCCGAGCCCCAGACGCCGACCAGCAGGTACATCGGGATCAGCATCGCCTCCCAGAACACGTAGAAGAGCACCAGGTCGAGCGCGGCGAGCGTGCCGAGCATGGCGGTCTCGAGCACCAGCAGCGCGATGCAGAACTCCTTCACGCTCTTCTCGGTGAACTTCCACGCCGAGAGGATGACGATGGGGGACAAGATGGTCGTCAGCAGGAAGAGCAGCAGCGCCACCCCGTCGAGGCCGATGTGGTAGCTGAAGCCCCACGCGGGCGCCCACTCGGTCTTCTGCTCGAACTGCCAGCCGCCGCCGGGCTTGAAGCCGAACCAGAGCTGGAGGCTGGCGAGCGCGGTGACCACCGAGGCGAAGAGCGCGATGCCTTTGTGCTGGCCGTGCTCGCCGCGTGGGAGGAAGGCGACCACGAGCGCGCCCACCAGGGGCAGGAACGTCACGACGCTGAGGAGATGCGAGTCGTACCAATTCATTTGGTCCTCATACCCTCAGCGGAGGAAGACGTAGACGAGGAAGGCCACGCCGGCCGCGGTCACCGCTGCGTAGCGCTGCACGTCGCCGTTCTGGAAGCGGCGGGCAAGCTCGCCGACGAAGGCGACCACCTGGGCTGCGCCGTTGACGAAGAGGCCGTCGATGATCATCACGTCGACGATGCGCCAGGTCCCGCGGGCGAAGGCCCAGAGGGGGCGGATGATCAAGAAGCCGTAGAACTCGTCGACATAGAGCTTGTTCTCCAAGGCGCGGTGCATGCCCGCGGGGAGCTTCGTCCAGAAGGCCGGACCCTCGACGCCCTTCTTGTAGGCTTGCGCGCCGAACCAGCCGAGCCAGCCGATGGCGAGCGCGATGCCGTAGGTGACGACCTCGGGCAGGTAGTGGTGCGCCTCGCCCCCGCGCGCCTTGGCGAAGAGGCCCTCGGTGAAGACCTCCCAGGAGAAGCGCGAGAGGTGGAGGTGCTCGGCGAGGTTCTCGGGGAGCGCCAGCACGCCGCCGACGATGGAGAGGAACGCCAGCACGTAGAGCGGCACCGTCATCACCGCCGGCGACTCGTGCGGGTGCACCTCGGCGGGCCCGCGGTAGCTGCCCTCGAAGGTCATGAAGTAGCAGCGCCACATGTAGAAGCTGGTGAGCAGCGCGGTGAACGTCCCCATCACGTAGAGCGCCGGGCCGACGAAGCTGAGGTGGATGCTGCTCGTCGGGGTCAGCGTGAGGAAGCTGAACGCCGAGGTGCGCAGCGCCTGCCCGAGCACCTCGTCCTTCGAGAAGAAGCCCGAGATGGGGACGATGCCGGAGATGGCGATGGTGGCGACGAAGAAGGTCAGCGCCGTGTGCGGCATGTACTTCTTCAGGCCGCCCATCTTGCGCATGTCCTGCTCGCCGGCGAGGCCGTGGATCACCGCGCCGGAGCCGAGGAAGAGACAGGCCTTGAAGAAGGCGTGCGTGAGCAGGTGCTCGGTGCCGGCGAAGAAGGCGCCGACGCCGACGCCGAGGAACATGTAGCCGAGCTGGCTGACGGTCGAGTAGGCGAGGACCTTCTTGATGTCGTTTTGGGAAGTGGCGATCAGCGCCGACCAGAGCGCGGTGACGCCGCCGACGATGGCGACCAGCATCAGGATGCCCGGCGCCTGCACGAAGATGGGAGAGAGCCGCGCGATCATGTAGACGCCCGCGGTCACCATGGTGGCGGCGTGGATGAGGGCCGAGACGGGGGTCGGGCCGGCCATCGCGTCGGGGAGCCAGATGTAGAGCGGGAGCTGCGCGGACTTGCCCGTGGCGCCGAGGAAGAGCAGGCCGCAGGCGAGCGAGGCGACGGGCAGCGTGTAGACGGCCGCGTTCAAGTCGCTGATCTGCACCGAGCCCACGGCCTGGAACAAGACGAACATGCCGATGAGGAACCCGAAGTCGCCGACGCGGTTGGTGATGAACGCCTTCTTGCCGGCGGAGGCCTTCGCGTCGTCCTCGAACCAGAAGCCGATGAGCAGGTACGAGCAGAGGCCGACGCCCTCCCAGCCGACGAACATCGCCACCAGGTTGTCGCCGAGCACGAGGAGCAGCATCGCGGCGACGAACAGGTTCAGGTAGGCGAAGTACCGGTGGACCGAGGCGTCGTGCTCCATATAGCCGGCGCTATAGAGGTGAATCAAGAACCCGACGCCGGTGATCACCAGCACCAAGGAGCCGCTCAGCCGGTCGAGGGTGAGGCCGAGGGTGACGTTGAGGCTGCCGGCCGCGAACCACTGGTAGACCGTCTCGTGCAAAA
>JAYWAO010000546.1:0-3114 GCA_043782365.1 Deltaproteobacteria bacterium
GGACTCCCTGAGTGAGCGCTGTTCGTGACCCTGAGGGCTCACCAAGACGTCGACGTTCGGCTGGCGCGAATCGCTGTACTAGCCAAAGGCGTGAAGGCTCGTCCTACTTCAAGATCTCCCGCGCCACCGCCAGGAGCTGGATGTCGCTGGTGCCGCCGCCGATCTCCAGCAGCTTCGCGTCGCGCGCCAGCCCCTCGACGCGCAGCTCGGTGGTGTAGCCCGCGCCGCCGAGGATCTGCACCGCCTCCATCGCCGCCTGCGTCGCCAGCGTGCTGGCCGTGTACTTGGCGGCGCAGAGGTACGCGAGCGAGAGGTCGCCGGACGCCTGCAGCAGCCCCGTGCGGTCGATCAGCGCCCGCACCGTCTCCTGCGCGGCGTACATCCGCGCGAGGCGCAGCTGCACCGCCTGGTACGAGGCGATCGGCTGCCCGAACTGCTTGCGCTCCTTCGCGTACGCCAGCGCCAGCGTCAGCGACTCCTCGATCACCGCCGCGGCCATCGCCGCCAGCGCCGCCCGCTCGCCGAGCAGCGTCTCGAGCGCGGCCCGCTTGCCGCTCTCCTCCGGGTCGCCGATCAGGCGGTCGTCCGGGACGCGCACGTCACCCAAGAAGATCGAGCCCGTCGGCGAGGCTCGCATGCCCATCTTGGAGATCGGCCCGGAGGTCGTCAGGCCCGCGTCCCCGCGCTCGAGGACGAAGTGGCGGATCTGCCCGTCGAGCGCGCTGCCCGTGCCCGCAACGCGGGCGTAGACCACGAACGTATCGGCGATCGGCGCGTTGGTGATGAAGCACTTCTCCCCCTTCAGCTCCCAGCCGCCTGCGACCTTGAGCGCCTGCGTGCGCAGCGAGAAGGCGTCGCTGCCGGCCTCGGGCTCGGTGATCGCCCAGCAGCCGACCTTCTCGAACGCCAGCACCGGCCGCGCGAAGCGGGCGCGCTGCGCCGGCGTGCCCTTGCGCAGGAGGCTCTGGCCGCAGAGGCCCAGGCTGGCCCCGAACGACAGCGCGAAGCCCGGGCAGACGCGGGTGAGCGGGCCCATCAGCGAGGCGCCGAGCGCGTGGTCGGCGAGCAGGCCGTCGTTGGCGGCGGGGTCCTGCGCGGCGTCGGCGGCGAGGGGGGCGAGGCCGAGGCGGTCGGCGAGGTCGCGAAAGAGTGTTACCAGGGGGACGCCCTCGCCAGGGCTGGCCGACTTCGTGACCGGCGCGCCGCCCTGCTGCTCCAGCTCGTGCAAACGAGGCAGCAGCGTCTTGCGGGCGAACGTCTCGGCGATGGCAAAGGCTTCGCGGAGGAGCGGAGAGGTCGAGTCCATAGGCGGGACAAGCTACTCCGCCGCCACCTCCACGTCCCACACCGAAGCTCCCGGCAGCACCACCGAGCCCTGCGCCACCACGCCCTGCGCGCTGCCATCATCGCCCTGCACGGTGAACTCCACCGGCCGGCCGATCGGGAGCCCGTCGAGCTCGACAGCCTCGCCCTCGCTCTCGGCGCGCCGCCAGAGGCCGCCGGTGAGCGGCGCGGGCTCGGCGTCGTCGAGGGCGAGCGCGCGGACGACCAGCCGCTTGAGGGGCATCCTCGCCGTCACCTTCACGCGCAAGGCGGCGCCAGGCCCGAGCCTGAGCACCAGCTCCTCTGCGGGCACCGACACCTCGGAGACCAGGAGCGCAGGCCCGAGCCGGCCGCGGAGCACCGCGCCCCCCTCGGGGCAGGCGAGGCGGAAGCGGCCCGAAGCGTCGCTGAGCGCGGCCGAGGGCTGGGCCTGGGCGGTGCGCCCGCGGGCGGAGGTAAGTGTAACACCCGCAGCCGGTGAGCCGTCGGGGAAGGTGACCGCGCCGCTGCAGAGCCTTTGCGCGGGAGCCGGCGCCAGGGAGAGGTCGCCGTCGAGATCGCCGTCCGCGGTCTCGGGGAGCAGCTCGCTGCCCGAGAGGCCTTCCAGGGTGGAGCCGAAGAGGCGCAGGCGCCCGTCGCCGTCCGCGCTCCGCGCCGTGCCTGGGGGACCGCGGATCGAATCGACGTACCCGGCCATCGAGGCGCCGCCGGAGAGCGCAGCGGCGGGCAGCGAGAAGTCGAACCGTCCGCCTTCGCCCGCGTGGAACGGTCCGGCGACCAGCACCGACCCTTGCCCCAGCGCGGCGACGAGGCGCGCGCCCGCCGCCGGCACGCCGCCCGGCCCGAGCGCGCGGCCGCGCACCCGCACCTCGCCGCGGCGCGCGCCGAACCGCAGCGTCACCTCGCGCGGCTTGCCCGCGGCGAGCCACAGACCGCGCACCACCTGCGTGCCGCCAACGGCGTGCGCCTCGAGGTCGTAGCGGCCGGGCTCCAGGTCTTCGAGCGTGAACCTCCCCTGCGGGCCTTGCGCCTCGCGCAGCAGCGGCTCCTCGTCGGCGCGGCGGAGCTGTACGCGCACGGCGAGCGGCGCACCGGCGGCGTCGAGGGCGCTCCCGCGCAGGGTGAGCAGCGCATACTTCGGCGCTGCGCCGGCCTTGATCGGGCGCACGGGCTGCAGCGGCTCGCGGGAAGCCTTCCGGCCCCAGCCCGAGGGGACTTCGCCCTGCGCGGCCGCGGCGAAGTAGGCGTCGCAGGCGAGCGCGCCGGGCAGCGCGGGCTTCGCCGGGAGGTCGAGGGTGAGCCGCCTGCCCGCATCCAACCTGAGGCTCCCCTGCTGTCCGGGCTCGACGCCGCCGCCGCAGAAGGCGAGGCGGCCTTCGCCGGGCTCGAGCAGGGTCATCTCGAACGCGCCCTCGAGCCCGGTGGCGGCGTCCTGCACACCGCTGGAGAGGAAGAGCCGCACGCGCGCGGCCACCGCGGGCGCGCCGTCGCCGAGGTGGATGCGGCCCTGCAGGGAGGCGGTCCGCTGCTCGAGCGTGGGGGAAGGAGGGGCCGAGGCGCAGGCAAGGCAGAGGGCGAGCGCGAGTGCTGGGGGGCGGTGCATGGAGTCGGGCAGGATAGCGGGTCTGGGCGGGTTCGTCCCAGAGGGGCCGAGGCAGAGCGTGGGGGGGGCTAGTCTCAATGCCGATCAGTTAGCACCGGGGTTGGGGTCGCACTCAGATAGGGGTAGGAGCGGCCGGTTGTGACCCCGGCCGCCCCTCCCACCGAACCGTGCAGGCGGTTTTCCCGCAC
>JAYWAO010000547.1:0-8615 GCA_043782365.1 Deltaproteobacteria bacterium
TCCGGATGGCCCGGAGTCCTCTTTGGGACTGACGAAGCGCCGGTGCCGGGGCTGACAGCCCGGAGTTCTCAGGAGGAGCCCTCGCTGGAGTTGCACGAGGCGTCGGGCTTGCGGACCGCTCATTGCCTTCCCCCTGGAGCAATTCAGCGCAGCGGACCCTAGCGCAGGCGAGGCGCCAATCGCACGCGCAAAAATTGCCAATCGCTCCAATTCGTCACTGGTCCAGCAACTCGCTGAGGCTCGGATACTCGTGGAAACCCGAGAACCTGAAGACGCTGGACCTTCGCACTTCGCCGCCTGCCTCGACTTCGGTCGTGTCTCTCGGGCCGGTCGCGCAGTAGCAGGCGAGCCCGGCGGCTTGCAGCCTGGCGACGAGTGCCAGAGTGAGGCGGTGCTCGCCCTGGGCCAAGACGGCCGCAGGCGCCATTGCCACGGCCTGCTCGGTGAGCCGTTGCGCGATCCCGACCAGCGATGAAGGAACGGCCGCAGGTGCGACGGCAGGAAACGGGAGGTCGATGATTTGGCTGCCGAGCCGCAAAGCCGCCGCCCGCTGAAGTTCGGGCCAAGCGGCGCTCGGGTGGTTGGTGAGATTGACGAAGGGACCCAGGCCCTGGAGCGGCTGGGCCCCCGCGCCGTTCGCCTGCTGCGCGCGACCCCACTTCTCACATTGCGCCGCGACCTCGTCGAGCAGGAGCCTCGCCTCGGCCCTGACCGCGTCAGGAGGCTTGGGGTTCGAATTGTAGGACGCGTGCTGGACGTCATTGCGAAGACTTGCAAGCCGTCCCCACAGCCCCTTGGACTCCGTCTGCCCCAAGGTCCACTCGACCGAGGCGCGCGCGCTCAGCAAAAAATCGTGCCCAGGCTCGTGTCCTGAGGCGCGGCCCATCGACACCGCTCTGGCGGTCACGTAGGTCTCTCGCAGCAGCGCGATCAGCGTGGCGAACTGCTCCGTCCGGTGGAGCCACCGGCACGCCGCCAGAGAAGCGCGCACACCTTCGATGGTGGCCAATCCCGAGGCCGAGAGCTCCCCCAATTTACCGCTGAGCTCGTCCAACGAGTCCTTGAGCGGAGGCAGCAGCGCGATCAGCCCGGCACTGACCTCACGGAACTTCAAGAACCCGGAAGAGTAAGCGGAGCGCTTGTCCTTCTCGTCGCGAACCCGAGCATCGACGACCAAGTGATGGATCCGCGCCGTCACGAGGGCATCGAGCGCTTTGGCCGCAGCCTCTCCGAATCCTCTCGCATCCAGGATCGGGGCGAGAGGGCCGGGAGTTGCCCCGCTCTGCGCCTGCGCTCGCTTGCCCTCGGCCACCAAGCGGTTCTTCAATGCGCCGGTCATCTCCTTGAATAGGTCTGCTCGCGCGTGGTCGAGCATGGCGCTGACGGCGGTCCCCCAGCGATGGGCCTCGATGACCTCGGTCAGGTCCCAAAGCTCAGCCTCCGCGGGCGGCTGGTGCCCGGCCCCGACCTCCGCGACGGCCGAGAGAATCTCTGGCCTGGCATTTCCGCCGCCATAGGCTCCATAAAGAAAGCGAACCGCCGCGCGACGAGACGATGTGGCCGCCCTGCGGCGCTGGTCGAGCTGGAACAGCACCGCCGCCTGCGCGATCAGCGGCTGCGTCCGATAGCCGTGCGTCAGGTTCAAGAGGACGTCAGGCGGGTCTTCGGGGTTTTCCTTTTCCGCGGCCGTGAGCTCGCCGTCGAGGACATGCCGGAGCGATTCGAAGATGTCCCAGAACTCCTCCCGCTTGCTGCCCTTGGGCCAGCGGTTGAACTCGAGCTGCGGCGGCGATAGCGAGGGCGCTCGGAGGCCGAGGCGAATAGCGATCGCTTCAGCGGTGGGCTCATCCGAGGTGGTTGCCGCCGTGGAGCCCGTCTCACTCGTCGCTCCGCCAGCCCTGGCCGTGGTGTCGCCCCGAAGCGCTTCTATCGTGCCGAACGCCTGCACGTGGGTGACGCCGTAGAAGCTGCAGATCGCTGCGTCTACCGAACCTTCGGCGCTCTTGTAGGTAGAGGAGCCGTCGGTGCTGCGGTAGACGACCGGGTCGCGCTTCCCGGTGCCGAGGATGGTGAGGAGCCTGGTGCCCATCGAGAGCCTTTCGGTAACAGGGGAGTACCGATGCATCCGATCCAACAGGGCCACGCTGGGAGCGTGGTGTCACGCGAATAGCGCGTGCCGGCCTACTCGCTCTCCACGTCGTCGGCCGCCTCCGTCGCGAAGATCACCGGCTTCGTGTTCTTCGGCGCCTCGACATGCACCGTGTCCGGTGTGTTCTGGAAGCGCCCCCCCCCGCGGATGGCGTCGAGCGAGGCTTGGGAGAAGTTCGAGCGGGCGGCGACCGCGGAGAAGATCGGGCCGGACATGTTCACGGGGGTGGTCATCGCGGGTTCTCCTGGCGAGGGGTTGGGCTCGCCTTGCAGGGAGAGGACGCGCGGCTTGGGAGTCGCTGACAGGGCCGCGCCGATTGCTCCGCGGCACGCTGTTGCTGAACCCAAGCCTGCTACCGGAAGTTGAACGGCAAGCAGGCGCGCAGCAGCTCGAGTGGCCGCCCCGCCGTGGAGGGGCTCATGGCGAGCTCCGCAAACGGAGCCATCGGCAGCGCTGTTCGCACTGCGGCGATCTCGGCTGCGTTGGGCCCAGGTCCCCCGAGCAGCTCGCGCTTGGCCGCGGCGATCGCGAGCCCGATGAAGCGGACCGTCGGGCCATGGCGCCTGGTCAGATCGGTCGCCTCATCCAGCAGGCGCGCGGCTTCGGCGCGGTCCGCCTCGGCGCCGCGCCCCACGAGCAAGAGCGCGCGGTAGGCGAGGATCAACGGCCAAGGGTGACCCTCTCCTGTCTCCCACTCCTCGCTGCGCGCCAGATAGGCGGCCCGTTCCTCTGCGCTCCCATGGGCGGTCAGATAGCGCAGCAGCACGTGGTGCGCGTACTTGGTCTCGGGAGAGGCGTTCGCTGACTGTGCCGCGATGGCCTCCTGCGAGAGCTCGCTGACCAATCTCACACGCTCGCGGACCAGCTCGGCCGGGGCGCCAGGCCGGTCCATGGTCGCGATCGCGAGATAGGCGGCTGTTTGTGAGCTCTCGAGCTTTCCGACCTTGGCGTCGGAGAGCCTCTCGAAAGCTGCAAGAGCTTGGAGGAAGAGCTCCTCGGCGCGCGCCGAGTCTCCCGCGAACGCGGCCAACTGCCCGCGCTGGCTGAGCAGCCGTCCCCAGAATTGAAGGCCCGGCTCTCGCGGGCGGACATCAGCCCAGCGCACGAGCCGGTCCGCTGCGCGCGAGAACTCGAAGCGGTTGGTCTCGAGCACGCAGCGGTCCAGATCGGCGAGGCAGACCAGCTCCGGTGCCTCGTCCACCAGCAGAGCGGAGAGCGCCTCCAGCTCGGCTTCCGCGGAGCCATCGACGGACCCGATGTGGTTTGCGGCCTCGACTCGCGCAGTCAGCCAGGCCAACTGCAAGCGGGGCGGGCGTCCCGACGCCGCAGCCGTCGCGGGCATCGCCTGCTCGAGCCACGTGACCTCGCCGAGGAGTCGCCGCAGGTCGACGGCCTTGCTGTCGAGGTGGGCCACGGTGGCCGCGAAAAAGCGGGACCAGCTGCCGTCGCCGTCGCGGCAGCCCTGGGCCACGCGCTCGAGCAGGCGGCCCAGGCGGCTCTTCGGGGAGCGAGCGTCGGGCTCCATGAGCAGGCTCCTCCAGCGTTCGCCGGAGAGGCCCGACGAGTGGCCGACCGCGTCCCAGGCCGCGCGCAGCTCGGTGGCGGCGCCCTCGAGGAGGCAGAGACCTCGGAGGCCGCTCAGCTGCAGCCGCATGCGCGAGTGCTCCGCGCGGCTTCCATACGTAAAGGCGATCGCGTCGGCATACCCATTGAGCGGGTTCTGGTCCTTGGCCTGCACGCGCACCTTGAGCCGCAGGGGCGCGTAGCGTGCCGGCGCCAGCTGCGCGAGCTGCCGACGCACCTCGGTGAACGCGGCCTGCCAACTCGACGCCGAGGTGTGCGTGCCGCGCTGCTCGACCGAGACCGTCAAGTGGGTCTCGCCCGAGATGGGCATCAGCCGCAGCGTCCACTGCACCAACTCGATGACGGCGGCGAGCCAGGGATCGTCGCCGGGCTCGATGGCCTTGGTGCGCAGGCCGAGCACCCCGACCTTGGCGTCGAGCACCGCCTGCACCACCGCATCGTGCTTCTCGAGCGACGGCTCCTCGACCGCGTGCCAGCCCGGAGCGAGCGCTGGGAGCACGACCCCGGCCGGAACCAGCAGCCCGACGACGCCGGGCTCGGGTGCGTTGACTCCCTGCGGGCCACCATCGAACGAACCGGTCTCATCCACGACGAGCTCCCAGCTTGGCGAGGGCGTGAGCGCGGTCAGGTCGTGGTCGCAGAGGCCCGGCTTCACCCGGCTCAGCTGCTCGCCGGCCTTCTTGCGCGCCCGCGCCTCGGCGAGGCGGTCCAGCCGCAGCTTCCTCTTGGCGCAGATCTGCTTGAGCTTGCCTCTATACCAAGGGAACTCTTTGAGGACGGCTTGAGCTGCCTTCTCGCTCGCGGCGGGGTCGCGCGAGTCGAGCGCCTTCTCAAAAGCCGCCTTCAATTGACCGAGGCGCGCACCTTGCGCCACCTTCTGGGCGATGTCCTGTTCGGTCGCGCGTGAGTGGTCGGCGTGGGACCGGATGGCGTCGAGCACTTCTTGGGTCGGGCTTCCCTCCCAGCTCGCGCGGTCCAGCAAGTTGGCTAGCAGCTCCGGCAGGCCCTTTTGCGCGAGAGTCTTCTGCGCAGGAGGAGGGGGTTTCGGCGCCGATACAGGTGCTGGTATGCCTGCCGAGACTGCCCCTTCGCTACCGGCTTTCTCCTGGACGGTCGTGGCGCCGCCGACCGAGGCCTCCCCGTCGTCCCTGTTGAGCGTCTCCGCCGGGTCCGGGGGCGCGACCTCTACGTGCACCGCCTCCGGCACTCTGTAGCCGTCGATCAAGCCGCCGAGCGCACCAGCGATGACGTAGCCAACGAGGTATGCGTCATCGGGCACCTGCAGCCCGACCTTCTTCCCCTCGCGCTTGAGTTGCGCGAGGACCGGGCCCACTTCGTCGGCGAGACGCTGTCCGGACCAACTGCTGCTGGTGAAGTCGATCTCGAGCCGGGCGTGGACGTGCTCGTCCTCGCTGACGGTGAAGAGGTAGCCGGGTCCCACCGGGTTGGGCAGGACCAAGCAGTGCGCGTAGCTTCCGGGTTCATTCGGCATGGCGCCCCCAACACGATGAAGCAGGTAGGTCTACAACAATCGGGACGGCGCGGCGAACCTGACGATGCAACAACCTGACGATGCATCAATACGATGAACGATCCGCTATCGAAACCTCGCTGTTGCCTGTTCGCGCGCTGCCCGACATCGCTGTCTGCAGGACTGGCGCCCGCACGTTCATCAACGCAAACGCCTCCCGCCACACCACCGCCACCTGCTCGGCCAACTTCGCATCGAACGGCGCCGCGCCCGGCGCCCGCCGGTGGTGCATCCCTGCGAGCCGCAGCTCGACGCCGCGCAGGTCTCCAACCAGCCGCTGCTTCTCCAGCCACCGAAGGAACACGGCCGGCGAAGGCACCGTGCGCTCAAAGTTCCACCGCCCCGGCGTCACCTGCCGCAGGTCGCTGTGCACCAGGAGCCGGAGGACCCCGCGGTGCCGCTGCAAGTCGCCCAGCGCGACGTGGAGCGCCTCGGCGATCGCCGAGCCAGCAGGAGCCTTCTCGAGTGACTTCCCGAGCCCACCCTCGCTGGAGAGGAGCGCTGCGGTCCTCTCCCCGAGCGAGGTCCGCGTGCTTTCGGTAGTGAACAGCACGCCGGTTCCATCGCGGCTCGTGGAGACGCCGTAGACCGTGAAGGTCGATCCCGGTGTGGTCCCCCCTGGCACCCACTCGCGGTAGTACGCTTCCAACGCAGCGAGGTCGCACGGGCTGCCTGTCGTGGAGTTCGAGCGATCACAGACGACCGCGACGTGAACAGGGCGAGCGGATGAATCCTCGGCGAGTTGGAAAGGAGCGGCTCCTGCGACCAGCGCCGCGCCCCTCTTGCCGTCTTTCCCGATGCAGCTTTCGGCGCCTGCGCCGTCCACCGGCAGCAGCAGGCGGAGCCGGCTCTCGAGGAGGAACTCCGCCTTCGCGGCCATCACGTTGGCCCCCCAACTCTCGGGGATGCAAACCCGCCGCGCCAGCCGGGCTCCCGAGGGTCCGAAGGTCCACACCTCGAAGACGCTCTGCGCCTGCCGCAGCGCCTGGCCGGCCCAGTGGTCGAACTCGCGGCTACGCAGCGCCTCGCTGCAAGCCGAATCAAACGCAGCACCCTCCGGGCAGAGCAACGCACGAAACACGGGCGCGGGCTCTGCGCGGTGGCAGCCGACGACTGCCAGGGACGCCGCGGCGACGAGGAGCGGGATGGGCGGGAGCTTCATGAGCGACCTCCGGTGACGACCTCGAGGGGCCGCGTGTCCTGCGGCTCGTAAAGCGAGATGGGCGGTCCATCCTCGGGCAGGAGACCGGGCTGGCCCTGGTGCCGCGCACGTCGGCGGAAGAAGTAGAGGTCCTTGTCGAGCCCGGCCTTCAGGTGGAGGGCTGCGCGCGAGAGCGCCTCGCCGTGCAGCGACTGGCCATCCGCGCGGCCGTGCTCCTCGACGGCGATGGCAGTCTCCCAGGAGCGAGCAGCCGACTGGGTGGTCTCGCGCTCGCGCTTGAGCAGGGCGACCTTCTGCTGGAGAGCAGTGAGCGCTTGCCTCTGGTCGGTGACGACCTGCTCCTGCGAGCGGCGCCGCTCCTGCCAGCCCTGGTGCAACTTGGCCACGGCCTCGCGCGCGAGGCTGAGTTCGCGGCCGTGCTCCCACGCGGCCGCTGCGATCCACGGAATGATCGCGGTGAGCGCGAGGAAGGTGAACAGAGACAGGGCTGCGCCAGCTGCGGCGCTCCCGCCTGCGCGGGCTGCGTGCAGGCCCAGCGCGCCTTCTCCGGCCGCGCGGCGCAGCTGGGCAATGCCGAGCGCGAGCCCCACCTCGACCGCCGCAAAGAACACCATCAGGGTGGCGTCAGCGATAAACCGGACCGCGCGCGGGCCTTCGAGTGTGGCGAGCACGAGCCCGAAGGACGCCTTCGACTTGTGCGCGAGATACGCCATGCTGGCGGTGGCGCCCACGCCGAGCGCGGACCCGGTCAGCACCGTCGGCCACGTCGCGGCCAGGTCGGCGAACAGGTTGGTCGTGTCGATCCCGTTGGAGTCGAGATACGGCAGGGCCAGCTGGTAGGCCTCGGCCAAGGTCAGGCACACGGCGGCGCCCGTCCAGAGCGCTCCGGGGCCGGCCGAAGGGACGTGCGGAGGCAGGTCCTCTTGCCCCGCAGCGCGGACCTTGCGGGCTGCCTCGGAGACCTCGGCCTCGGCCTGCGCGGCGGCGCGGGTCGCGACCTCGATGTCGGCCGCGAGCTGCTCCAGCTTCTCCTGCGCGTCCTCCCTCGGCCCGGAGAAGTGGGAGATGCTCGTCTCCCGGCGAATGGGGGCGACGGGATGATCGCTCACCTTGATCTCGCCCCGCTCGAGAACCACGCTGACCGGCAGCTGCCACCCAGCGTCGCCCAGTTGGCGCGCATATTCGGAGGCGCGGTGACGGAGGAACTCGATGGCGTTCATCCCGTCCCGGACGGTCGCCCGAGCTGCGAACCACGCTGCGATGTTCGAGCGGACGATCGCCGGCACGCGCTTGGCGGTCAGCAGCTTGCCTCCGGTCCGTGTCCTGGTCGCCTGCAAGCTGCTGGAGGTCGTCTGGATGCTGCGGACTCGGGTCATCGTGGCGGTCATCGGCGCTCCTTGGGGAGAGAGACGGCCGGCGCGCTGGCTGCTGACATCGCCTGTGAACGAGTTGAATGGGAGGGCCACAGCACCGACGGCTTGTGCTCGGCGCCTTCTCCGCATCCGCTCCCGGCGTTATCAGGTGGGCGCGTGCGCAGGTGCGCGCTGGGTGACTACGCGGGCAGGGCGTCGAGCCGAGCCGCCAACGCGGCGTCGATCTCCTCGATCTCGTCGTCGGAGAACAGGTCATCCAAGCCGAGATCACTGCCCTCGCGGAAAGCCTCCACGTCCATCCGGAGCTCTGGCAGCAGAAGGCCCGCGAGTACGTCGAGCAAGCTGAGTTCCTCGTCGTCGAGGCCGGCCTCTTCCAAGCGCCGCAGCGCCGCTTCCTCCTTGGCCGCGAGCGCCTCAGCCGAGCTTGGCAGCAGGGAGTCGTCGAAGAACGCCTCCACCGGGTCCGACATGAGCATCTGCATCGCCATCTGCCGGTGCCCCGCCTACCGAAGGACCGCGTCGCTGGTGACGACGGGGTTGTCGAAGGAGACCTGGAAAGTGCGCCGCTCCGGCAGCAGCACGGCGTAGAGCACGCCGGTGTCGTCCACTTCGGACGAGAGCGTGATCCGGTGCGAGGCCGAGAAATGCGGTGCGTTCGCGTTGAGGGGAACCCGGTTGGACGGCCGCTTGGTGTGCCCCGAGACCACGACCGCGCCCCAAGACGGGTCGTTCACCGTCGAGAGCGTCTTCTCGCGGAGCTGCGGCTGCGTCTTGAACTCGGGGAGCAGTTCCTGCTTACGCAGCTCAGCGAGCTGC
>JAYWAO010000548.1:0-8614 GCA_043782365.1 Deltaproteobacteria bacterium
AGGAGGGCTGGCGGGTGCAGCCGCACCAGGTGGTGACGCTGCTGCAGGAGGTGGAGCGCCTGCGCGAGCTGCGCCTGCGCGTCGACGAGCGGCGGCGGGAGCTGGAGCGGGGCATCGCCCTGCTCTCGCGGCTGGGCGTGCTCGCCGAGACCGCGGAGGCGCGCGCGCTGCTCGCCGGGACCAGCCGGGCGCTCGCCGCCGATGGCGAGGAGGCGGCCGATCTGGTCGCCTCTCTCGAAGAAGGCCTCAAGCAGATCACCACGCTCCCGATGCGCACCGCGCTCGAGCCGCTGCGCCGGGCGGTGCGCGACCTCTGCAAGGCCACGGGCAAGGAGGCGCGCCTCGAGGTCGTCGGGGCCGAGGTCTCGCTCGACCGCCGCGTGCTGGAGGCGCTGCGCGGCCCGCTGGTGCAGCTGGTGCGCAACGCGGTGGACCACGGGCTGGAGCGTCCCGACGAGCGCGAGGCCCGCGGCAAGCACCGCGAAGGGGCGCTGACCATCCGGGTCGAGCAGCAGGGCAACCTGCTCTTCCTCGAGGTCGCCGACGACGGCCGCGGGCTCGACGCCGAGAAGATCCGCGAGGCCGCTGTGCGGCTCTCGATGCTCACGCCCGAGGAGGCGCGCGTCGCGCTCCCGCAGCAGCTGTGGCAGCTCCTGTTCCGGCCGGGCTTCACCACCCGCGAGGAGGTCAGCGCGGTCTCGGGGCGCGGCGTCGGCCTCGACCTGGTGCGCGCGCAGCTCTTGGAGCTGCGCGGCCACGTCGAGGTGCAGAGCGTGGCGGGCCAGGGCACCCGCTTCCTGCTCTCGTTGCCGGCAGACCTCGGCAGCTCGCCGCTCCTGGTGGTCCGCGCGGGCGAGCAGCTGGTGGGAGTGCCGATGGCGGCGATCGAGTCGTCGCGCTCGGCGAAGGCGTCCGAGATGCTGGTCGGCCGCGGGCAGAGCACGCTCGACTACCGGGACCAGCGCATCCCGCTGCGAGACCTGGGCGCGCTCCTCGGCCTGCGCCAGCCCGAGGCGCCGGAGCCCGGCACGCCGCTCCTGGTGATCCAGCAGCAGGGCGAGCGGATCGCGCTCGCGGTCGATGAAGTGCTCGGCGACAAGGAGCTGATGGTGCGCCCGCTCCCGGCCGAGACCCGCGATCTCCCGGCGTGGCAGGGCGCGGCCACGCTGGCGGGCGGCGAGCTGCTCCTGGTGCTGCGCCCCGAGTGGCTGGTGCGGCCCGAGTCCCATGTCGCCGCGAGCGCGACGCCGGCGCGGCGCGCGCTGGTGGTGGACGACTCGCTGACCGCGCGTGCGCTCCACCGGACGGCGCTCGAATCGGGCGGCTACCAGGTCCACACCGCCTCCAGCGCCAGGCAGGCGCTCGAGCACCTGCGCCACACCGCCTATGAGATCCTGGTCTGCGACGTGGCGATGGAGGAGATGGACGGGCTCGAGCTGACCCGCGCCATCCGCGCCCGCCCTGAGACGCAGGGGCTGGCGATCATCGTCGTCTCCGCCCACGACGGCGAAGCGGGCCGCGCCCGGGGCGCCGCGGCGGGCGCCGACGGGTTCCTCAGCAAGCGCGACTGCGCCTCCGGACGCCTGCTCGCCGAGGTGGCGCAGGTGATCGCGCGGCGCAAGGAGGGCCAGCGATGAGCCTCGCGAGGCCGCGCCTCTTGGCGCTCGGGATCGCCGCCTCTGCGGGCGGGCCACTGGCGCTGGCGGCGATCCTCTCGGCGTTGCCGCAGACCTTTCCGTTGCCGATCCTGTTGGCGCAGCACCTCGGCGACGGCTTCGCGGCGGGCTTCTACAAGATGCTCGCGGGGGTCTCCAGGCTGCCCGTCTCGGTGGCCACGGGCGGCGCGCCCTGCCTGCCCGGCCGCGTCTACCTCGCGCCCGAGGGCCGCGACCTCTGCGTGGCGCTCGGCCAGACCGGCGTCCTCCTGCACACGCCGCCCGCCTCGGGCCTGCACCGGCCCTCCGCCGACGCGCTCTTCTCCTCGCTCGCCGACGCGCTCGGTCCGCGGGCGGCAGGCCTCCTCCTCACGGGCATGGGCGACGACGGCGCCGCCGGGCTGCTCAAGCTCCTGCGCGCCGGCGGGCGCACGCTCGCGCAGGACGAGACCACTGCCGCCGTCTTCGGCATGCCCAAGGCAGCGCGCGAGCTCGGCGCGGCCGAAGAGTTCATCCCTCTGCAGCAGCTGGCAGCACGCCTCACGGAGCTCCTATGAACGCAGGCAACGGCAACGGCGCACGCAAGCAAGAGCGGCGCGCCTTCTGGCAGGGGCAGCTGACCGCCAAGATCACGCTGCTCACCGCCACCCTCCTGGTGGCCTTCGCGGTGGTGATCGCCACGGTGGAGGTGACCTACTTCCGCGAGGTGCTCGGCCGGGAGGCCCGCGGGCGCGGACGGGCGATCGCCGCCACGCTCGCCTCGGCGGTGGGCGAGATGCCCGACGCCGCCGTCGCCGCGACCATCCGCAGCATCAAGCTCGAGGCCGGACTCGCCTACGTGCAGGTGGTCAGCCCGAGCGGCACCGTCATCGCGCATACATTTGATGGCCGGCCGCCCACGCAGGACCCCCGCCTGCTGCGCGAGGGGCAGGTCGACACCGAGAACGTGATCGACGGCCAGAGCGTGCTCGACGTGCCGGCCACCGCGCTCTCGGGCGCGATCGTCCACGTGGGCATCGACCCCGCCCAAGCGAGCGCCCGCCTGCGCGAGGCGGTGCTGCGCCTCTCGCTGGTGACGCTGCTGGCGCTGATCGTCGCGACGATCCTGGCCGCCGCGGTGGGCCGCACGCTGACCCGGCCGCTGCGCCGCCTCACCAACGTCGCCGCCAAGGTGGCCGAGGGCGATCTCACCGTCGCGGTGGAGATCGAGAGCGACGACGAGGTGGGCGAGCTGTCGGTGGCGCTCTCGGCGATGGTGCAGCGGCTCAAGCAGGTGGTGAGCGCGCTGCAGGAGTCGGTCAAGCTGCTCTCCGAGGCCGGCCGCGAGCTCTCGACCAGCACCAGCGAGCAGAGCCAGACCATCACCCGGCAGGCGACCGCGCTCCAGGAGACGCAGGTGACCGCGCAGGAGATCAAGCAGACCTCGCTCCTCGCGGCGCAGAAGGCCGAGACGGTGATCCGGCTCGCCGAGAAGGCCGACACGGTGTCGAGCCAGGGCGAGGCCGCCATCGAGCAGTCGCTCGGCGGCCTCACCGACATCCGCGCGCAGGTCGACGAGATCGCGCAGAAGATCAACCAGCTCGCCGACCGCACGCAGCAGATCGGCTCGATCACCTCGGCGGTGAAGGACCTCGCCGACCAGTCGAACATGCTGGCGCTCAACGCCGCCATCGAGGCGGTCCGTTCGGGCGAGCACGGCAAGGGGTTCGCGGTGGTGGCGCGAGAGATCCGCTCGCTCGCCGACCAGTCGATCCAGGCCACCAGCCGCGTGCGCGAGATCCTCGACGACATCGGCTCCGCCATCCGCAGCGCGGTCTCGATCACCGAGAAGGGCTCGCAGAAGATCGACGGCGGCCTGATGCAGGTGAAGTCGTCGGGCGAGAACATGCGCCAGCTGTCGGGCATCGTCCGCGACAACTCGGCGGCGGTGCGGCAGATCGCGGCGGCGGTCTCGCAGCAGAACGCGGGTATTACACAAATCTTTGGCGCGGTGACCGATCAGACCCGGATGATGGACGAGACGATGCGCAGACTCGAGCAGACGACCCAGGCGGCGGAGACGCTGCAGAGCCTCTCGCAGCGGGTGCACGACGTGCTGAAGGGCTTCAAGGTCTGAGGCGGCTAGGACGCGACCCGCACCTGGTTGCGCCCGCCCTGCTTGGCCGAGAGCAGCGCCTGGTCGGCGCGCGCGAGCAGCTGCTGCGGAGAGTCGCTCGGCTGGAAGGAGCCGAGGCCGATCGAGACGGTGCAGGAGATGACCAGGTCGCCGCCCGAGAGCGACGGGATGAGGAACTCGTGCCGCGCGATCCGCTCGCGGAGCCGGTTGGTGATGATGGTCGACTCGGGCACGGCGCTCTCGATGAGGAGGAAGCCGAACTCCTCGCCGCCGAAGCGGGCCACCACGTCGGTCGAGCGCACCGAGGCTGTGAGCAGGCTGGCGAGGTGGGCGAGCACCGCATCGCCGGCCGGGTGCCCGAAGGTGTCGTTGACGCGCTTGAAGTGGTCGATGTCGAGCATGCCCAGGGTCAGCTCGGAGCCGTAGCGGCGGGCGCGGATCAGCTCCTGCTCGATGCGCAGCTTGAAGTACTTGTTGTTGTAGCAGCGGGTCAGGCCGTCGCGGATGGCCATCTCGCGCAGCTCGCTGAGGCGCTGCAGGTGCGAGCGGACCCGCGCGACCAGCTCCTGCGGCTCGAACGGCTTGGCGACGTAGTCATTGCCGCCGACCTGGAGTCCGCGCACCCGCTGCTCGACGTCGCCCTTGCGGGTGACGAAGATGATCGGGGTGAGCTGCAGCGCGGCGTTGGCGCGGATGCGGCGGCAGAGGTCGAACCCGTCGACGCCGGGCATCACCACGTCGAGGATGATCAGGTCGGGCTGCTCGGCCAGGACGATCTCGAACGCCCGCTGCGGCTCGATACAGAAGCTGGAGGCGAAGCCCGCCGAGCGCAGCACGTTGTCGACCAGCCGCGCCGAGAACGGATCGTCGTCGATCACCAGCACGCGCGAGGGCTTGCCGTCGACCGCGGTGATCATCGGCGAGACGTCGGGCAGCGAGCGCTGCGGCGACTGCGGCGGCTCCTGGCCCAGCTCGGTCGAGAGGATCGACGAGACGCCCGCCAGCCCGTCGGCGAAGATCTGCAGCGCGGTCTTGCCGACGGGCGCGCCGGTCTCGACCAGCAGATCGGCGGCCCCCTCGCAGGCGGCGGCGAGGCGGCCTAGCACGGCGTAGCCGACCGACTCGGCCGTGCCTGCCACCCGGTGGAAGAACACGCGCAGCTCGCCCAAGGCCTTGGCGTCGCTGTCGGCGCGGCGGAGGCGGTCGTGCGCCTCGCGCGCCCTCAGGTGGCCCGCGGCGAGCTCCTGGAGGAACAGCCGGCGGAGCTGTTCGGCGTCTTCGAGGGGCAGATCGGGCATCACATCCGGTGGGGACGTCGGTGACATCGCGGCCGAACTATAGCAGGCTCCGCGCCCCATGATTGAGGTCGACAGCTTGGTGAAGGAGTACCGGGTCGCGGAGCGCGCGCCCGGGCTGAAGGCGGCGCTCAAGTCGCTCTTCTCGCGCCCCACCAAGGTGGTGCGGGCGGTGGACGGGCTCTCGTTCCAGATCGCCGAGGGCGAGCGGGTGGGGTTCCTCGGCCCCAACGGCGCCGGCAAGACCACCACGCTGAAGATGCTGGCGGGCCTGCTGCACCCCACGCAGGGCTCGTGCCGCGTGCTCGGCTTCGAGCCGCGCGAGCGGCAGCGCGCCTTCCTCCGGCAGATCACGCTGGTGATGGGCCAGAAGCAGCAGCTGCTCTGGGACCTGCCGCCCTCGGAGACGTTCCTCCTCAACAAGGCGGTCTACGGCCTGCCCGAGAAAGAGTATGCGGAGACGCTCGACGAGCTGACGCGGCTGCTCGAGCTGGGCCCGCTCCTCGGCAAGCCCACCCGCAACCTCTCGCTCGGCGAGCGGATGAAGTGCGAGCTGGCGGTGGCGCTGCTGCACCGGCCCAAGGTGCTCTTCCTCGACGAGCCGACCATCGGCCTCGACGTCTCGATGCAGGCGGCGGTGCGAGTGTTCATCCGCGCCTACAACGAGCGGTTCGGGGCCACCGTGCTCCTGACCAGCCACTACATGGAGGACGTGGCCGCGCTCTGCCCGCGGGTGATCGTCATCGACCGCGGGCAGCTGATCTTCGACGGCAAGCTCGACGCGCTGGTCAAGCAGGTGCGCCCCGACAAGCGCCTGCGGCTGCGGCTCTCGCGCCCGGTCGACCTCGGGGACCTCGCCGATCTGGGCACCGTGGTCGAGCGCGACGGCGCGCAGGCTACCCTCCAGGTCTCGCAGGCGCGCCTGCAGGAGGTGGTTACGCAGGCGATGGCGCGGCTGCCGCTCTTGGACCTCACCGTCGAAGACCCGCCGCTGGAGGAGGTGATGCAGGACCTCTTCGCCAGCCACCGGCCCAAGGATGCTTCGGTAACCGCGGTTACCGAAGTCGCCGCGCCTGCCCCCGGAGCCGGGGGATGAGCGAGCGCGGCGACCTCGCCAGCTCGGCGCGCGCCTACCCGGCCCTGCTGCGCGCGGGGTTCGCGGCCGCCATCGCCTACCGGGCCGAGTTCATCATCTGGATGTTCACCACCAACATGCCGCTGGTGATGCTGGCGCTCTGGGCGGCGGTGGCGCGCAGCGGGCCGGTCGCGGGCTACACCGCCAAGAGCTTCACCGCCTACTACCTGACGACGCTGCTGGTGCGCCTCTTGACCGGCTGCTGGGTGGTCTGGGAGCTGACCTTCGAGATCCGCCAGGGCACGCTCGGCATGCGCCTCTTGCGGCCGATCCACCCGCTGCTCGCCTACTCCGCGGAGAACCTCGCGGCGATGCCGCTGCGCGCGCTCTTCGCCACGCCGATCGCCGCCGTGCTCGTCTACACCTCGGCCGGTGAGCTGAGCCGCGACCCGCTGGCGTGGCTGCTCCTCTTGCCGTCGATCTTCGCCGCCTTCCTGATCATCTTCTTGGTGCAGGCGCTGATCGGCACGCTGGCGCTCTTCGTCGAGAGCGCCGGCGGCCTCTTCTCGGTGTGGCTGAGCTTCTCGGCAGTGCTCTCCGGGTACCTGATCCCGCTCGACCTCTTCCCGCCCTCGGTGCGCGCGGTGACCCTGGCGCTGCCCTTCCGCTTCACGCTCTCGTACCCGGTGGAGCTGGCGCTCGGCCGCCTCGACCGGCCGGCGATGCTGCAGCTCTTCCTGGTGCAGTGGATCTGGGTGCTGGTCTTCGCGCTCGCCACCCGCGTGCTCTGGCGCTCGGGGCTCAAGCGGTTCGGAGCCTTCGGTGGGTAGCTTCCTCGAGCGGCAGCTCCGCGTCATCGGCGCGCTCGCGCGCGTCTCCATCTCGCAGCTCGTGCAGTACCGGATCGAGGCGCTGATCGAGGGCGTGCTCTCGCTCCTCGGCCTCGCCACCGCGCTGGTGCCGCTCTGGGTGGTCTTCGGAAACCGCGCGGCCATCGAGGGCTGGAGCTACCCGGAGATGCTGGTGGTGGTCGGCTGGTTCACCGTGCTCAAGGCGTTCCTCGAGGGCACCATCAACCCGTCGCTGCTCGCCGTCATCGACCACATCCGCAAGGGGACGCTCGACTTCGTGCTGCTCAAGCCCGCCGACGCGCAGCTCTTGGTGTCGTTCTCCAAGGTGGAGCCCGCGCGGGTGATCGACCTCTTCGCGGGGCTCGCCATCTTCGGCTACGCCTTCCACCTGCTCGGCCGCGCGCCCGGGCTGGTGGCGCTCGGTGCGTCGCTCCTGATGATGGGGGCGGCCCTCGCCGTCATGTACTCGATCGCCATCCTGGTGGTGTCGATCGCGTTCGTGGCGGTGCGGGTGGACAACCTGATCTTCCTCTTCGGCTCGCTCTTCGACCTGGCGCGCTGGCCCTCGACGATCTTCCGCGGCGCGCTCGGCTTCGTCTTCACCTTCATCCTGCCGCTGGCGGTGATGACGACGTACCCGGCGCTGGCGCTGCTGGGGAAGCTGACGCCGGCGCTCGGCGCGATGAGCCTCGCGGGCGCGGCGGTGTTCGCGCTGGTGGCGCGGCTGACCTGGGCCTCGTCGCTGCGCAGGTATACCAGCGCTGCGTAGTCCTGCGTATCTCTGCGATTGAAGCGCTCCTCTGCACCGGATAGTGCTCACTATGGACCCTGATTCCCCCAGCCGCTCTCCCCGGCCCGCAGCGCGCTCACCGCGCTGGTCTACCTGACCGCCGCGTCCGCGCTGTTGGCGGTGCTGCTCCAAGTGACGCTGGCGCTGCTGAACCACCTGGGGCTGGGGCTCGGCCGCGACCTCGTCCCCAACCTGAGCCGGATGGGGCTGGTGCTGCGCGCCTTGATGAATCACTACCAACGGTGCCAGCCCGGGTGGCCCTCCTGCACGACCACGAAGGTGCCCGTGCAGGTGGCGGTGACCTTCCCGCCCGCCTCCAGCGTGGCCTCCACCGTCGCGAAGCGCTTGTCGTCCGAGAGCTTCACCGTGCGGGCGCGCACCGTCAGCTCCTGATCCATCGGCGTCGGCCGCTTCAGCTTCACCGCGAAGTCCGCCGTCACCGTGCAGGGGAACTCGCTCGCGCCGGTGGCCTGCGCGATCGCCCAGGCGCCGGCCCAGTTGCTGTGGCAGTCGAGCAGCGCGCCGCAGATGCCGCCGTTGAGCACACCCGCGAAGGCGTTGTGGTGGGGCTCGGGCCGAAAGGTCGCGACCAGCTCGTCCCCCTGCTCTTTGTTACCTTCGGAGACCCGCACCATCGACTTGATCCGCAGCCCCTTCTCGTTGGCCGGCCCGCAGCCGAAGCAGCGCGTGTTGGGGCCGTACTGGTCTTGCAGCGAGCGGGTCGGGTCGAAGGGCAGCGCGGGCTGGGTCATGCCGCAGTCGTATCACCGCGCGGAGCACGGACACGAACGCGGGCTCCCCGGTGATCGGAGAGCCCGCGTCTGACTGCATC
>JAYWAO010000549.1:0-22876 GCA_043782365.1 Deltaproteobacteria bacterium
GCACCAGAAGTGCAAGGGGACACCCGGGCCCATTTCCTCGTAGGCTCCACCCATGCCCCCCGCGACCGACCGCCCCACCCCGCTCCCTCCGGCCCCGCCAGCCCTCGTCTCCTCCGGCGCCCCCCTCTTCGGCTCCTGGTCCGGCTCCCTCCCCGACACCTCCCTCGACCGCATCGAAGCCCCCTACGCCACCGGCCTCGCCCGCAAGCTCCGCGAGAAGAAGTGGGTCTACCTCCTCACCTCCACCCCCGAGGCATTCCTCTGCCTCGGCATCGTCGACGCGGGCTACCTCCACTCCGGCTTCTGCGCCGTCTTCGACCGCCAGTCGCGCCGCCTGCTCTGCGACACGAGCCCCGTCCTGCCCCCCGTCTGCGCCAGCGTCTCCGACGACGCGGCTGCAGGCCCGTTCGCGCGCCTGGTGGGCCCGGGAGTGCGCGCCTCGTTCGTGCGCGAGGGCGCCTCGGTGCGCGTCTCCGCAGACCTCGGGGGCGCCAGCTTCTCCCTCGTGCTCGATCCGTCCACCGCGCTCCCCCCGCTCTCCGTCTGCGCCCCCATCGCCGCTGGCCGCTTCGACTTCACCCAGAAGTCCGTCTGGCTCACCGCCCGCGGCGAGGTGCGCGCGGCCGGCAAGACCTTCCGCTTCGACGGCGCGCCCGCCGGCCTCGACTTCACCCACGGCCACCTCGCCCGCCGCACCGCGTGGCGCTGGGCCTTCGGCATGGGCCTCTGCGCAGGCAAGCGCGTCGCCTTCAACTGCAGCGAAGGCTTCCTCGGGCCCGCCGGTCCGGAGAATGTGATCTGGGTGGACGGCACCCCGGCGCTGCTCGGCCCGGTGACCTTCTCCTTCGACCCGAAGGACCGCAGCGCCCACTGGTTCGTGCGCGGCGGCGGGCTCGAGCTCGACTTCACCCCTGAGGGCGCGCGCACGATGGACACCGACGTCCTGGGCCTGATCACCAGCCGCTACGTGCAGCCGTTCGGCCGCTTCCGCGGGCACCTGACCACGCCGGAGGGCGAGCGCCTCCCGGTCGAGCTCGACGGCGTCACCGAGGACCACACCGCCGTGTGGTGACCCCGGCCGCGCGCCGTCGCTTCCGCGGCTATTGGCCCGACCCGGCCGCCTTCTTGTGCTTGCTCCCCGCGCCCTTCTTGTGGGCTGCCTTCTCCCCCGACCCCGCGCCCTTCACGCCCTCCGCGGCCGGCGAGTCCGCCGGAGCCGGCGCGGGCGTGGCCGCGGGACCCGGGGCCGGCGCAGGAGCCGCAGCCCCCGGCGTCGTCCCTGCCGCCTTCGCCGCCCTGAACTCATCGCGCAGCGCGATCACCCGGTCGAACGTCGCCGCCGAGACCACCTTCCCGCGCACCACGCTCTGCACCTGCGCCAGCGCGGCCTTCCAATCCGCCAGATTCTCGGGCTGCAGCACGACCAGCCCCTTCGCGACCATCTGGCCCATCGACTCCTTCACCTTGCTGCGCACCTCGGCCTGCACCTTCGCGCCCGTGGCCTCGGCGATGGCGAGCAGCTTGGGCCGCAGGTCGGCTGGGATCTTCTCCCACTGGGTGCGCTTCACCACCGTGGCGCCGTTGAGGAAACCCCAGTTGAGGTCGAGCATGTACTTCGCCTTCTCGTAGAACCCCGAGGTGTACGCGTAGAGCGGCGGCTCGGTGACGATGTCCACCATGTTGGTCTGCAGCGACGGGATCAGGTCGGTGGAGGCGAGCAGCACGGGCTGCAGGCCGGCCTTCTTCCAGGCCGCCTCGGCGTCGGGGTCGCCGTTCCAGGCGAAGACCTTCCCCTTGCGGAACTGCTCGATCTTGGTGCGCGGCGTCTTGCTGAAGATCTTGACGAACCCGGCCTCGGCCCAGTTGAGCACCACGTAGCCCTTGGCGAGGATGGCCGCCTCCAGCTCGGGGCGCATCTTCGCGATCACGTAGTCGTACTCCTCCTCGGAGTCGAGCACGCCGGGGCAGCCGATCGCCTGCGGCTCGGGCGTGATGTCGCGCAGGCCCACCACGGTGATCGAGGCCGCGTCGAGCCGCCCGATGTTGAGCTTCTCCACCATGTCGCCTTCGTTGCCCTGCGTCCCGCCTGCGTAGATCTTGAGATCGACGGTGCCGCCGGAGACCTGCTTCCACTGCGCGCCCATGTCCTTGAGCAGCTCGTGCCAGGTCGAGCCCTGCGGCGCGACCGTGCCCAGCTTGATCCTCACCTCCTGGGCGGAGGCGGCGGAGCTCACGAGGAGGGCGGCGAGCAGCGCGGCGAGGGAAGCGGTGAGGCCGGAGTGCGAGCGGGTCATTCGGTGGATCCTTTCGGGTGCGGCTTGCTGGATGCGAAGGCTGCGGCGAGCGGCGTGCCCACAGGCCAGGTTGCCGGAGAGACCGCCGAGGTGCGCGGCGCGGCCACTCTTGTGTCAGCCGTGTGTCACGCGGGCGTCAGGGGCGGCGGGCTAATCGTTGATGAAGTCGTCGGCGTGGGCGAGCAGGAAGCGGGCGCGCCGCTGCGCGATCAGGTTGGCCAGCCGCAGGTCGCGGACCAGGGGCGCGTCGGTGTCGAACTGCAGCGCCGCGCCGAGCAGCAGGTCGAACTTCTTCTTGTCCTGGGCCGGGATGACGACATTTTCCACGTAGGACACCTGAAGGGAGACCCGCTGCCCCGTGGAGAGCGCGAGCGCCCGCGCGTAGTGGGCCTCCTGCTTCTCCTTGGTGGTCCCGCCGAGCCGCGCGCCGTCGAAGGCGAGCGAGAACTCATGGAGCGCGCCGTGCTCGTAGGGCTCGTCGAGCGCGAGCGCCCGGTCGAGCACCGCCGCCAGCAGGGGCAGGTCGCCCACCAGCTTGAAGTCGCCCTTGTCGGCGGCGATGGCCGCGGCCCACGGCACCAGCGTCCAGTAGAGCAGCCCGACCTCCTCCTTGGTGGCGAGCGCGAGGGCCGCCGCGCGGGCCACCTCGTCCCCGCGGAGCGCTTCCAGCGTGATGCCCCTGGAGATCTTCAGCCCCTCGAGCCCGTAGTCGCGGGCCCGCAGGTAGAGGCGGCGGGCGCGGGCGCGCAGCACCAGGGCGCGGGCGGGGTCCTTGCCCTGGACCTCCTCCGCCTCCTGCCCAAGGAACGCGTAGGCGTACTGCGTGAAGCCCGACGCCATCGCTTGCCGCAGCGGGGCGTGGTCGTCGAGGCCGTCGGCGAGCGACTCCATCGTCTTGAGCGCGAAGGGGATGGCGTCGCGGACCAGCGCGGGGTCGTCGTCGCGGGCAAAGGCGCCGCCCGTCCCGGAGGTGAGCGAGTCCGCGGCCGCGCGCAGCGCCATCTTGCGCACCGAGCAGCCCGTGCCCAGGCCCGACCACAGCGCCAGCAACGCGGTGAGCACGGCCAGGCGCCGCGAGGAAGAAAGCGGCGGGGGGCCCAGGGCAGGCGAGGCCGGCAAAGCGGGAGGGGTCGTCAATTGGGTCGGGCGCACGGTGGGCGGGAGTGATAATGACGACCATGGCGGGGTGTCAATCGTTCCGCTGCCCCGGTCACGTTTCGCCGCAAGCTGGTCAACACCGCTTGGCCCACCGCAGGGCGCAGTCTCGTCTACCACCGTCCCACCAAGGAGCAGTCGATCGTGGCCCAGTCGCCGACCGCAGAGACCGCCGCCCCCTCTCCAGCCGAGCCTGCCGTCCTCGGCCTCGACGCCGGGGCCGACAAGGACGCGATCGCCCACGGCCACGGCGGCCACGGCGGCGACGGCACCCGCCTGGAGTCCTGGGCCGTCGTCCTGGTTGCGCTGGCGATGGTGGCGCTGCCCACGCTGGGCGCGGTGGTGCGCCGTCTCACGGGCAACAGCCTCGCCTTCACCCTCAACTACACCCAGCACCTGACGCTCTGGATCGGCTTCCTCGGCGCGACGCTCGCGACCGCCCGCGGCCAGCACCTCGCGCTCAGCACGGTGGACATGCTCCCCGAGGGCAGGCGGCGCGACCTCGCCCGCTCCTTCGGTGCGATGCTCTCGGCGCTGATCTGCGGCGTGCTCACCTACGCGTCGGTGGTGATGATCCTCGCCTCGCGCAGCAGCAACGAGCGCCTCGAGGGCGGCATCCCCAGCCTGGTGTTCGACATCGTCATCCCCATCGGCTTCGCGGTGATGGCGGTGCGGTTCGCCCGCGGCGCGCCGCTCAAGTGGGCGCGCACCGCGGGCCTCGTGCTCGCCGCGCTGTCGCTGCCGTACCTCCTCTCGGCGGTCGCGACCGCCTACGGTGGCCACCAGTTCGGCGTCGTCGGGCCGGACCTCTCGGTGCTGCTCGCCGGCAAGACCGGCCTCATCGCCACGCTGGGCGGGCTCTTGCTGGTGGTGGGCTTCCTCCTCGGCGCGCCGGTCTTCGCGATGATGGCCGGCCTCGCGCTCCTCCTCTTCTCGCTCGCTGGCACGCCGGTGGCCTCGGTGCCGCAGGAGACCTCGCGCCTCGTCGGCTCGCCCACGCTGCCCGCGATCCCGCTGCTCACCATCGCGGGCTACGTGCTGGCCGAGGGCGGCGCCAGCAAGCGCCTCGTGCGGGCCGCGCAGGGACTCTTCGGCTGGATGCCAGGCGGCCTCGCGGTGGTCTCGGTGGTGGTCTGCGCGCTCTTCACGACCTTCACCGGCGCCTCGGGCGTGACCATCCTGGCGCTCGGCGGCATCATCTTCCCGGCGCTCCTGCGCGAGGGCTACGAGGAGGGCTTCTCGCTCGGCCTCGTCACCGCCTCGGGCTCGCTGGGCCTGCTCTTCCCGCCCTCGCTGCCCGTCATCCTCTACGGCGTGGTGGCGGGGGTCGCCATCGACCACCTCTACATCGGCGGCCTGGTGCCGGGGCTCTTGATGATCGTGCTGGTGGCGGCCTACGGCGTCTACGCGGGCGTGAAGAAGAAGACCCCGAAGCAGGCGTTCCGCGCGAAGGAGGCGCTGGCGGCCCTCTGGAACGCGAAGTGGGACCTCGGCCTGCCCACGCTGATCATCGTCACGGTCGCCTCGGGCTTCGCCACCATCGTCGAGTCGGCGGCGCTGGGCGCGGCCTACTCGATCATCGTCGAGCTGCTGGTCTTCCGGGACATCCACCCCACCCGAGACCTGCCGCGGGTGCTCACCCACGCCGCCACGCTGGTGGGTGCGGTGGTGATCCTCCTCGGCGTCGCGCTCGGGCTCACGGGCTATCTGGTGGACGCTGAGGTCCCCACCCGCCTGCTCTCCTGGGTGCAGCTGCACATCCACACGCAGTGGCAGTTCCTCCTTGCGCTCAACGTGCTCCTCTTGGTGCTGGGCTCGGTGCTGGAGATCTACTCGGCCATCGTGGTGCTCGCGCCGCTGGTGGCGCCGCTGGGCGTGGCGTTCCACGTCGAGCCCGTGCACCTCGGCGTGGTGTTCCTCGCCAACCTGGAGCTGGGCTTCCTCTTCCCGCCGATGGGCCTGAACCTCTTCCTGGCGGCGAGCCGCTTCAAGAAGCCGCTGCCGCTCCTCTACAAGAAGGCCTTCCCGTTCCTGGTGATCATGTCGATCGGCGTGCTGCTGATCACCTACGTTCCGGCCATCACCACGGGCGTGGTGGCGGCGGTGAAGGGCACCTCGCCGTGACCGCGGGCGCCGCCCTGCGCGCTCCGCACGGCCGCGCAAGCTCCTCGGGCAGGCTCCTGGTGCAGGCGCTGCGGTAGCCGGAAACCCTCACGACCCGCGCGGACTACTCCTCGACGAGCTCGGTCCGCCCGAGGAACTCGCCGCGGGCCACCGTGCCGTCCTCCAGCCAGACCGCTTCGTACTCCCGCCCGCACTGCGGGCAGGTGAGCGACTCCACCTCGAGCGGCACGGGCTGTAGCTTCCCCCGGATCACCGCCATGTAGGCCTCGAGCATGAACTCGTCGCCGCCGCAGGCGCAGCGCACGGTCTGCGGGGCGGCCTTGGTCTCGTCGGTGCGGCCGAGGTCGCCGTGCAAGGTGGGCGCGCTGTCCTCGTGCGGCAGGCCCGCCTGCAGCGCGGGGAGCTTTGCTGCGGTGTCGTCCGCGGCCCACGCCTCGGGGCCGACGCGGCCGAGCGCGGCGGACTGCTCGAGCGCGTCCCGCTCGGCGTCGGCGAGCGTGCGCTCGGCCGACCAGTCGGTGGTGTCCTTGCCCGGCCCGCTTCCCTGGCGATGCTTGCGCTTCGTCATGGAGTTGAATCTAGCAGGCGGCCCGCGCCGCTTCCATGCTTGAAGCGCAGCGCGGCGCTACGACTTGCCGGGCGGCGCCGGCGCAGCGCCTGGGCTCTGCACCTCGAGCACGTGGAACTCGACGCGCCGGTTCCTCTCCTTGTTGGCCTTGGTGGAGTTGGGCACCTCGGGCTGCGTCTGGCCGTAGCCCTTGGCGACCAGGCGCGAGATGTCGAGCCCCGCCTTCATCAAATACACCACCACCGCCTCCGCGCGCGACTGCGAGAGCTTCTGGTTCTTCTTCGCGTCGCCCGCGTTGTCGGTGTGGCCCTGCACCTCGACGCGCAGCAGCTCCGGGTGGTTCTTCAGCACCGCCGCCACCTGGTCGAGCAGGCGGAAGGAGCGCTTCTCGATCACCGCCTTCGCGCTGGCGAAGTACACCTTGTCGAGGATGTCGATCTTGTCGCCCTTGATCACCACCAGCTGCTTCTGCTCCTTGGGGCAGCCCTGGTTGTCGGCGGGCCCGGGCTGGTCGGGGCAGTTGTCCTGCGCGTCCGGCACGCCGTCGCCGTCGCGGTCGGGCAGCGGCGCGGCCAGCGAGATCACCAGCGGCGGCGCGGCCACCTCCTCGGGCAGCGGGAGGTCCTCCACCTTCTTCACCGCTGCCGGCACGCAGGCCACGGCCTCCGTGATCGGGCAGCCGTAGTTCGACGCGGGCCCGGGCACCTCGGGGCACTTGTCCTGCAGGTCGGGCACGCCGTCGCCGTCGCGATCGTAGCTGGCGGGGCAGCCGCGGTTCTCCTTCAAGCCTGCGAGCGCCGGGCAGGCGTCCTCGCTGTCGGGCACGCCGTCGCCATCGGCGTCGGGGGGCGCTGGGCAGCCGCCGTTGGAGGCGGGGCCGGGCTGGTCGGGGCACTTGTCGAGGCGGTCGGCGAGGCCGTCGCCGTCGCGGTCCGAGGGCCTGCACTGCTCGGGGGCCATCCCGATCGCGAGGAGGAAGCGGGCCTTGGGCGAGCCCACGCCCGAGCCCAGCGCCGTGCCCGCGGCGAAGTCGATGGCGAACCCGCGGCCCAGGCACCACGAGGAGCCCGCGCGCCACTCGGCGGGCGCGGTGCCGTCGGCGAAGCCGCCGCGCATCCAGCTGTGGCCTTCCAGCTCGAGGAACAAGCGGGCCGGGACGACCTTCGCCTCCTGCTCGGGGAAGTAGGCGAGCGCGCCGCGCAGGCCCAGCTCGTTGCCGATCTTCACGTCGAGGATCTGCGCCGGCGGCCGCAGCCGCAGGTAGCCGTTGCCGAGCAGCTCGAAGAAGCCGGGGCTCTGCTTGTAGAAGCGGCGGCCGAGCGCGAGCAGGCCCTCGCCGCCGACGCGGCCTGTCCCGGCCATGCTGCCCGCGCTCCCCGTGGGCAGGTCGAGCGACACTTGCAGCGCGAGGTCGAGCAGCGTCTCGGTCTGCCGGAGCAGCGCCCAGCGCGGCGTCACGCGCAGGTCGCCGATGCCGCCGCCGAGCGAGAGCCCGGCCTGGGTAGACTGCGGCAGCGGCGAGAGGTCGCCCCTCTGCGAGAGCACCAGCGGGAGCTGCGCCGCGATCGAGAGGTTGTCCCAGACGTGCACCTGGCCTGAGAGCCAGCTGCCCACCCGGTTCGACACCAGCACCTGCTTGCCCCCAGCAGCGTCGTGGGTGACCAGCGGCTGGAGCGCCGCGCCGGCCCAGAGCTTGATCTCGAACTTGCGCTGGCCTTGGCTCTGCGCGGAGACGAGCGGACGCGCGCCCTCCACGCCTGCGAAGCCGTCGCTGCCCGAGGCCGGGTGGAACAGCTCCAGGTCGGTGGTCGCCTGCGCCCGCGCCGCCGCCGGGACGAGCAGCGCCGCAAACAAGGCGAGCGTTCCAGAACCCGCCAGCGCGCGCCGGGCCACGCCGGGGGCGGTCTTGCGCCGACGCAGCAGCCAGAGCATCCCGAGCACCAGCCCGCCAGGAGCCGGCACGCCGCCGCTCTGGCAGCCGCCGCGCGCGACCAGGTGCTGCAGGATGGTGAACGAGACGTGCGCCACCGTGGAGCGGACGCCGCGCTCGTCGATCGCCACCGCGTCGAGGGCGTGCGACCCCGTCGCGAGGTCGGTCGGGACGAGCAGGGTCCACGCGCCGTCCGCGGCCACCAGCGCCTCGTAGGTGATGCCGTCGAGCGCGACCTCGACCTTGGCGCCCGGCGTGCTGGTCCCCGTCAGCACGGGCCGCGGCTCGGAGAGCTGCGCGGCGTCGGACGGACCGGTGATCGCCACTTCGGGCGGGCCCTTCGGCGCGCGCACCACCACGGTCTGCGGCGCGGAGGCGGGCGAGGTGTTTGACGCCGCGTCGGTCGCGGTGGCGGTGATCGTCGTCGGCCCCAGCGGCAGCGGCTGGGTGGGCCTGCACGCGAAGGTGCCGGCCGGGGTCGCGGTGGTGGTGCAGAGCAGGTTGCCCAGCCCGTCCACCAGCTTCACCGTGCTGCCCGGCTCGGCCGTTCCCGTGAGCTGGGGCTTCTGGTCCTCAGTGGGCGAGGCCGGCGCGTCGAGCACCGGCGCGTTCGGAGCCACCGTGTCGATCACCAGCAGGCGCGGCCCGACCGCGGGCGAGGTGTGCCCCGCCGCGTCCACTTGCACCGCGGAGAGCAGGTAGCTCCCGCTGGAGAGCGCCGTATCGGGCGTGCAGCTCCAGGTGCCATCGGCGGCCACCAGCGCGGTGCACAGCGGCGTCGGGCCCGAGTAGACCTGCACCGTGCGGCCCGGCGTGCCCGTGCCCGCCAGCGCGGGCTTCGGCTCGCGCGTCGGCGAGCGCGGCTGTGAGAAGGTCGGCGCAAACAGCGTGTGCAGGCTCAGCGGCGCCGAAGCGCTCGCCCCGCTCGGACGCCCCGCAGGTGAAGTCTGGATGGCGCGCAAGGTGTAGTCGCCGTCGGCGAGCGGCGCGGCCGGCTGGCACGACCACCGGCCCGCCGTGTCCACCAAGGCGCTGCAGAGGAGGTGGCCGTAGGCGTCGAGCAGCGAGACGGTGTCGCCGGTCTGGCCCGTGCCGGTGAAGACCGGCCGCGGCTCGCTGCCCGGCGTCACCGGCGGATCGAACGTCGGTGCGGCCGGCGTTGCAGTGTCCACCAGGAGCGGCGTGGTCGTGGGCGCGCCCGTCACGCCCGCGGGAGTGGTCTGGACGGCGGTGATGCCGTAGCTCGCCGCTGGGTCGCCCGAGAGCGGCACGGCGCTGGTGCAGGCCCAGGTGCCGTCCGGCCGCACCACGGCGGTGCAGAGCGTAGTGCCCCCGGCGGTGACGGTGACGGTGTTCCCCGGAGTGCCCGTGCCGGTGATGAGCGGCGTGGCGCTCGGCGAGGTCCCGGGCTGGCCGTTGGGCGGCGCCGGCGCGACGTCGATCGTGGGCGCGACGGGCACGCTGGTGTCGACGACGAAGGTGTCGCTTGCCGAGGGCCCGCTGGCGTTCCCGGCAGCGTCGGCAGCGGTCGCGGTCACGGTGTGCGAGGCCGGCGCGCCCGGCAGGTCGACCGCGCTGGTGCAGCGGAAGATGCCCGACGCGTCCGCGGTGGCGCTGCAGAGGACCGTGCTGCCCTCACGCAGCGTCACTGCGCTGCCCGGCTCGGCGGTGCCCGTGAAGGTGGGCCGCACGAGGCCAGTCGGCGACGGGGTCTGCGCGAGCAGCGGCGCGGCGGGCGCGACCGTGTCCACCAGCACCGTCTTCGGGCCGCTCGGAGGGGACGACACGCCAGAAGGGCCGACCGAGGTCGCCGTCAGGCCCGTGGTGCCGTCGGGGAGCTTGCTGGTGCTGCACGACCACTTGCCATCGGCGCCGACGGTGGCGGTGCAGACGACCTGCCCGGTGCCGTCCTTGACCACCACCTGCGTCCCCGCGTCGGCGGTGCCCGTGAGCGCCGGCGTGGCGCTGCTGGAAGGAGACGGCGGCACCGTCAACCTCGGCGTCGCCGGAGGCTGCGTCAGCACGGTGACGGACTCGCTGTCGCTCTTGCCCGAGGCGACGCCAGCGGGGCTTTTCTGCACCGCGGTCACCGAGTAGGTGGTCGCAGGCTGTCCCGTGAGGACCACGGCGCTGGTGCAGGACCAGGTGCCATCGGCCTTGACCAGCGCGGCGCAGAGCGTGCCCGGGCCCGGCTGGCCGCTCTGGACGGTGACGGTGGCGCCGGGCTGGCCGGTGCCAGAGAAGACGGGCTGGGTGTCGCTGGTGAACCCGGCCTGCCCGCCCGCGGGCGTGGGCTGCGGGCTGAGCGTGGGCGCCGGCGGCAGGCGCGTGTCGACCACGAAGGTGTCGAGGTTCGACGGCGCGCTGGTGTTCCCGGCGGCGTCGGTGGCGGTGGCGGTGACGACGTGCGTCTGCGGCCCTCCCTGCGGCCCTCCGGTGACCGGCGTGGTGGCCGCGCAGGAGAAGAGCCCGCGGCTGTCGGCGGTGCAGGAGGCCACCTGCGTCGCGCCGTCGAAGATCTTCACCGCGCTGCCCGGCTCGGCGGTGCCCGTGAAGACCGGCAGCGTGTTGCTGCTGGGGCTGGGGCTCTGCGCGAGCGCGGGCGCGGCCGGTGCGAGGGTGTCGACGGAGATCTGGAGCGCCGCCGAGGGGGCGGAGACCACGCCGCCCGCGCCGATGGTGGTCGCGGTGAGCGTGCTCTGGCCGTCGGGGAGCGGGCCCGCCGCGCAGGTCCAGCTGCCGCCCGCGGGCACGGGGTCCACCGAGCAGACCAGCCGCCCGGTGGCGTCGCGCACCTCGAGCCGCGCGCCGGGCGTGCCGCTGCCGGAGAGCGCCACCGTGGCGCTGCTCGAGGGCGTCGCGGGCCCGGTGAGCGTGGGCGCCGAGGGGTTGCGCGTATCGACGGTGAAGCTGATCGGCGCGCTCGGCGCCGAGGTGGCGCCCGTCAGCGAGGTCTGCGTGGCCTGCGCCGTGTAGGCGGTCGCGGGCTGGCCCGTGAGCGCGACGGTGCTCTCGCAGCTCCAGGTGCCGTCGGCGCGCACCACCGCGGCGCAGAGCGTCTGCGCGGAGGGCGCGGTGGCCGCCACCGTCACGGTCGAGCCCGCGGTGCCCGTGCCCGAGAAGACGGGCCGCGTGGTGCCGACCGTGCCCGGCTGTCCGCCCGCAGGCGTGGGCAGCGCGGCGAGCGTCGGCGCCGAGGAGGGGCGCGTATCGACCGTGTACGTGTCGGCGTTCGACATCGGGCTCACGTTCCCGGCCGCGTCGGTGGCGGTCGCGCGCACGGTGTGGCTCTGCGGCGCACCGGCAAGCGCCATGGTGGCCGGACAGGAGAAGACCCCGTTGGCCGCGGCCACGCAGGAGGCGACCGGCGTGGCGCCCCCGTCCGCGTAGAGGTTCACGGTGCTGCCGGGCTCGGCGCTGCCCGCAAACGTCGGCGAGGTGTTCGAGGTCGGCGACGGGGTCTGCGCGAGCTGCGGCGCGACCGGCGCGACCGCGTCCACCGTGGTCGTGCGCGGATCGGACGGCGGCGATGAGAGCCCCGAGGGGCCGGTCGCCACCGCGGTGAGGGTGCTGGCGCCGTCGTGCAGGGTGGCCGCGCAGGCCCACTTGCCAGCGGCATCGGCGGTCACGGTGCAGAGCACCCTGCCCGTCTCGTCGCGCACGGTGACGCTCGCGCCCGCAGCGGCCGTGCCCGAGAGCGCGACCGAGGCGCTCTGGCCCACCGCGGGGAGCGGGTCGATGGTCGGCTTGCCCGGCGCTGCCGTCACCACCGTGAACGCTTGCGGACCGCTGGAGTTGCTGGTGACGCCCGCGGGCGTGAGCTGGTCTGCCACCACCGTGTAGCTGCCCGCCGTGAGCGAGGCGCCGTTGCTGGTGGTGCAGGCCCAGGTCCCGCTCGCGTTGACGACGCCCGTGCAGAGCACCGCGCCGCCAGGGGAGGTCCGCACGGTGACGAGGTCGCCCACCACGCCCGTGCCCGAAAAGGTGGGCTGGCCAGTGGCGAGGTAGCCCGTCTGCGCGCCCGGCGAGGGCGCGACCGGGTCGAGCGAGGGCGGGGCCGGCTTGGTGGTGTCGACCACGAAGGTGTCGGTGTTGGACGCGGCGCTGGTGTTCCCGGCAGCGTCGGAGGCCTTCGCCGTCACCGCGTGCGTCTGCGGGGCGCCCGTGAGCGCCACCGTCGAGGTGCACGACCACGCCCCCGTGGCCGCGTCGGCGGTGGTGCTGCAAAGTGTAGTCGCGCCCTCCGAGACGGTGACCTTGGCGCCCGGCTCCGCGCTGCCCGAGAAGGCCGGCTTGGTGTTCGAGGTCGGGCTGGCCGTCTGCGCGATCACCGGCGGCGCGGGCGCGACGGTGTCGACGACCACGGTCTGCGGGCCGGCGCTGGCGCTGTTGCCCGCGGCGTCGGTGGCGGTGGCGGTGAGGGTGTTCGCGCCGCCCGCGAGCGCCGCCGAGGTGCAGGTCCAGCTGGCGGGCGCGGAGCTGATCTGGCAGACGACGCGGCCCGTCTGGTCGCGGACGATCACCGTCGCGCCGGCCTCGGTGGTGCCCGAGAGCGTGGGCGTCGCGGTGTTGATCGGCTGGGCCGGCACGGCGGCCATGGTGATGGCCGGCGCGCTGGTGTCGATGGTGTAGCCGATCGCCGCGGACGCCGGGCCCAGGTTGCCGGCCGCGTCGGTCTGCACCGCGCTGACATTGACGTAGACGCCCTGCGCGAGCGCGGTGGCGGAGGTGCAGGTCCACGCGCCCGAGGCGGCCACCACGGCGGTGCAGAGCGTGGCGCCCGAGTTGTCCTTCACCGTCACCGTCGCGAAGGGCTCGCCGGTGCCGCTGTAAACCGGCTTGGTGACGTTGCTCGGCGAAGGCACCGCGGCCAGCGTCGGCGCGGCGGGCTTCACCGTATCGACCACGAAGGCGTCCGCGTTGGAGGCCGGCGAGGCGTTGCCCGCGGCGTCGAAGATGACCGCGGTGAGCACGTGCTGGCCCTCGCCGAGCGCGCTGCCGGGCGTGCAGGACCAGGGCGTGGCGGAGAGCGGGCTCACCGTGCAGATCGCCGTGGGGCCGTCGTAGACCACCAGCTTGAACCCCGCGCCCAGCGCGCTCGCCTGGGCGGTGCCGCCGAGGGCGGGCCTGTTGTTGGTGGTCGGTGAGGCGGTCTGCGCGAGGGTCGGCGCGGGCAGGCCAACGGTGTTGACCGTGAAGTTGCTGCTCGCGCTCGAGGCCCCCGGCGTGCCCGTCACCGAGAGCGCCGCCGCGCTCACCGAGTAGCCGCCGTCGGCCAGGGCCAGCGAGCAGATCCAGCTGCCGTCGGTCTGCACCGTGGCGTTGCAGGTGCGGGTGGTGTTCGTCGGATCGACCACGCTCACCTTGATGGGGGTGCCCGCCGGCGAGGTGCTGGTGCCCGCGATCACCGTGGGCTGGCTGCGCAGCACGCCGTTGGCGGCGGGCTGGGTGACGGTGGGCGCAGGCGGCGCGCTCACGGTGAAGGCGAAGGCCGGCGAGGGCGTGCCCGGGAGGCCGGCCGGGTTGACCAGCGTGGCGACCGCGCTCCAGGCGCCCGCGTCGAGCGCGAGCGCGGGGCAGGTCCAGCCGCCGCCCTGCACCACGGTGGCGGTGCACGAGGTGGTGGTGGCGCCGCTGGTCAGGGTCACCTTGATGCTCAAGCCCGCCTGGTAGGGGCTGGTGCCGCTCACCACCTGCGTGGTGGCCGAGGTGAGCGTGCCCGCCGGCCCGGTCACCGCGGGAGGCTGCGTGACGGGGTAGGTCAGCGTGACGCGGGTGGCGTCGTCGTCGGAGAGCCCGGCGCCGATGCCCACCAGCGAGGCCGGCCCGTTGCCCGACTCCTGCGTGGAGATCGGCGGCACCGCCGCGGCGTCGTCGGTGTAGACGAAGATCTGCGCGGTGTCGCCCACCAGCGGCGTGCCGCCCGTGGAGAAGTCGTTCGAGGTGGCGAGGCCCTGGACCACGCCCTGCACGTCGATGGAGGTCCCGTCGGCGACGGCGTTGGCGACCGTGGCGGTGAAGACGATGTTGGCGGTCGCGCCTGCCGCCACGCTGATGCCCGTGCAGGTGAGCGTCGCGTTCCCACCCGCCGTCGCTGCGGTGCAGCCCGTGGTGGCCGAGGCGAGGCCGGTGAGCTGCGCGGTCGCCACCACCACGGTGAACTTGAGCCCGCTCGCGGCGACGGGCCCCTGGTTGACGATGCCCGCCGTGTAGCGCAGCTGCGTGCCTTGCGTGACCGCCGCGGCGGCGGAGGTGAGGTTGTCCACGTAGAGCGCCGCTTTGACGTCGGGCGCATAGAGGCTCGCCTGCGGGATCAGCGTGAAGCCGTTGACTGCACCCGAGGCCGGGTTGGCGGCCTTCGCGCCGTCGGCCCAGGTGAGCTCCACGCCGGACTGGCCGGTCTGCTCGAAGAAGACGAGCTCGATCGGGTACAGCGCGCCCGCCGCGTTGGCCGGGAAGGTGACTTGCAGGTTGGTCGTGTTCGGCGGCTGCGGGTTGGTCGGGCTGGAGGGGGTGCAGCCGTAGGCGAAGCTGCGCACGCCAGCGCTGCAGCTGAAGAGCTGCGTCCCGTTCGAGACCGCCAGCAGCACGCCGTCGTCGGAGCCCACCGCGAAGGTCTTCGTCACCGCGGCGTTGCTCGGGGGGATGGCGATCCAGCCTGCGAAGCTCCAGGGGAAGAGGTGCGCGGTGCCGAACGGGTAGAGCTGCCGCGTGTCGAAGTCGACGTTGAACAGGCCGCGCGTCGCCCCGTTGTAGTCGGTGAAGTCGACCGGGCCGGGCTGCACCCACGAGAAGACGGCGGGGGCCGCCGGGGGCGTCACGGTGGCTGCCGTGCTGTTGAGCGCGGCCACCGCTTTCGCGATGGTGTCCATGCTGGCGAAGTTGCAGTTGCCGTTGCTGGCCTGGCCCGGGCAGACGTTCTTCACCGCGAGGCCGTTGCCCGGCCTTCCCGGCAGCGCCAGCGGCGTCACCAGGTCCTGGCGCTGGACGGCGAAGGGGTCTTCGTGCGGCCCGCTGGGGCCGCAAGCGAGCGAAACCGCCAGCATCGGGAGCAGCAGGAATTCGCGGAATTCGCGCATTGAATACGTCATCGGAGCACTCCAATCCGCTCTTGAGGCCGGAACGGGCATGACCGGGTGCACGAAGCAGGCCCGCCCGGCTCCCAGAGTGAGGGAAGGCGGGCGGCTGTCCACTTTCTAGATGTAGGCGCCGCCCGGCCATCGCGCAGCACGACATTTCTTGCCGGCGCGTTTTGCCACGGTGACGCATTCGGGTACCGGCCGGCGCGCCCGGCCGGCCGATCGACCGGTGCCCTACCCGCGCTGCGAGATCGGCACGTACGAGTTCTTCTTCGGCCCCGTGTAGATCTGCCGGGGGCGGCTGATCTTGGTGCCCGGAGCCTCGATCATCTCCTTCCAGTGCGCGATCCAGCCCGGGAGACGGCCGAGGGCGAACATCACCGTGAACATCTGGGTGGGGATGCCGAGCGCGCGGTAGATGATCCCGGAGTAGAAGTCGACGTTAGGGTACAGCTTGCGCTCGACGAAGTACGGATCCGAGAGCGCCGCCGCCTCCAGCTCCTTGGCGAGGTCGAGCATCGGGTCCTTGACGCCGAGCGAGATGAGGACGTCGTCGCAGGCCTTCTTGATGATCTTCGCGCGCGGGTCGAAGTTCTTATAGACGCGGTGGCCGAAGCCCATCAGCTTGACGCCGCTCTTCTTGTCCTTCACCTGGTCGACGAACTGCTGCGCGGTCAGGCCCTGCGTGCGGATGTCGGTGAGCATCTCGACGACCTCCTGGTTGGCGCCGCCGTGCAGCGGGCCCCAGAGCGCGCAGATGCCCGCGCTGATCGACGCGAAGAGGTTGGTCTGGGCCGAGCCGACGATGCGCACGGTGGAGGTCGAGCAGTTCTGCTCGTGGTCGGCGTGGAGGATGAGCAGCAGGTTGAGCGCCTTCACCGCGACCGGGTTGACGACGTAGTCCTCGGCCGGGACCGCGAACATCATGCGGAGGAAGTTGCCGCAGTAGTCGAGGTCGTTCTTCGGGTAGACGAACGGGTGCCCGATGCTCTTCTTGTAGGAGAAGGCGGCGATGGTCGCGAGCTTCGCCATCAAGCGGATGATGGTGATGTCGCGGAACTCGTCGGCCTTGGCGTTGAGCGCCTGCGGGTAGAACGACGAGAGCGAGGTGACCATCGAAGAGAGGATCGCCATCGGGTGCGCGGTGCCCGGGTACCCGTCGAAGAAGCGCTTCATGTCCTCGTGGATCATCGAGTGGCGCGTCAGGCTGGTCTGGAACTTCGCCAGCTCGGCGGCCGTCGGGAGGTGCCCGTAGATGAGCAGGTACGAGGTCTCGACGAAGGTAGAGTTGTCCCCCAGCTCGTCGATGGGGATGCCACGGTAGCGGAGGATCCCCTTCTCGCCGTCGAGGTAGGTGATCGCGCTCTCGGTGGACGCGGTGTTCATGAACGCCGGGTCTAGCGTGACGATCCCCGCCTTGTCGCGCAGCTTGGAGATGTCGAGACCGCGCTCCCCTTCGCTGCCGACCGTCACCGCGAGGTCGAGGTCGACACCGTTGACGCTGAGCTTTGCGCTCTCTGCCACGTGAGCCTCCAGGGTCTGCAAGTTGTGCGCGGTTGTTTGGCGCTAGTGCGGGCCGTAGTCAAGAGGTGACAAGGTCGCATCCGCCGATTAGGGGACGCGGCGCCCGCGCGAACTTCTCCTTGCGCGGCCCGCGAGACGCGAGGACCGAAGGTTAGAGCCGGGCGATGGTCGCGCCGAGCTCGCTCGCCGTCTCCACCAGGAAGTCGGGCCGGGCAGCGAGGAGCTCCTCGCGGCTCGCGTGCCCCCAGGTGACGGCGCAGACGCGCACGCCCGCGGCGCGGCCCACCGCAAGGTCCACCAGGCTGTCGCCGACCATCAGCGCTTCTGAGCGTGCGACATCGAGCGCGGCGCAGATCGACAGCAGGCCCGCGGGGTCGGGCTTGCGAGGCGCTTCGTCGCCGCCGAGCACCTTCGCGAAGCGCGCGCTGAGCCCCAGCCCGTCCAGGAGGCGGCGCGTGAACCCCCCAGGCTTGTTGGTGAGCACCGCGCGGAGGGGAGGCGGCCCGTCGAGCACGGCCTCCAGCCCCGGGAAGAGGCGGGTGGTGTCGAGCAGGCAGTCGCCGTAGCTCTCGCGCCAGAGGGGCATCGCCTCGGCCACCAGCGCAGCCGGGAGCTGCGCTGGAAGGTCCGCACCGAGCTCGTCCCGCAGCCGCGCCGCCGCGAGCGCCCGCCGCACCAAGAGCTCCGCGCCCTCGCCGACGAACGACCAGACCAGCGCGCCGTCGAGCGGCGCGTGCCCGAGGCGCCGCAGGGTGCGGCTGACCGCCTCCGTCAGGTCCTGCCGCGAGTCCAAGAGCGTGCCGTCGAGGTCGTAGATCACCGCGCATAGGGTCATCGTGAGAACCTACACAGGGGCCGGCCCGCTTGCCCAGCCTCCCGACCTGGGGCACCTTGGGCGATCAATGCACGCCTTCTCTACCAGTGACCGGTTTGCCCGCCTCGACGAGCGCGACCGCGACCGCCTCGAATCCCTCTCCAAGCTCGACGAGTTCCCCGCCGGCGCGGTCGTGCTGTCGGGCGGCGCACCGTCCGAGTGGCTCTCGCTGATCGCCGCAGGCGCGGTCGAGCTGCGCGCGCAGGCCCCGGACGGCGAGGTGGTGCTCGCGCGTCTCGGCCCGGGCGACCTCTTCGGCGAGGAGGAGGGCTTCGCGCACCTCTCCGCGCTGGTGCGGCACGTGGCGGTGGAGCCGACCATCGTGCGCTGCGTGCCCAAGGGTCCGCTCAAGGCGGAGCTGCGCCACCACCGCTCGCTGGCGCTGGGCCTGCTCTCGGCCTATGCCCGGTCGATCTCCGAGAAGCTGCGGCAGGTGAGCGAGGTGGCCGCGCGCAGCCCCGCCGCGACGCCGCTCTCGCGTCCGCCGCCCGTAACGCCCGGGCCCGCACAGGAGCTGGCCCAGGGTCCGCTCGGCCGCCCACCCCACCTCACCGGCGAGGAAGCGGCCTGGCTCTCGATGCTCGGCCAGCAGCTGGAGGTCGCCGCGGACGAGCGCGTGGTGGTCGAGGGCGACACCACCCGCAGCTTCTTCGTGGTGGACGACGGCATGCTCGAGGTGCGCAAGGCTACACCCGCGGGAGAGAAGGCGCTCGCCAGGCTGGCCAAGGGCGATCTCTTCGGGTTCATGGCCTCGGTGGACGGCAGGCCGCGGTCGGCGTCGGTGGTGGCGCTCGGGCCGTGCAAGCTCGTGCGCGTGGAGGCGGACGCGCTGGAGAAGTCGCTCGGGCTGAACTTCACGGTGGCCTTCAAGTTCCTCGGGACGCTGTGCGGGGTGCTCGGGAAGACGCTGCACGACACGGTCGAGAGGATCACCGGGTAGGCTCGGGGGGCCACAGCCCGGAGGGCGGCCGTCCTTCTAGCCCCGGCATTTGCCGGGGCTCCTGATCGGGCGACCTTGCTTGGCGCCGAATCCCTACTTGCGACCTCCGCACCCGAATGGCCTGGCGACCTCGCACGGAATTCCGCGAAGAGCCGGAAGATCCACGTCGACGAAGGTCCTTACCCCCGGTATCCTCCGGGGGTGTCTTCAGTGATCAATGGCTCGCCGTCCCGAGACACCCCGGATATCTCTCTGTGCGTCGCGGGCGCTATGCCAGTTGGATGGACATCCCCCGCTTCGACCTCGGGTCCGCGCTCACCGCCGAGCAGCAGGCCTTCCTCGACCAGAACGGCTTCATCGTCTTCAAGGGCTTCCTCCAGAAGCCCGAGGTGGCCGGGATCCTGGGCCACCTCGAGGCCCTCGAGGCGAAGTGGCTCGCCGAGCAGCGCAAGAGTGTCTTCGGGATCCCCGTCCAGTACCGCACCGGGCTCGACGGCAAGCCCTACGTCAGCCGCTTCGCCTTCGCCTCTTGCTTCTCCGAGGCGCTGCACGGGTTCCTCGCGCAGGAGCGGTTCGAGGGCGTGCGCAGGCTGCTCGGTCCGCAGTTCCGCCTCGGCGAGCGCGAGAAGGACGGCATGGTCGTCAACCACTACTTGAACCGCGAAGGGGGCGGCAGCCGCAAGGACCTCGGCTGGCACACCGACACGCTGCGCGACCTCTTCCTGCCCGGCCGCAAGCTGCGCCCGCTCTGGCAGGTGGGGCTCTACCTCGACGACTCGCCCCGCTCGAAGGGCGGCCTGCGCCTCCTGCCCGGGACCCACAAGCAGGGCTGGTTCGGGATGCTCTTCACCAAGCTCTACTTCCTCGACCGCAAGCCCGACCCGCGCGAGGTCTGCGTCGAGGCCGAGGCCGGCGATCTCACCCTGCACGACGGCCGCCTCTGGCACCGGGTGGCGCAGGCCACGGTGGCCGGCGAGGCGAGCCGGCGCCGCGTCATCTACCTGCCGTTCATCGAGGGGCCCGTGCGCGAGAAGAGCGAAGCGAGCAAGACGCCGTTCTACCACCGCCTCAACCGGCTGGCCGGCTAGCCGGTGCGACTGCGCTCGGCCGCAGCTCGCAAGCCGGCTGGCGGCCTCTGCGCACGCGCGCTCCTCGCGCTCTGCCTCGGCGCGAGCGCGGCGGGCGCCGCGGGCCTGGGGATCCCCGACCTCGGCGGCGACGCGCTCGGCCAGGCCGGCGCGCAGGTGGCATCACCGGGCAACCTCACCGCGCTCTGGTACAACCCGGCCGGGCTGATGTCGATCGACGGGATCCTCGTGCTGCAGCTGGATCCCCGGGCCACCTGGCACCGCGTCGGGTTCCAGCGGCTCACCAGCGCCGGGACCAATCCCCAGGGCTTCGCGCCCGTGGCGAACGGCGGCGGGATCTCGCTGACGTCGCTCGCGCCGACCGGCGGGGCTGCGTGGCGTATCCCCTCCACGCCGGTGCCGATGGTGGTCGCGCTGGGCGGCTTTCCCTATAATGGCGCCACCGGATACAGCTATATCGACCCCGACGCGCTGCGGGCCGCTGGCGCAACTGGCCGCGTGGTGCAGCAGCTCGCGCCGCAGCGATATGCCAACATCTTCTCGGCCAACAAGGTCTATATCGCCGCGCTGGCCTTCGCGGCGCGGCCGTTCGAGTGGCTCGACTTCGGCGCGACCTTCCAGCTGGTGAACGCGTCGTTCGCCAGCAAGCAGTCGGTCTCGTCGGGCCTCGCGCAGGGGGAGGACCCGAACCTCGACGCGCAGCTCAAGCTCTCCGGGCAGGACTTCGCGCGGCCGAGCGGCTCGTTCGGCCTCTCGGTGCACCTGCCCCACGGGTTCGACGTGGGCCTCGTCTACCAGCTCCCTTATCGAATCCATGCCAACGGGACCATCACCGCCGACCTCTCGCCCGCGCTGGTGGCCGCGGGCGCGGCGATCCAGGGGCAGGACGCGCGGTTCCACCTCACCCTGCCCTGGTTCTGGCGCGCGGGCGTCCGCTTCAAGCGGCCCCTCTTCGAGGTGGAGCTGGCCGCGACGCTCGAGGGCTGGTCCACCTATTCGCAGGTGCGGATCGTGCCCCAGGACATCCGCTTCACGCTCGGCGGGAGCACCACGCAGCTGCCCGAGATCATCCTGCAGAAGAGCCTCACCGACACCGGCAGCGTGCGGCTCGGCGGAAAGGTCCACCTCGGCAAGCTGTCGCGCGCGCTCGAGGGCTTGTCGGTCAGCGCGGGCGTGCTCTACGAGGGCTCGGCGGTGCCCTCCGGCCGGCAGACGCTCGACGTCGCCCACTGGGCCCGCGGCGCCGGCACGCTCGGCGTCGGCTATGACACCGGCCGCTGGGCGGTCTTCGCGGCCTACGCGCACTTCGTCCAGCCCGACCGGCAGGTGCGCGACTCGACCGTGCAGCAGGTGGTGGCGCTGCCGGGCACCGTGCCCACCATCGTCGGCAACGGCGACTACAGCTCGCAGCTCGACCTCCTCTCCGCCTCGCTGCTCGTGCGCTTCTCGCCCTGAGCCAAGCCGATGCAAACCCGGAAGGCAGCCATGTCCCAGCAGCAACCCGCCCCGCTCCGCGTCCTGCTCGCCGATGACCACGCCATCGTCCGCGACGGCCTGCGCGCAGTGCTGGAGGCGGAGCCCGGCATCTCGGTGGTGGCGCAGGTCTCCGATGGCCCGGCCGCGGTGGCGGCCATCGAGCTGCACAAGCCCGACGTCGCCGTGCTCGACATCCAGATGCCCGGGCTCACCGGTCTGGAGGTCGCCCGGCAGGTCGTCGCCAGCGGCGCGCACACCAAGATCGTGCTGCTCTCGATGCACAAGGAGGACGCCTTCGTGCGGGCCGCGGTGGACGCGGGCGTGGCGGGCTACGTGGTGAAGGAGGACGCGGCGCGCGAGCTGACGCAGGCGATCCGCGCCGCCGCCCGCGGCGACGTCTACCTCTCCCCGCGCGTGGCCGGTCAGGTGATGCAGGCGGTGCGCAGCGGCGTCCCTGCGGCCGGCGCGCGCGCCCAGCTGACCCCGCGAGAGCGCGACGTGCTGCGGCTGCTCGCCGACGGGCTCACCTCGAAGGAGATCGCCGGCAAGCTGCACCTCTCGCCCAAGACGGTGGACGGCCACCGCACCGCGATCATGGACAAGCTCGCCATCCGCAACGTCGCCGGACTGGTGAAGTTCGCCATCCGCAACCACCTCACCGGGCTCGGCGAGTGATCGAGCTGCCCGAGCAGCTGCGGGCGCTCTCCGGCCGCATCGAGGCGGTGATCTATCTCGCGGCCGCGGGCGAGCGCGGCGCGCGCAGGCCGCTCTTCATCTCCGATGCGACGCGGCTGATCTTCGGGCTCGAGCCCGCGCAGCTCACCGGCGAGGACGAGCTCCTGCTCGCGCACGTGCACCCCGAGGATCTGCCCCGGCTCCGCGCCGAGCTGGAGGTGGCCGCGGGCACGCCGTATGCGCCGCTCAAGTACCGGCTGATCCACCAGGACGGCCGCGTGCTCTGGTGCCGCGAGACGATGGTGGCGGTCGAGTCTGCGGACGTCCCCGCGGGCCTCGTCGCCGGCGTGGTGGCCGACGTCAGCGAGCTGGAGCTGCCGAGGCAGGCGCTCGAGGCTTCGCTCTCGGCCCAAGGGAGCCGCGGCGCGATGCTGGCCCTCTGTGACGTGCTCGCGCAGGCGCTCGCGCTCTCGCACACGGTGTTCGTCGACGTCGGCACGGGCGAGCGGCAGCTGACCACCCACGGCCCGCTCGGCCGGCGCCTGCAGGCCCGCTGGGACCAGCCTCTGGCGATCGAGCCGTGGGCCGCGCAGGTGGCGCACGAGGACCGCTTCGCCAGCGTCTCGGACGGCGCCGAGTCGCTGCTCTCGGCGGAGCTGCGCGCGCTCTGTCCGGGCGCGCGGCTGGGCTTCGCCATCCCCGTGGCTGGCGACGGCAACGCGAGCGGCCAGGCGACGGGCGCGCTGCTCGGCCTCGCGCCGCGCGCGCTCGCGCTCCACCCGATGCACCGCCGCATGCTGGAGGCGCTCGGGCGGCAGGCCGGGCTCTCGCTGCAGCGCGCGGGGCTGGTGGAGGCGCTGCAGCGAACGGGGCGCGAGCGGCAGCTGCTCGCCGATGCCCTGGTGCGCGCCCACGAAGAGGAGCGCGGCCGCCTCGCGCGCGAGCTTCACGACGGCGCCGGCCAGACCCTCACCGCGGCGGCCATCCAGCTCGACCTCGCCGAGCGCCGCTCGAATGCGGAGGCCCGGCCCGCCATCGCGGCCGCGCGCAAGCAGGTGGAGCAGACGCTCGAAGAGCTGCGCCGGCTCGCCCACGCGCTGCGGCCCGCCGCGCTCGACGGGCTCGGCCTGGGCGAGGCGCTGGCCGAGA